>CALMOJ010000064.1 GCA_937871815.1 uncultured Neisseriales bacterium
TGCTTATTGCGCTAGACCCGCTCTTTGCCGGCACCCCCGCCATGGAAACCCCCGCCACGGGAGGGGAATAACAGCCAAGCCCCATCGGCCACCCGCAGCGGGGAGTCACGACCAAGCCGCTGTGTTTAAAAAGACTTTGAACAGCTTCTTAGCCCACCAACGCCGCCGTATCCCGCGCAATCAGCAGCTCTTCATTGGTATTGACCACCAGCGCAGTCCGGCTGGTCGAGGCCGTAATTACCCCTGCTTGCCCCCCTACACACTTAGCATTGGCGGTGTCATCCACCGTAAAACCCAATACAGCCAAATGCCCCAATACGGTGGCTCGAATCTTGACGGCGTTTTCGCCAATGCCGCCGGTAAAGACCAAGGCATCCAGACGCGGCAATGCCACGGTCAGCGCGGCAATATGCCGTGCCAAGCGGTAGCAGAACACCGCCAAGGCTACCCGTGCGCCGGTATGACCAGCATCGGCCGCAGTTTGCAATTCGCGGCAATCGTTTGAAAGTTCAGACAGCCCTAGCAGCCCACTTTGCTTGTTCAGCAGGTCGGTCACTTGGGCGAGGGTTTTGTTTTCAGTGTCGGCAATAAACTGCAGCAGTCCGGGATCCACATCCCCCGAACGCGTCCCCATCACCAGTCCTTCCAAGGGAGTCAAGCCCATGCTGGTATCCAGACTGTGGCCGTTGAGCACCGCCGCCACCGACGCACCATTACCCAAATGCGCGGTAATCAACGCGGTCTGCCCAAGGTCACGCCCCAGCAGCTGAGCGGCTTCGGCGGCCACAAAGCGGTGGCTGGTGCCGTGAAAGCCGTAGCGGCGCACGCCGTGGTCACGATACAAGGCCATCGGCACGGCGTAGAGATAGGCGTGCTCCGGCATGGTTTGGTGGAAGGCGGTATCGAACACCGCCACATGCGGCACGGTAGGGAAGCACTCCTTCGCCACCCGAATCCCCAGCAGATTGGCGGGGTTGTGCAGCGGGGCAAGGCGGCTGCAGGCCGCGATGGCGGCCAGTACGGTGTCGTCTAGGCGGGTAGACGCGCTAAAAGCCTCGCCACCATGCACCACCCGATGCCCCACCGCTGTGACGGTGTGTGCCAAGTCACGCTGCTGCAGCACTTCGACCAGCACCCGCATCGCCGCTTCGTGGCTGCCCCCCGCCAACGACAGCACGCTTTTCGCTGTGGCATCGCGTAGGGTCAGGCTGGCATCGGCATGGCCTAATTTTTCGGCGAGGCCAGATAAAACAGCCTCGCCGCTGGCAGGGTGAATCAGGGAGAATTTAAGCGACGAGCTGCCGCAGTTGATAACCAACACGCTGTCTTGCATGGGGACATCCTAAGCATTGAATGAATGCGCCACCCTAGCACACTTGCGACAAACCTTAGAAGCGGCTGATGCATCTACGATGCTCGGGTAAGCCCCCGTTAAAATAAACATCAATAGGCGCATTTCGCCTTGGCAGCCCCTTCGCGCGCTAGTGCATGAACAGGTGCTCATTGACCCACGTTCCCCGTCCGGCTTTTGATTGCGTGCTTGCCGCACCAATGCTGTTAATAAGCTGCGTCTATCCCCCCCAACACCCGCCGACTTTCAAACCGCCGCTGCACCCCGCTATAAGGGTCAGTAAAGGCGATGTCCCGCGCCAAGAGCTGGAGCGGCTGGCTAAAGTCATCCATCGGTTTATCGGCCTGCACGGTGGGGTACCACGGGTCGTTGACTATCGGTATGCCCAAGCTGCTTAAATGCACCCGTAGCTGGTGCTTGCGCCCTGTGAGCGGCGACAGCCGGTAATGCCCTAGCCCGCCATACGCCGCCAGCAGGGCAATCTGCGTTTCGCTATTCGGCTCACCGGCCACCTCTTCCATCACAAAGCTATCGGCACGCTCGACCAAGCGGCTGCGGTGGGTGCGCGGCAGGCTTAAATCAGGGTGCAAGGGGGCGAGAGCTTCGTAGGTTTTGTGGACGCTGCGGGTTTGGAACAAGGTTTGATAGCCACCTCGGCAAGCGGGGTCGGCGCAAAACACCATCACGCCCGCTGTTTCGCGGTCTAGCCGGTGAATCGGGGTGAGCTGCGGCAGGTCGAGTTGGCGGCGGAGGCGGGTCAGCAGGGTTTCTTGGGCGTAGCGGCCACACGGAATGCTGGCTAAAAAATGCGGCTTGTCCGCCACCACCAGCCGCTCATCCTGATACAACACCGTGGCTTCAAAAGGCACGGGCGGCTCAATGGCCACCTCGCGGTAATACCAAATGCGCCGGTTGGCGGGATAGGGGCTGTGCAGGCTGTGGGGCTGACCCAGATGGTCAAACACCTGCCCTGCCGCCAGCCGTTGCTGCCAAATCTCAGGGGCAATATGGGGGAAACGGGCTATCAGAAAATGCAGCAGGTCAGGCCAATCCCCTGTTGGGAGCTGTAAAAAGCTCGGGGCGATGCCGTTGCGAGCAGGAATCGGGGCGGTGCGTTGGCTGGGGGAGGGCATGAGGCACCTTCGGCGGGGCAGAAAGGGGGGGATTATTCCGCCGCCGCCATGTGCTGCAAAGCACTATCTTTTGAAGGCCGACCCTGCCACGGGGAGGGTTTGGCTGTTATTCCCCTCCCGTGGCGGGGATGCCCCGTCGGGGCGGGGTGGTTGCCTTTGGGTTTGGGCTCTGGCAGCGATGCCCCCGTACCGCCATGGGAGGCGGCTTGCGCCCGACGGCGGCACTGGGGGGGTATCGCCGCCCGTAAACCGCACTAGCCCAGAAACTGCCGGATGTCTTTCGCCTCCCAGTGCGGGAAGTAGCGGCGCACCAAGGCGTTCAGCTCGACTTCAAAAGCACGAAGCCGTGCCAATTCGCTGGCTTCACCGGCGGGGGGCAGCGAGGCTTCTGGGCTGGCGGCGAGGGGCTGGCTAATCATGCCTGCTGCTGCGGTGGCGTTGGTTTCGCGGTCAATCACAATCAGGCTGCCGGTGCCTCGGCACGCGGTGTAGGCATCAAACACCACCGGCGCGGTCAGGGTGATATGGGCGACCCCAATTTCGTTGAGCTTCAGCGTGGTGGCCTCGGTGGCGACAAGGGTATCGACATCAATCCGCGTCACCAGCCGCACCACTTGGCCAAAGGCTTTTTTGCCGCCCAGCTTAAAGCCGTAGGTTTTGCCGACCACCAGCGGGGTTTCGTCCATCCACACCACATGTGCGGCAAAGCTGTGGGCGACAGACGGGGCGGGGTCGCTGGCTTTGACCAACATATCCCCGCGTGACACGTCGATTTCGTCGGTCAGGGTGAGGGTAATGGCCTGCCCAGCATGGGCGTGGGGCAAGTCGCCATCTGCCGTGACAATGGCGCGGACTTGGCTGGTTTTGCCCGAAGGCAGTACGCGCACGGTGTCGCCAGCGGCAATCGAACCCGCTGCAATCGTGCCGCAAAAGCCACGGAAGTTGAGGTTGGGGCGGTTGACGTACTGCACCGGCAAGCGGAAGGCGGCCAAGGGGGCATCGGTTTCTAGTTGGATGGTGTCGAGCAAGTGCATCAGCGTGCCGCCGTGGTACCAAGGCGTGTGCGGGCTGGCGTTGACCACGTTATCGCCGCGCAAAGCCGACATCGGCACAAAGCGAATATCCGGCAGATTCAGCCCCTCGGCAAAGGCGAGGTAATCGCGCTGAATCTCGTCAAATACCTGCTGGCTAAAATCGACCAAGTCCATTTTATTGACCGCCACAATTACATGGCGCACCCCCAGCAGCGACACAATAAAGCTGTGGCGGCGGGTTTGGGTCTGCACGCCGTGACGGGCATCAATCAAAATCACGGCGAGGTCGCAGGTGGACGCGCCGGTGGCCATGTTGCGGGTGTATTGGGCATGGCCTGGGCAGTCGGCAATAATAAATTTGCGCCGCTCGGTGCTGAAATAGCGGTAGGCCACGTCAATGGTAATACCCTGCTCACGCTCGGCTTGCAGCCCATCCACCAGCAAGGCGAGGTCGATTTCCCCATCCGTGGTGTTGTACTTTTGCGAGTCGCGGGCAATGGCGGCAAGGTGGTCTTCAAAAATCAGCTTGGAATCGTGCAGCAGCCGCCCAATCAGGGTCGATTTGCCGTCATCCACATTGCCGCAGGTAATAAAGCGCAGCAGGTCTTTGTTTTCGTGTTGGTGCAAATAGCTTTCGATGTCGCTGGCGATCAAATCGGACTGGTGAGACATGGGGTGTTCCCTCGTATTCGTGGCGTATTCACCGCTGCCGCGTCCTCTATTTTCTTGGTGGGAAGGGCGGCGGTTGATGGGCTGGGAGGCTAGCGTGGCGGAATCAGAAATACCCTTCGCGCTTTTTCTTTTCCATTGAGCCAGATTGGTCATGGTCAATGGCGCGGCCTTGGCGTTCGCTGGTACGGGTCAGCAGCATCTCTTGGATAATCTCTGGCAGGGTGGCGGCGGTGGATTCGACCGCGCCGGTCAGCGGATAGCAACCCAAGGTGCGGAAGCGCACCGAGCGGGTCTCGGGCACTTCGCCTGCGTGCAGCGGCAGACGGTCGTCGTCCACCATAATCATCAACCCATCGCGGTTGACCACAGGGCGCGGCGCAGAAAAATACAGCGGCACAATCTCAATATTTTCCAGATAGATGTACTGCCAAATATCCAGCTCGGTCCAGTTAGACAGCGGAAACACGCGGATGGATTCGCCCTTGTTGACTTGGCTGTTGTAGAGGTTCCACAGCTCTGGACGTTGGTTTTTAGGGTCCCAGCGGTGGTGGCTATCACGGAAGGAATACACCCGTTCTTTGGCACGGGATTTTTCCTCATCCCGCCGCGCCCCGCCAAAAGCCGCATCAAAGCCATGCTGATTTAACGCCTGCTTGAGGGCATCGGTTTTCATGATGTCGGTGTACTTTGCGCTGCCGTGCGAAAATGGCGACACCTCGCCCTTCGCCCCTGCCGGATTGGTATGGGTCAGCAGCTTTAGCCCATGTTTGTTAACCATGTAGTCACGGAACACAATCATCTCGCGGAACTTCCATGTGGTGTCCACATGCAGCAGCGGAAAAGGCAGCTTGCCAGGGTAAAACGCCTTGAGTGCCAAATGCAGCATCACGGCAGAGTCTTTACCGATGGAATACAGCATCACCGGATTATCAAATTCGGCGGCAACTTCGCGAATGATGTGGATGGACTCGGCTTCGAGCTGTTTAAGGTGCGTCAGCCGTGCATCGGTAATCCCGTGGGACAAAGGTTCAATCGACATGGTAAGCCCGCAGTAGAAGGGTCAAGAATGGAACGCACTTTACCTGCAAGTCGGGGCGAAGGCATAAACCAAATAAGCATATTGATATAGTAAAATGCTTTTTTAGCGCGAAAAGAAATAAGGGCAGCCATGCTGTTAAATGTAATGTGGGCCGGTTTTATTCTCGTGGCCGTGCTGGCGGCCATTGTGCAAGCGGTGGTATTGGGCAATACAGGGATTTTTGCCGAGCTGGTCAAAGCCATGTTCGACACCGCCAAAACCGGCTTTGAAATCGCCCTCGGGCTGACAGGGGTGATGACCCTGTGGCTGGGTATCCTGAAAATTGGCGAAAAAGCCGGCTTGATTGCGTGGGCAGCCCGCGCCTTGGCACCGCTGTTTGCCCGCTTGTTTCCGGCGGTGCCGCGTGACCATCCCGCACTGGGCAGCATGACGATGAATATCGCCGCCAATATGCTGGGGCTAGACAATGCCGCCACGCCCTTGGGGCTCAAAGCCATGCGCGAGCTGCAAACCCTCAACCCCACTCCCGACATCGCCACCGATGCCCAAATCTTATTTTTGGTGATTAACACCGCCTCGGTCACGCTGTTCCCCGTCACCATTTTTGCCTACCGTGCCCAGCTGGGGGCGGCGGACCCCACCGACGTGTTTATCCCCCTGCTGCTGGCCAGCTATGTGGCGACCTTGGCAGGCGTGGCCTTAACCGGCAGCATTCAGCGGCTGCGGCTGTTTGACCCCGTGGTACTGGCTTATTTGGGCGGGATGACGGCCTTAATCGGCGGCGTGGCGTGGTGGTTTATGCGGCTCCCCGTAGCGGAAATGCAGGCGCAATCGGCGTTGTGGAGCAACTTGCTGCTGTTGCTTGCGGTATCCGCCATGATCATCGGGGCGTTGTGGCAGCGGGTGAATGTCTACGAGGCCTTTGTCGAAGGCGCGAAAGAAGGCTTTCAGGTCGCGGTGGGGATTATTCCGTACTTGGTGGCGATGTTGGTGGCGATTGCCTTGCTGCGGGCTTCTGGCGTGATGGGCTGGGCGATTGCCGTGGTTAAAAGCGGTGTTGTGGCGATGGGCTGGGATGCCCGCTGGGTCGAGGGGCTGCCGGTCGGCATTATGAAATCCCTTTCCGGCAGTGGCGCACGGGCTTTGATGATAGACACGCTCAAAACCCAAGGTGCGGATTCGTTTGTGGGGCGGCTGGTGTCAATTATTCAGGGCAGCAGTGAAACGACGTTTTATGTGCTGGCGGTGTATTTTGGCGCGGTCAATATCAAAAACACCCGCTACGCGGCGGGCTGTGGGCTGTTTGCCGATGCCGTAGGTTTTGCGGCGGCGGCGGGCGTGGCCTATGTGTTTTTTGGATGACGGGACACGGTGGCCTTTGGCTTGGCGGGGGTGTGAGGGTCGTCTAGGCAGCCAAGCGACTCGCCTACTTTCTTTCGTGCGCTTGCCCCCAAACGAAAAACCCCACTCGCTTGCACAAGTGGGGTAAAGGGGTCGAAACCTTTAGCACAGCATCAAAAGTGGGCAAACGCCCACCCTCGACTTAGTGGAACTGCTCTTCTTCGGTGGAGCCGGTCAACGCGGTCACGGAGGACTTGCCGCCTTGAATCACGGTGGTCACATCGTCGAAGTAGCCAGTGCCCACTTCTTGCTGGTGCGATACAAAGGAGTAGCCACGGTCGCGTGCTGCGAATTCTGGCTCTTGCACCTTCTCAACATAGGCCGACATGCCGCGTGCGACGTAGTCTTGTGCCAAGTCGAACATGTTGTACCACATGGAGTGGATACCAGCCAAAGTGATGAACTGGTACTTGTAGCCCATGGCGCCGAGTTCGCGTTGGAATTTGGCGATGGTGGCATCGTCCAAGTTTTTCTTCCAGTTGAACGAAGGCGAGCAGTTGTAAGCCAGCATTTTGCCTGGGTGAACCTTGTGTACGGCTTCAGCGAATTTGCGTGCAAATTCGAGGTCAGGCGTACCGGTTTCACACCATACCAAGTCAGCGTAGTGTGCGTAAGCAATCGCGCGGGAGATGGCTTGATCCAGACCTTTACGGGTCTTGTAGAAGCCTTCTGCAGTGCGTTCGCCAGTCAGGAATGGCTTGTCGTTTTCGTCGTAGTCGGAAGTCAGCAAGTCAGCCGCTTCAGCATCGGTACGGGCAATAACCAGTGTAGGCACGCCGTAAACGTCAGCAGCCATACGGGCAGCGATCAGCTTTTGCACGGCTTCTTGTGTTGGCACCAACACTTTGCCACCCATGTGGCCGCACTTCTTAACCGAAGCCAGTTGATCTTCCCAGTGCACGCCTGCTGCGCCAGCGCGAATCATGGACTTCATCAGTTCATACGCGTTCAGCACGCCGCCAAAACCGGCTTCTGCATCAGCAACGATAGGTGCGTGGTAGTCAACATACCCTGCGTCGCCCGCTTCGATACCCTTGGAGTGTTGGATTTCGTCAGCACGATTGAAGGTGTTGTTGATGCGTTCGACGACCTTAGGCACGGAATCCACTGGGTACAGGGATTGGTCTGGGTACATGGCGGCGTATTCGTTGTTGTCAGCAGCGACTTGCCAGCCGGACAGGTAGATGGCCTTGATGCCGGCTTTAACTTGTTGCATGGCTTGACCACCGGTCAACGCGCCCAAGCAATTGACGTAAGGTTGGTTATTGACCAAGTCCCACAGCTTTTCAGCGCCGCGACGAGCCAAGGTGTGTTCTACTTGGAAAGAGCCGCGCAGGCGCTCTACGTCAGCTGCGGTGTAGCCGCGCTTGATGCCCGCCCAGCGTGGGTTTTCAGCCCAGTCTTTTTCGATAGCTGCGATGCGTTGTTCACGAGTCGTCATATTGTCTGTACCCCAAAGGTTTTCGGTTTGGCTTAGCTGGGCAAAAATCCCAACATCTTGGCTGGCCAGTGACACTGGCAGCATAAACGCGAGCAAAGTGGTTAAGTCGCTTACGGCAGTGGGCAGGGGATACCTGCCCGCTAAAACAAGCTGGAATGGGCGCTTTTCGCCGCAATCCGCAAAGCTTTTTTGCATGTTTTATAGCTAGATTAAATCACAAAAACCCTGCTTTGTGTGCGCTGCAACAATAAAAAACCCCGCATGTTCACAAACGAAACACCCACTTTGGCTTTCTGTCTTTTTTGGCACAAGCACAGTGCGTGCCATGTTTATTTTCGCGGCAGAATGAACATGGGGCAGCAGTGTTATCCCGCCATTTTTACCGAATGGAAAGCCCAGCCAGAAACACTTTGGCTGAAAGAAACCCACTCGCAGCCCTTGCAATAGACGCTCAAAAACTTGGAGCGAATAGCTTCAAAAAACATCAGCAACGGCTGAAACGCTATCAACGCCGCCTAGCGCGAAAAGTAAAGTTCAGCCAAAAATGGAAAAAGGCGAAAGCCAAAGTTACACAGATTCACATCAAAATCGGCAATGCCCGCAAGGATTACCTGCACCAAGCTTCAGCAGCAATCAGCCAAAACCACGCGATTGTATGTATCGAAGATTTGCAGATACGGAATAGGTCCAAGTCCAGCAAAGGCAACGCCGAAACCCACGGTAAGCAGGTGAAACAAAAGTCCGGCCTGAATCGAGCCATCCTCGACCAAGGCTGGGGCGAGTTTCGCCGCCAACTGGACGACAAGCTGGCATGGCGCGGTGGGCAGGTGTCGGCAGAGCATCGCTGTACCCAAGCCCAGTTTGCCTGCATCGCATGTGGCTACAAAAACCACGCCGATGTAGTCGGCGCGATCAATCTTGTAGAACCTGTTTAAAGACGCGCCTCTGCATACATCTTCTTGAACCGCCGGTTCTCATCTTCGAGTTCTTTCAGGCGGGACATCAACGAGGCATCCATGCCACCGAGCTTCCTACGTTATTTGTAAAACGTGGCGGAACTGATGCCGTGCTCTCGGCAGCGTTCTGGGACTGGGCTACCCCCTTCTGCTTGCTTGAGAATGGCGATCATCTGGCTATCTGAAAAGCGTGATGTCTTCATGTAAACCGTCCTCGGGCTACTGTGGAGAAAATTCCACTTTTAACGGCTGCTAATTTCTGGGGGGATTACCACTCAACGACCCGCCCACGGCATAACTGGCACAGTTGAAACGCTGTTTGCCGGCGCACCTTCAATTATTTTTCGGCTTACCGCCAGATAAACCAAGGTACGTCGCTTAGCATCCCACAGCCTCGTAACTTTTGTTTCCTTGAAAAGGAAAGACGTATCTTCAGAAAAAACAGTTTCTGCCTTGGGGAGCGTAGCAGGCAAAATAATCGGGCCAATTTGCCGACACGCTAACGAAAACTGCGAGGGATCCTCCGCCACGCCAAAAGTACCCGAGAGCCCCCCAGTCTTGGCTTGACTAACATGGCAGGCAACCCCAGGAATTTTAGGGTCATCAAATGCAGAGACACATACCTTGTGGTTTGCCCCAACAAGCTTCCAAACCGTTGTAATGCAACCCACCTCCTCAGCCTGTGCTATCAAAGGCAATGCCATCAATCCAAAGAACACCGCAGCAGCACGCACCATTTCCTTACCTCTTAAATCGTAAAAGTCACTACATTCTATCTGGCGAAGATGTGCTTGTATGGCTCAAGCACCATACGAACCACACCCAAACACACAAAACGCAACCAGAGCCGCCAATACGCGCAAAAGGAACAACCGTCAGATGAACACACAACAAGCACGCTATAAAGTGCTAGGTGCAGGCATTGCCAGTTTAATGCTGGTATTGGGTATTGCTCGCTTTGCCTATACGCCCTTACTTCCCCTCATGCAGCAGCAAGCAGGGCTAGGGGTGGCCGAAGCAGGTGGCTTGGCGGCAATCAACTATGCAGGCTATCTATCTGGAGCCTTAATCGCCTCACTGATTAGCGATTTAGCACTTAAAGACAAACTCTACCGCATTGGAATGGTTGTTGCCGTCGCAAGTACCCTTTTAATGGGGATGACGACTGACCTGACACTCTGGGCAGTATCCCGATTTTTTGCTGGACTAAGCAGTGCCGCAGGCATGCTGCTTGGCACGGGACTTATTCTAAATTGGCTGATTAGGCATGGACACCGCAGCGAACTTGGCATTCATTTCACAGGGGTCGGCATTGGAATTGTGGCCTGCTCTGCCGCCATCGCAGGGACGAGCCTCACCCTTAATTGGCAACAGCAGTGGTTAACCCTAGCAGGGATGGGCTGCGTTTTATTAATACCCGCATTGCGCTGGCTACCCCCACCCGACAGCAGTGGCATGACCACTACTGGACAGGCGCTCACAGACCATCCGCCCAGCCCATTATTTTTACGGATATTTATGGCGGCCTATGGCTGCGCAGGAGCAGGCTATGTGGTCAGTGCCACCTTTATTGTGGCGATTGTGGATCGCCTGCCCAATATGGCAGGTAAAGGCACGCTGATTTTTTTGGTCATTGGTATTGGGGCTGCGCCTGCCTGTGTTGTGTGGGATTTTATTGCCCGCCGTACGGGGGCACTCAATGCCTTGATTCTTGCGGCTATCGTGCAGATTGTGGGGATTTTGCTCCCTGTCATGGGCGGCGGCTTGGTCGCAGCACTTTTAGGTGCATTGCTATTCGGCGGGACATTTGTCGGCATGGTCAGCCTTGTCCTCACCATGGCAGGACGTTACTACCCCACGCGACCCGCCAAGATGATGGGCAAGATGACGCTTTCGTATGGTATCGCCCAAATGATCGCCCCAGCCATTACCGGCTGGCTAGCCACCCGCGCGAGCGGCAGCTACACCGTGGGACTGTATTTTGCCGCGATGGTGATGGGGATTGGTGTGGTCTTGCTTGTACTACTCAAGGGCATCGCAAAACGCGACAGGGCGTTAGCGATGCTGGCAACGGATTAGCTGTTCAGTCCTACAATAAACTGGTCTGAGTCGGTCTTGAATTTATCTGGCGAATTTTCCCTTGTTTTGCAGATAAATTCATAGGGGGTTAAGCCCTTTAATGCCTTTAACCTTCGTGCAAAGTTGTAGGCCATGAGGAATGTCTGCAAGTGGGATTTGAGTTCGTCGTGGGAAAGGTAGTGATAGCGATAGACCGTCGCTTCTTTGATGGTTCTGTTCATGCGTTCAACCTGACCATTGGTCCTCGGGTGGCAGACTTGGGTCAGTCGGTGCTCGATACCTTGGGCTTGGCACACACGGTCGAGCGGAATTTCTCGATAGCTTTCTGTGTCTTTGCGTTTTGTGAACTGAATGCCGTTGTCTGTGAGTACGGTGTGAATGGTGTAAGGCACGGCATCAATCAGGCGAATCAAAAAATCTTGTGTCTCTGTGCGTGTGGCTTTGGGATGGAGCTCGGCATAGGCGAACTTTGACGTGCGGTCGATTGCGACAAACAAGTACAGACAACCCTCGGCGGTCTGCACTTCGGCAATGTCCACATGAAAGTAGCCGATCGAATAAGCCTTAAACTTCTTTTTTTCTGGCTTCTGGCTTTCTTCCTTGGGCAGCCGCGAGATGCCATGCCTTTGGAAGCAACGGTGGAGCGAAGACCGCGTTAAACGAGGAATGCTTTCCTGAAGGGAATAAAGACAGTCATCCAAGGGCAACAAGGTGCACCGGCGAAAAGCAACAATGGCCGCCTCTTCCTCGGTGAACACCGTTGACCGGACAACCTTCGGCCGACCCCATCGGGGCATCCTGAACACTGTCACGCTGACGCCATTTCGCGACGGTCTTTGGGTTGATTCCGTACTGGGCGGCCAGCTTGATTAGGCTCGCTTTACTATTTTGTATTTCTCGACGCACTGCCTCTGTTGTGCGGGCGCATCCGTGTAGTACTTGTCCCATAATTCTTCCCTTCGAAGCTGGCTATAGATTACACCAGTACATCGTGGGGCTAAACGCTTAGAGCCTGTTTACGATCTCAATGGCGCAGGGGTTGCCAAGGCGAAATTTGGAAAAAAAGCGACGTTGGGACTGAATCCATACGCAGTCTTTTGCGAATTTCAACGCAGGATCACCCGAATATCGCAGATCGTAAACAGCTTCTAAGAACCTGTTTAAATTCTTTATTAAACACAGCGACTTGGTCGGGCTGAAACCCCGCCGCTGGGGTTGACTTTTATTCCCCTCCGACGACGGAGGGGAATAGCCGCCCAGCCTTGGGCTGATGCGCAACACTAGTTCTGCTGAATTACGATTTTGGGCAGCTTAGCCGAAAAATCCCGCGCTTTTTCCGCCACGCGCACCGCCACACGGCGGGCAATGGCCTTGTAAATAGCGGCAACCTCGCCGTCTGGTGTGGCGGCGACGGTCGGCAAGCCGTGGTCGGCATCTTGGCGAATGGCCAAATCAAGGGGCAGTTGTCCCAGCACTTCCAAGCCATACTGCGCCGCCATTTTGGCCGCGCCGCCCTCGCCAAAAATAGCTTCGGCATGACCGCACTGGGAGCAAATATGCGTGCTCATGTTTTCGACCAGCCCCAGCACCGGCACGCCGACTTTCTCAAACATCTTCAACCCTTTTTTCGCATCGAGCAGGGCGATGTCTTGCGGCGTGGTGACAATTACCGCCCCCGTCACAGGAATTTTTTGCGACAAGGTGAGCTGCACATCGCCCGTCCCTGGCGGCATATCAATCAGCAAATAGTCCAGCGCGTCCCAGCGGGTATCGTTGAGGAGCTGCATCAAGGCTTGGGTGACCATCGGGCCGCGCCACACCATCGCTTGATCCTCCTCGACCAGATAGCCCATCGACATGGTTTGCACGCCCAGCCGTGTCACCGGCACCAGCGATTTGCCTTCTGGCGAATCGGGTCGCATCCCCTGTGCCCCCATTAACAGCGGCAAAGACGGGCCATAAATATCCGCATCTAAAATCCCGACCCGTGCCCCTTCGGCGGCCAAAGCCAAAGCCAAATTCACCGTGGTGGTCGATTTGCCCACCCCGCCTTTACCCGAGGCGATGGCAATGATGTTTTTAACCCCCGCCAACAAAGGCACGCCGCGCTGCACGGCATGGGCAGTAATCTGGCTAGACGCTGTCACCTCGGCACGGCTCACGCCTTCGAGGGTGAGCAAATGGGCTTCGACTTGGGCTTTGAGTGCGGCGTGCTGCGACTGGGCAGGGTAGCCCAGCACGAGGTCGAGGCTGACGGCATCCCCCGTCACTTTGATGTTTTTGATCGCTTTGTCGCTGACAAAACTGTGTCCACTGTGGGGGTCTAGGCAAGTGGCAAGGTGGGCGATGATGTCTTCGGGGCGGAAGGCGGCAGATTTACCGCCAAAGAGGGTTTTTAGCAGGCTCATGGTGTTCCGTTGGGCGGGTCGAAGTAACTTGCTACAATAGCCGCTTTACTGCTTTTTACAAGGTTTGAACGCGCAATGACTGCCCAAAAACGCCAGATTCTCGTGACCAGTGCCTTGCCTTACGCCAACGGGGCCATTCACCTTGGTCACATGGTCGAACACATCCAAACCGATATTTGGGTGCGCTTCCAAAAAATGCGGGGGCACGATTGCCACTATGTTTGCGCCGACGACACCCACGGCACGCCCATCATGCTCCGCGCCGAAAAAGAAGGCATCACCCCCGAAGCCCTGATTGACCGTGTGCACGGCGAACATCTGCGCGATTTCACCGGCTTTTTAATCGGCTACGACAATTACTACACCACCAACAGCGAAGAAAACCGCCATTACGCTTACGACATCTACCGCAAGCTGAAAGCCAACGGCAAAATCGCCAACCGCACCATCGAACAGCTCTACGACCCCGAAAAAAACATGTTTTTGCCCGACCGCTTTGTGAAAGGCGAATGCCCCAAGTGCGCGGCCAAAGACCAATACGGCGACTCGTGCGAAGTCTGCGGCGCGACCTACAGCCCCACCGAGCTGAAAAACCCCTACTCCGCTGTTTCCGGCGCGACCCCTGTGCTGCGTGAATCCGAGCACTATTTTTTCCGCTTGGGCGAATGCGAAGCCTTTTTGCGCGACTGGACGCGCGGCCACAGCGTACTCAAAGATGGCCGCAGCCAAGCCCACTTGCAGACCGAGTCGCTAAACAAAATGAACGAGTGGATTGAGGGCGGGCTGCAAGATTGGGATATTTCCCGCGATGCGCCTTATTTCGGCTTTGAGATTCCCGATGCTCCAGGCAAGTATTTTTACGTTTGGCTGGACGCGCCGATTGGCTACATGGCCGCCTTTAAAAACCTGTGCGACCGCACAGGGCTAGACTTTGATGCCTATTTTGGCCAAGACAGCCAAGCCGAGCTGTACCACTTTATCGGCAAAGATATTTTGTATTTTCACGCCCTGTTTTGGCCGGCCACCCTCGCCTTTGCCGGTTATCGCGCCCCCACCGGTGTGTTTGCCCACGGCTTTTTAACCGTCGATGGCCAAAAAATGTCCAAGTCGCGCGGTACGTTTATCACCGCCCAAAGCTATTTGGATTGCGGGCTGAACCCCGAATGGATGCGCTACTACATCGCGGCCAAGCTCTCTAGCAAGATTGAAGATATTGACCTGTCGCTGGATGATTTTGTGGCACGGGTCAACAGCGACTTGGTTGGCAAGTTCATCAACATTGCCAGCCGCGCCGCCGGTTTTATCACCAAGCGGTTTGACGGCAAGCTGGCCGCAACCCTGCCCGAAAATAGCGTTTTGACCGACATGCAAGCCGCCGCCCTCCCCCTTGCCGAGGCTTTCGAAGCGCGGGAATACGCCAAAGCCCTGCGTGAAGTCATGGTGCTGGCCGACCGTGTCAATGCCTATGTCGATGCCAACAAGCCGTGGGAACTCGCCAAGCAAGAAGGGCAAGAAGCCCGTCTGCACGAAGTCTGCACCGTGCTGATTAACGCCTTCCGCCTGCTGATGACCTATCTGAAGCCGGTGCTGCCTAAGCTGGCGGCAGACGTAGAGGGCTTTTTGGGCATTGCCCCGCTGACATGGCAAGCGGCAGACAGCCTGTTGCTGAATCACACCATTCAGCCTTATCAGCACCTGATGACCCGCATCGACCCCAAGCAAATCGAAGCCCTGATTGAAGCCAACAAAGAAAGTATCGAAGCCGTGACCGACACCGCCGCCCCGAGCACCGCCCCGTTTGCCGACCCCATTACCATTGATGATTTTGCCAAGCTCGATTTGCGTATCGCCACCGTGCTGGACTGCAAATTGATTGAAGGCTCGGACAAACTGCTGCATTTCACCGTCGATTTGGGCAGCGAAACCCGCACGATTTTCTCCGGCATCCGCGCCGCCTACGCCGATCCCGCTGCCCTGATTGGGCGCAAAGTGGTGGTCGTCGCCAACCTCGCCCCGCGCAAAATGCGTTTTGGCGTGTCGCAGGGCATGATTTTGTGTGCCAGTGGGGTCAGCGATGATTCGGGGCTGTTTTTGCTCGATGCTGACCAAGGTGCTGCAGCGGGCATGAGAATCAGCTAACCCCCGCCCCCGCTAGTCATCGCCTATTGGGGCGGTTTGCTTGATAATTAACCCCGTCAGGCGAAGGCACCACCCGCCCCCCACCCTTTTTGCACTTGCATCCCCCTTCTGGAGAAGCATCATGATTTCGATTCAAAACCGAAAGTACGGCCTAGACGTTGCCCTGTTTGGCGAATTTACCCTAGATGATTTCAAAGCCTACGAAGCCGCTGTGCTGCAACGTGCTGCTGATGAAGGCGTTGCCCATGTGTTGTTTGACCTGAGCGAGCTGATTGACTTCACCCTCGACATGGCCTTGGAAGAACTGCGCTTCGTCCGCGCCCATGCCAAAGAATTCGGTCATTTGGCAATTGTTGCGCCTGATAGCTGGATTAGCCTTGCCGCGCATATTGCCGGTTTGCTGACCCACGTCGAAACCCGCTATTTTGACTCGCCGGTGGCTGCGCGTGATTGGCTGATGGCTACCGCCAAGCCTTAATCGCTTGCGATACCACGTAAAAATGCCCCGCCCCTCTGACGAGAAGGCGGGGCGTTTTTGCTGGTTAGAGCCTGTGTTTTGTCGGGTTAAAACCCGACCTACGGGGCGCGGTAAGCCCTACCCCTCCCCACCCAACACCGCCGTCCACAAGGCCGAAACCTGTGCGTAATGCGCCGGCAAGGCGGCATCGGCTTCACCGGTGCCGTGCTCGTTCAGCCGCTCGGCGTGCTGCACCCGACGATAATAGCGGTAGGCGGCTTGGCAAGCTTCGGCGTGGTCGTGGTCGAGCAAACCCGCATTGGCCGCCAGTTTCAGCAGCGCGATATTGCCAATATTGCCCGTCAACTCGGGGTGGAGATGGCTATACGCCAGCACCCAATACTGAACAATAAATTCCAAATCCACGATGCCGCCGTGGGCGTGTTTGGGTTTGCTGGGGTGGGCAGGGTGGCTTTCACGCATCCGTGCCCGCATCGCCAAAACCTCGGTGCGCAGGGCGGCCAAATCGCGGGGCTGGCTCAGAATGTCAAAGCGGATTTTTTCAAACGCATCGCCCACCGCGCTGTCCCCCGCCACAAACCGCGCCCGCGTCAGGGCTTGATGCTCCCACAGCCAAGCCGATTTGCGCTGGTAGCTTAAAAACGCCTCCACCGAGCTGACCAGCAAGCCAGACTGCCCATTGGGACGAAGGCGCAAATCGACATCGTACAAAATCCCCGCCGAAGTCGCGCTGGTCAACCATGTAGACAGCTTGCGTACCAGCCGTGCATACAGGTCTGGGGCATCGGGATGGGGGTCGTCGTACAGAAAAATCAAATCCAAATCCGAGCCATAGCCCAGTTCCTTGCCCCCCAGCTTGCCGTAGCCAATGATGGCAAAGCGGGGGGTGTCGAGATGGCGTTTGGCCACATCCAGCCACGCATGGCGCAGCGTCGCGGCCAGCACCGTATCGGCCAGCAAAGACAATTGGTCAGACAGGGCTTCGAGCGGCCACATCCCCGCCAAATCTTGCGCCACCAAGCGGAACTGCTGGGCATGTTGAAAGTGCCGCAGCACGTCCATTTTGCCTTCCACATCCTGCCCGCAGTCTGCCAGCTGCTGTTCGAGCTGCGCCGCCAGCACCGTCCAATCCGGTTCGGCGTAGAGCACCCGCGCATCCAGCAGCTCATCCAGCAAAATAGGGTGCTTGGTCAGATAGGTTGCTACCCACGGACTGGCGGCATACAAAGTGGCCAAACGGCGCAGGGTTTGCGGGTATTCGGTCAGCAGGGCAAGGTAAGGCGCACGGCGGCTAATCGCCTCAAGCAAACCCAAAATGCGTGACAGCGTTTCATCGGGATTGGCAAAGCTGGCGGACACCTCAACCAGCGGTGGAATCAGCGCGTCAAAGCGTTTGCGGTTGGTGGCGGGGAGCTGCTGGTAACGCTGACTTCGCGCCAACGAAGCCAATTGCCGCGCCACGGCAGCGGGGTCGTGGTAGCCCAGTTCGGCCAAGGCTGGCTCGGCGGCTTCGGGGGCATGGCTGACTTCTTGCCACAGGGCAGACAAGGGATGGCTGGCGTGCTGGTCAGTCGGCAGCAAAAACACCTGCTGAAAGTGCCGATTAACTTGGTTGCGGTGCTGATTCAGCCCGACCAAAAAGCTGTCCCAGTCGGCAAAGCCCATGCTGCGGGCAATACGGGCGCGGCTTTCTTCCCCCGTCGGGAGGGTTTGGGTTTGCTGGTCGTCCAGATACTGCAAACGGTGTTCAACATCGCGCAAAAAGGCATAGGCCGCTTGCAGTTCACTGACCGTGTCTTCCTCTAGCAGCTTCATTTCGGCCAGCAGGGTCAGGGCGTGGCGGGTGGAGCGCAGTTGTAGCCGCTTTTCCCGTCCACCGCGAATCAGCTGGAAGACTTGGGCGATAAATTCAACCTCGCGGATGCCACCCGCGCCCAGCTTGATGTTGTCTATCAGCTCCCGCCGTGCCACTTCCCGCTGAATTTGGGCGTACAACTCGCGCATCGCGCCGTAGGCGTTGAAATCAAGGTATTTGCGATACACAAAGGGGCGGACTTCGGCGGCGAGGGCTTCGGCGTTGCCGGTCAGGGCTTTGCCCTTAATCCACGCATAGCGTTCCCACTCCCGTCCTTGGCTTAGCAGGTAGTTTTCAAGGGCGGCCAAGCTCATCACCAAAGGCCCCGAGTCGCCGTAGGGACGCAGCCGCATATCCACCCGAAACACAAAGCCATCGCCGGTGGGCTCCGACAGCGCGGCAATCAGCTTTTTGCCCAGCAAGGTAAAGTATTCGTGGTTGCTAATCCGGCGCGTGCCGTTGGTTTCGCCTTCTTCTTCGTAGATAAAAATCAGGTCGATATCGGAGCTGACATTTAATTCACCCCCGCCCAGCTTGCCCATGCCCACCACAATCAGCTCTTGCACTGTCTGGGTTTCTTCGCCGATGGGGTCGCCGTAATGCGCCAAAAACGGCTTGACCGCTGCAAGGGCGGTTTCAACGCAAAACTCGGCAAAGTCGCTGATGGTGGTCAGCACCTCATCCAAGGTGGCTAACCGCCCCACATCGCGGGTAATCAGGTGCGCCATCATCCGTTGGCGCAGCTTGCGGAGGTTACGTTTCAGTGCCTCTTCGGTGTCGCACGGCAGGCTGGCAAAGCCCTGTGTCATGTGTTCACGGCTAAACGGGCGATGCGCTTCGGCGGTCACATAGGCCGCCAACGCAGGGTCGGCGTGGTAGAGGCGGCTCAGATAGTGGCTGTGTTCGGTGGCGGCAGCCATCGCGGCGGGAAGGTTTGCTGGCATAATGGACGCTTCAATTCTAGGGTTACAAACAGGCGGTTTTTTATCTTAACGCTGTTTTTCCCGCTCAATTTGGATTTTTGCATTGCATTTGATTTGGTCGCGCCTTTCCTGCTTTTTTCGCTCTGCGCGGCTGATTCGTTTGTGGCGAATCTGTCTGGCAGGGCTAGGCGCGTGTATGGCTGCACTGCTGACCTTGGCCGCGCTGGCGCATTTTTGGCTGCTGCCCAACCTCAACCAGTTTAAACCCACGCTCGAAGCCGCCCTAGGCCAGAGCATGGGGCGCACCGTCAGCTTGGGCAAAATTGGCGGCGGCTGGTACCGCTGGCGGCTGACGCTGTATGTGGACCAGCTCACCGTTGCCCCGCCTGCTGCATCCCCTGCTGCCGCCCAAACCGCCCCGCCCCACGCCAAGCCGCTGCACTTCTCCCGCCTGGAGCTACAACCCTCGCTGACCTCCCTGCTGGTGCTAGAGCCGCGCTTTCACCGCATCGCGCTAAGCGGCTTGGCTATCGACCTGCGCCGCGATACCAGTGGACAGCTTTCGGTCAATGGGCTGCCGATGACCAACGACCAAACCGATGCCAGCCTGCCCAATTGGTTGCTGCGTCAAAACCACATCACCCTTGGCGACACCACCCTGCACTGGCACGACGACCTGACCGGCCTCGCCGAGCTAACCTTGTCCAAAGGGCAGCTTGAGTTGTCGCGCAATTGGTTTGGCCACGCCCTGACCCTGACCGCCCAGCCGCCGGCGGATTGGGTGTCGCGCTTCGCTTTTGCCCTGCACTGGAAAGGCGACGATGTCCGCCATTGGGCTGATTGGCGCGGCAAGGCCGTGGTGGATGTCGGCGGCGTGCGGCTACCGGCGTGGGCGGGCTATTTTAAGCAAGCGCAGCTGGTCCCCCAAGGCGAGGGGCAAACCCGCATCGACTTGGCCTTTGACGGCACGCGGATTGTCGAGCTGAACGCCCAAATGGCACTCAAAAACCTGCTGTGGCGGCTGCGCCCCGAAGCCGACGCGGTGCGGATTCCCACGCTTTCCGGCAAGCTGACCCTGCGCGAAATGCCCAGAAAACTCTGGCAGCTCACAGCAGAAGACTTGGTCGCCGTCAGCGAAACCGGTAGCTTGTTTGACCACAGCCAAGCCAGCGGCGAATGGCAAGAAGGCGAGCAAGGGCACGGCACCCTCACCCTGTCACGTCTTGATTTAGCCGCGCTCAAACCGCTGTTGCGCCATCTGCCGTTTGACCAAAACCCTGCATGGAAAACCCTCGACCCCAGTGGCTTTGTCGAATCGATCAAACTGGCATGGCAAGGCGATGTGACCGCCCCCCGCCGTTACAGCGTCTCCGGCGGGTTCCGGCAGCTCGGATGGCGCGGCGGCAAGGTCTTACCCTCGGTGTCGGGCATGAGCGGCACACTGCATTTCTCCGAAGCCGAAGGTGGCTTGCGGCTGATTAACAGGGGCGAAGCCAGCGTCACCCTGCCCAGCGTGTTTGCCCAGCCCCTGCGCTTTGACCAACTGGATGCCGACGTGAGCTGGCAACGCCAAGTCGCCAGCAAACAGGTGGCGGTTAACCTCAAGCAAATCCGCTTTGCCAACCAAGACGTGAACGGCCAATTGGCTGGTCGCTACACCTACACCCCCGACCACATCGGGGTGGCCGACTTGCAGGCCACCTTGGGACGCGCTTCTGCCGCGCGGGTGTTTGCTTACTTCCCCCTGTTTATCAGTGCCGAAACCCGCACTTGGCTGGCCGCCGCGCTGAAAAGCGGCACCGCCAAAGCCACCCAACTGACACTCAAAGGCGACCTTGAGCACTTCCCCTTTGCCGACGACCCCACTCAGGGCACGTTCGAGGTCGCCACCCAAGCCGAAGATGTCACCCTCGCCTATGCCCCTGGCTGGCCCGCCCTGCAACACGCCCAAGGCAAGCTGCGCTTTGTCGGCAAGCGGATGGAAATCACCGAAGGCAGTGGTCGGCTCTACGGGGTGCGGCTGCACGATGTTGCCGTGACTTTGCCGGATTTGGGGAGCGCGGCACCCCGTCTGGCGGTGACCGGCCACGCTAACGGCCAAACCGCAGATTTTTTGCGATTTTTGCAAGAAAGCCCGCTAGACCGCCTCGCGCTGGATGGCTTGGCCGCCGACACCGCCGCCACCGGCAGTGGACGGCTCAATTTGAACCTCAGCATCCCCCTATTCACCCCCGAAGCCACCGAGGTCAAAGGTCGGTTTACCGCCGAGGACAATACCCTGACCTTCCGCCCTACCGCCCTACCCGCGTTGACGGCGGTGCGCGGCACGCTCGACTTTACCGAGCAAGGGGCGAGCAGCAGTGGCATTCAGCTGACGGCACTGGGGGGGCGCAGCACGCTGACCCTCGCGCCGTTTCGTACCGGTGCCAACCAGCGACCTAAGCTGCGTTTTGCCCTGAATGGCACGGTCGATGCCCCCACCGCGTTAAACCAGTACGCGCCTTTGCTCTCGCCTTATTTGACCGGTCCGGCAGATTACCGCGCCCAGTTTGTGCTGGGGCAGGGGCTGGAATCCTTGGCACTCGATAGCCCGCTGACCCGCACCCGCTTGCTGGCCCCCGCCCCGTTGACCAAGCCAGAGGGTACGGCGTTGCCGCTGCAACTGACCCTGACCCCCGCCCCTGCGCCGTCCAAACGGCTGGCTGCCGATGCCGAGCGCGGCGGCTTTTTGCTCGGGGTGCGTTTAGGCACACAGGCTGCCGCCCATTTGCGTCTCAACCCCGCTGGTTTGCCACAGCGCGGGCATGTTCGGGTGGAAGCCACCTCCGCTGGGCTGGGGCGGGGCACGGCGGCCAGTTTGGCACCGCTACCCAAAACGGGGCTGCTGCTCTCTGCACATACCCCCCGCCTTGATGTGGACGCATGGCTGGCCTTGCTGTCTGCGGCGGCTGACCGTTCCCAAACCGCCGCAGCGGCGGCGTTGCCGGTGTCGGTGCAGCTGGCAGCGGAGAGTGCAGCGGCGTTTGGGCGGCAGCTGTCTAGCGTCCAAGCCGCGTTGCAGCCCACCGCCGAGGGCTGGGTGATGCAGCTCAACAGCACCGAAGCCGAGGGGACGTTTACATGGCACGAGGCCGGCGCGGGGCATTTGCAGGCGCATTTGTCGCGGCTGACGTTCCCCCTGCCTAGCCGCCAACCCGCCGCCCCCCAAACCGGCATCCCCGCCGCCGCGCTGCAGCGCAAATCGCAGCTCGACCTCAGCGTGGCGCAGCTAGGCTACCAAGCCAATGGCGCGGATGTGCGCGACCTTGGGCGGCTTGATGTTGCACTGCGTCCCCAGCCCGACGGCTGGCAGATTACGCGGCTCAATCTCAGCAATCCCGATGGCACGCTGGCAGTCAGCGGCCAATGGTTGGCACAGGCCACGCCCAACGTGGTGACCTTGCAAGGCGAGCTTAATAGCAGCAATTTGGATGGGGTGTTGACCCGCATGGGCTACCCCCGTGCCCTCCAGCGCGGCAAGGGGCAGATTGCAGGGCAGGTCGGCTGGCAAGGCAGTTTGACCCAGCCGGACTTGAGCACGCTCAACGGGCAACTGACCCTGTCTGCCGAGGATGGTCAGTTTGAAAAAATCAACCCCGGCATGGGGCGGCTGTTGAGTTTGCTCAGTCTGCAAGCCTTGCCCCGCCGTCTCAAGCTGGATTTTCGCGATATTTTTAGCGAGGGCTTCGCGTTCAATACCCTTGAGGGCAAGGTCAAGCTGGACAAAGGCACGCTGCGCACCGACGACATGGAAATGAGCAGTGCCGCCGCCCGCATCACCCTGCGCGGCGAGGTGAGTTTGCCGGACAACCGTCAGCGGCTGCGGGTGCGGGTCGAGCCGCATTTGTCCGAGAGCTTGGCGATTGTGACCGGCGCGGCTTTGCTGCATCCCATTACCGGCTTGATTACCTATGCCGCGCAAAAACTGCTGCAAAATCCCTTCGGCAAAATCTTTGCTTACGATTACGACATCAGCGGCAGCCTCAGCGACCCTGTTATCCGCAAAGTGGGGCGGGTGGTGACGGAAGCCGTGGCACCGCCGCCCACGCCCCCTGCCTCGACACACCCGACCAACGGACGACCCGCCGCCGCTGCGGGGCTGGCACCTGCGCCCGCTGCCGCTGCCGTTCCCGTCGCCCCGTCCCCCGCTGCCCCTTTGGAGTCCCCATGACCCTACCGCTTACCTCGCCCACTCCGCGCCCCGAGACCGTCAACGCCGCCGTGGTGCAAATGGTTTCCACCCCCAACGTGGCCGAGAACCTTGCCCGTGCTGAATATTGGGTGGGAGAAGCCGCCCAAGCAGGGGCAGAGCTGGTGGTCTTGCCGGAATACTTTCCGCTGATGGGTTTGGCCGACCAAGATAAAGTCGCTGTGCGTGAGCCGTTTGGCAGCGGGGTGATTCAGGCGGCGATGGCGGATTGGGCACAGCGTTTTGGCGTGTGGCTAGTGGGGGGCACGCTGCCTTTGGCCGCACCGGTGGCCAACAAGGTGTTTAACGCCAGCTTGGTATTTGCCCCCAGCGGCGAATGCGTGGCGCGGTACGATAAAATCCACCTATTCGGCTTTTCGGGGCTGGGTGAACGCTACAACGAGGCCGACAGCATCGTGGCTGGTACGCAGCCCGTGGCACTGGAAACGCCCCTTGGGCGGCTGGGCTTGGCGGTGTGCTACGACCTGCGCTTCCCTGAGCTGTTTAGAGCCTTGGGCGTGCCGGACATCGTGGCGGTACCGGCGGCATTTACCGCCCTGACCGGCGAAGCGCATTGGCTGCCTCTGCTGCAAGCCCGCGCCATCGAAAACCAGTGTTTTGTGTTGGCCAGTGCCCAAGGCGGCACCCATGCCAGCGGTCGCCGCACCCACGGCCACAGCCTGATACTCGACCCGTGGGGTAAAGTGCTGGCCATGCTGCCCCACGGCGAGGGAGTGGTGCAGGCGACGCTGGATTTTAGGGTGCTGAATAGTGTGCGTTCACGGTTGCCTGCTTTACAGCATCGGGTGCTGTGAGCCGCTGTTTGCGCCCTGCGAGAGGCGGTGGGTCTGCGTTTGGCGCGGCGTAGTGTGTGCCCTTTTTCACCCTCTCCTGCCCCCTCTCCCCCCTTGATTTTTGCGTATCATCATGCGCCGCCTGCGGCTTGCCGCCCCGTTGTTCACCCGACCCAAGCGGCTCACCGCCCACCACCAATCTGCAAACCGGCAAACCGGTTCCCTAAGGATAGTGTCCATGACTCCCTCTGTTTTTTCTCAAGCCGAAGCCCAGTTACTTGCCCCTGGTGGGCTAGACGATGCCGCCCTGACCCAAGTGCTAGACAGCATGTTGTCGCACCAAGTGGATTACGCCGACCTGTACTTTCAATACACCCGCAGCGAAGGCTGGAGCTTGGACGAAGGCATGGTCAAGGCGGGGAGTTTTAACATCGACGAAGGCGTGGGCGTGCGGGCGGTGTCCGGCGAAAAAACCGCGTTTGCCTACTCCGACGAAATCAGCTTGCCCGCCCTAGAACGCGCCGCCGGTGCAGTGCGGGCGATTGGGGCGGCAGGCCGGTCGGCGCAGGCCGCCAGTGGGCGGGTGCTGCACGGCACCGCGCTGTATCAGGGGCATGACCCCATTGCCAGCTTGCCCGCCGCAGATAAAGTCGCGTTGCTCGAAAAAGTCGAACGGCTGGCGCGGGCGCGTGACCCGCGTGTGCTGCAAGTGATGGCCAGCCTTGCCGCTGAATGGGACGTGGTGTTTATTGCCCGCCACGATGGACGACGGGCGGCCGATATTCGCCCCTTGGTGCGGTTGTCGGTGAATGTGATTGTGGAGCACGCAGGGCGGCGCGAGCAGGGGAGTGCCGGCGGCGGTGGGCGGTTTGATTTTGCCTATTTCACCGATGCCAAGCTGGCGGAATATGCCCATCTGGCGGTGGACCAAGCCCTGCTTAACCTTGATGCCCGCCCCGCCCCCGCCGGTGCGATGACCGTGGTGCTGGGCAATGGCTGGCCTGGCATTTTGCTGCACGAAGCCATTGGCCACGGGCTAGAGGGCGACTTTAACCGCAAAGGCACCTCTGCGTTTGCCGGACGGGTGGGGCAGCGGGTGGCGGCCAAGGGCGTGACCGTGGTGGACGACGGCACCTTGCCCAATCGGCGCGGCTCGCTGTCAGTTGACGATGAAGGCAACCCGACCCAATGCACCACCCTGATTGAGGACGGCATTCTGAAGGGCTATATGCAGGATGCGATGAATGCCCGTTTGATGGGGGTGGCGCCCACTGGCAATGGTCGCCGCGAAAGCTATGCCCACATCCCCATGCCCCGCATGACCAACACCTATATGCCTGCCGGTCAGCATTCGCCCGAAGAGATTATTGCCTCGGTTAAAAATGGGCTGTATGCCGTCAATTTTGGCGGCGGGCAGGTGGACATCACCAGCGGCAAGTTTGTGTTTTCCGCCGCCGAGGCATGGATGATTGAAAACGGCAAACTCGCCTACCCCGTCAAGGGCGCGACCCTGATTGGCAATGGTCCCGACGTGCTGAACCACGTTGACCTTGTCGGCCATGATTTGGCACTCGACCCTGGGGTGGGCACCTGCGGCAAAGAGGGGCAAGGCGTGCCGGTGGGCGTAGGACAGCCAACGGTGCGGATTAGCGGCGGCCTGACTGTGGGGGGGACGGCTTAATGCGTTTATCCAAAATTACCACCCGCACGGGGGACGATGGCAGCACCGGACTGGGCGACGGCAGCCGCTGCGCCAAAGACAGTGCCCGCATTACTTTGTTGGGCGAAGTCGATGAGCTGAACAGCGTGCTGGGCGTGGTGTTAAGCCAGCCCCTGCCTGCGCCTTACGCCGATTGGCTGGTGGCGGTGCAGCATGACTTGTTCGATCTCGGCAGTGAAGTAGCTGTGCCAGGCTACCTTGCTATCACCGACACACAGGTGCTAAGGCTGGAGGGCTGGTTGACCACGCTCAATGCCCAGCTTCCTCCGCTGAAAGAATTTGTGCTGCCTGGGGGGTGTCCGGCGGCAGCGCACGCCCATGTGGCGCGTGCCGTGGCACGGCGAGCCGAGCGGGCGGTAGTGACGCTGAGCCGCGAAGAAATGCCCTCGCCGCACCTGCTACATTACCTTAACCGGCTGTCTGATTTTTTGTTTGTGCTGGCACGGACGCTGAACCAAGCCGCCCACGTCCCTGACGTGCTTTGGCAGCACACCCCCCAACCCAAACCCACCCAGCCGGTGTAGGAGCACCTGTCCATGCGGATTACCCAAAAGCAAATCAACGCCGTGTTAACGCTGGTCGGCCCTGCTAGCTGGCAAAAAAAGGCCATTGCCCTTGTCGTGGTGCTGGCCGCGCTATGGGCGTTGTTTGGCACACGCGCCGGTGGGGCAGGGGAAATTGTGGGGCGGGTGGTGTCGGTGTCGGATGGCGACACTATCACCGTGCTGGCGGCGGGCAATGTCAGCGAAAAAGTCCGCTTTGCCTACGTTGATGCCCCCGAAAAAGCCCAAGCCCGAGGCATGGCAGCTAAATTCGCGCTGTCTGCCCAAATCTTTGGCCGCGAGGTTAAGGTGAATGTGGTGGAAAAAGACCGCTACGGGCGCAGTGTGGGCGTGGTGTGGCTGAATGGGCAGGACATCAACTATGCCCAAGTGGTGGCGGGTCATGCTTGGCACTATGTCGAGTATGCCAAGACCCAATCACGACCCGATTTTAGCCGCTACGAGGCCGCTCAACAGGCAGCGAAGTCAGCAGGCAAGGGCTTGTGGCAAGATGCCACCCCTATGCCCCCTTGGGAATTTCGCCGCGAAAAACGCATCGTGGGCGGGTAATTTACCGGCTTTTGATTCAACTATTTTTGTAATTTTATTAAAGGGAAGTTTAGTCTGATGTTTGAAGAATTTAAGAAATTCGCCGTGCGCGGCAAT
>CALMOJ010000065.1 GCA_937871815.1 uncultured Neisseriales bacterium
AGTGCTGGCGGTGGGCGTGCTGCTGTTGCTGCGCGTCATTGCTCCGATTGCCTTGTCCGCCATCGAAGAACGCACGGGGAGTTGGCTGTGGAAAATCAGTGCCACCGCCCACGACGAACGCCGTGTGGTGCTGGTCGATATTGACGAAGCCAGTTTGGCGCAACTAGGGGCGTGGCCTTGGCCGCGTGAACGGATGGCGGCGTTATCAGACCGCCTGACCGCCCTCGGCGCAAGCCAGCAAATCTACGACATGGTGTTCCCCGAAGCACGCCAAGGCGATGCCGCCTTCCAAGCCGCCCTGACCCGCACCCCCAGCGTGTTGGCACAGGTGTTTGCGGTTGACCAAGGCGGGGTAACACAAGGCGGCGTGCTGCAAGGCGCATTGACCTCGCCCGTCTGCGCTGCCGCCACCCCAGCGGCACACGGCTATATTGCCAACACCGCCACCCTGCACGCCGAGTATGTCGGGCATATCACCCCCCGCATCGCCCCAGACGGCGCGGTTCGCCATGTGCCTGCTTTGGTGTGCCTCAACCAAAAAAGCTACCCTGCCTTGGCCTTGGCGGCGTTAATGGCCGGCACGGAGGCGGGCAAACAGCTCATGCTGACCGCAGGGCAAGGCTGGCTTGCCCCTGATTGGCAGCTCACCTTGCCATCCCTGCCCGACCAACCTGTGCCTTTGGATGCCGAAGGCAATCTGCGCGTGCCCTACCGCTTAGCCCCTTCCGGCTTGGTATCGGTTTCAGCGGTTGATGTACTGGAAGGGCGCGTACCCAAAGGGATGCTTAACGGTGCGTGGGTATTAGTCGGGGCGACGGCTTTTGGGGTCGGCGATGCTGTGCCCACGCCGCATGGCGGGGCGGTGGCGGGGGTCAGTGTCCACGCCCAACTGCTCACCGCCTTGCTGGATGATGCGCTGCCCTTCACCCCCCGTATTGCCGTGCTTTACCAATTTTTGCTGGGGCTGGTGGCGGCAGGCGTATTGCTGGGTATGGCACACAGCCGCGCCCGTTTGCCGGTCTATGCCTTGCCGCTGTTGGGCTTGGGCTTGGGGGGCGGCATGTTTGCCCTGCACGCGGGGTTTCAGCTCCATAGCCGCTATTGGCTGGGCTGGCTCAACCCTGCCCTGTTCGCCCTGCTGGCGGGTGCGGTGCTGGCAATGTTGGAACACGCCCGCAGTCGGTTTGAGCGGGAGCGGCTGTTTAGCAACTTTGCCAGCTATTTACCCGCGCCGGTAGCCGCTGCTTTGGCACTGCGTGCGCCAGAAGATGGCATTCGGGTGGAGCGGCGCGAGGTCACCGTGTTGTTTGCGGATTTGCGCAACTTTTCGGCATACTGCGAGGCTCGTCCCCCTGAAGAGACTGCTGCTGTGCTGCAAACCTTTTTCGCAACCGCGACCGACATCATCGAAGCCCACGGCGGCATAGTCGAAAGCTTACAAGGCGATGCCGTGATGGCCGTCTGGGATGCCCCCACGCCTTGCCCTGACCACCCCAGCTTAGCCCTCGCCGCCGCCCAAGCCTTGCAGCAGCACATCCCCCCTCAATTGCCTGATCCCAGTGCTCATGGGCTTGAACAGCTAGCCTTGGGCGTGGGCATCGAAACCGGCACGGCCTTGGTGGGCTCGTTTGGTTTGGCGCGTCGCCGCACCCACACCGTGCTGGGGCAAACCGTGACGGTTGCCGCCCGCTTGCAAGCCCTAACTGCCGATGTCGCCGAGCCGATTTTGCTGGGCAGTGGCGCGGCCAAGCACCTTCCCGAAGGCACGCTCTACTCTTTGGGCGATTTTTTGCTCGAAGGGCTGCGCCAGCCGTGCCGACTTTATGCCCCGATTGCCTCCGTTGCTGATGGGCAATAAGCCCTGTTGTAGGGTGCGGGGTACGGGGTGGGGGCTGCTGTTATCTGCCTTGGCGGCGGGGGCGCACGCCGCCCCTGACTGCCCGACCCTCCCCAGCCCTTTCCCCGAATCCCCCCTCGTTTTAAGCGCCCTCGAAGGGCAGTTACGCAGCGTGGCGCGGCAGTGTGAGCGCGACCCAGGCTTTTTGGCTGGCTGGGGGGCGGTGCTGAATGCCTTGGGTCGCCCACGAGAAGCCGCCGATGTGCTGGAGCGTGCCCTGCTGTTGCAGCCTGAGCATATGGCGGCGCGATTCGACTACGCCGAAGCCCTTGCTGGGATGGGGGATGTGGCCGCTGCCCGTGCCCTGACCGATGACCTCTTAGCGCGACAAGACCTGCCTGGCACCTTGCGCCCCCGTTTGCTGACCCAGCGCGACCGTTGGCAGCAAACTGGCTGGCTGACCCGCAGCAGCCTGACGTTTCGGGCGGGCTACGACAGCAATTTAACCAGTGCCTCCAGCAGCGACACCCTCACCCTTACTCTGCCGACCGGCAATGTGAACCTGATGATAGACCCCCGCTACCGCCCTAAAGCGGGGATGACCCTTTTGGGCGAACTTCACGGTGAAGCCTCGCGCCGCTTGGCGGCAGGGCGAGGGCTGTATCTGTTTGCGGATATGCGTCAGCGGGAAACCGTCCCTGCACTGGGGGCGGACAGTACGCAGTTAGATGCCAGCGCATTGCTGACGGCTCCCCTTGCCCAAGGGGAACTGCAAACCAGCGTCAATGCCAGTACGCTGGACTATGGCGGCAACGCCTTGTTTCGCAGTGTGCGGGGGGTGATGGCGTATGGCCGTCCGGTGGCCGGTTGCCAGCCACGCGCCGAAGCCGAGGTGGAATGGCGGCATTATCCCGCTGTGCCCTTGCTGGATGGGGTGTTTACGGGGGTGGCGGGGGGCTGGGTGTGCAGCAGTGCCGACACCTTAACCCGCTTTACCGCTATGGTGCGGCTGGGAGTGGATACCGCCGAATCAGCGCGACCAGGGGGGAACCAGCGGCGGGCTGATATGCGCCTCACCTACACCCAACCGCTGGGCGATGGCCAGCTTGAAGCGGATGCCTATCTGAGCCGTCAACACGACCAATCCGGCTACAGCCCCCTGCTAGACAACAACGCCGCCCGCCAGATTACCCGCCTTAGCCTGCGTGCCGAGTACCTCTATCCCCTCGCCCCGCATTGGCTGCTGCTGACCCGCGCCGAACTGAACCACCAACACGCTGCCCAGCCCTTATTCTCGGTGAAGGGGCAGGCGGTGACGGTGGGCATCCGCTACCACTGGTAAGTCTGCCGCTTGGGTGAATAACGCGGCGGCTGGCCGGTGGGCGGCGGCGGGGTACAACCGAACACCGCGTCTTCGCCGCCATGCCTGCCTATGCGGGCTCACCGCGCAGCGCAGACCGTAAAGCCTCCGTCTCTGCTGATGCCGTTGAAGTTAGACACCCCGTCCTTTAGATTGGGGTAATTCACACCCGCTTAAAACCCCGTTAACAGCCGGTCCAGCTGGCTAGCAAAGGCTTGTCGGTCTCGGGGGTGGAAAGCCGGTGGGCCGCCGGTTTCTACGCCACTGGCCCGCAGCGTTTCCATAAAGTTACGCATGGTCAGCAGGGCTTGGATGTTGTCGGGGGTGTAGCACTCGCCGCGTGGGTTGAGTGCCGTCGCGCCTTTGTCCACCACGGCGGCAGCCAGCGGAATGTCCGCCGTAATTACCCATTCGCCCGCCAACACCTGTTCCACAATGTAGTTATCCGCCACGTCAAAGCCCTTGGGGACTTGCACGGTGCGGATATTGGGGGCGCGGGGGACGTTGAGCGTTTGGTTAGCCACCAGTACCAGCGGCAAGCCGGTGCGGGTGGCGGCGCGATACAAAATCTCTTTAATCACCACGGGGCAGGCATCGGCATCGACCCAAATACGCGGCAAGCAGGGTGATTCAGGGGGCAGCGTGGCCATTAAATGTCCGCGCCCGCATCCAAAAACACCGAGAGCTTTTTGGGGCGGATAAACACGCGGTCACCCAGCATCAGACGCAAGGTCTGGTATTGGTCTTTGGTCAGGGCGGCATCAATCAAATCACCACTGCCTTCGCGGCGCAGCTCAACTCGCACAATCGGCCCTACAGCGTGGATATGCTCGACCGTACCGGCGGCCAAGGCCTCGCCAGGCTCGCGGGAGAGGTCAAGGTCGTGCGGACGGATATACGCCGTGGCTGCCCCCCCTGCGGCGGTTTGATGCTCGCCAAGGGCGTGGGCGTAGTCGCCAATCTCCATCTTGCCGTCGTGTACCCGACCGTGGAACAAATTTACATCCCCCAAAAACTGGGTCACAAACGGGCTGGCAGGGTGTTCGTAGATTTCATCAGGGCGACCCGCTTGTTCGATTTTGCCGTGATTCATCACCACCACGCGGTCAGACACTTCGAGGGCTTCTTCTTGGTCGTGGGTGACAAACACGCTGGTGATGTGCATGTCGTCGTGCAGTTGACGCAGCCAGCGGCGGAGGTCTTTGCGGACTTTGGCATCCAACGCGCCAAACGGCTCATCCAGCAACAGCACCCGTGGCTCCACCGCCAAAGAGCGGGCTAAGGCAATCCGTTGCCGCTGGCCGCCAGAAAGCTGGTTGGGGTAGGCATCGGCCAGCCAATCGAGCTGCACCAGCTTGAGCAGCTTCATGACTTTGTCGCGGATGGCTTCTTTGCTGGGACGGGCGGCACGCGGGCGCACCGATAGGCCAAAGGCGACGTTGTCAAACACGGTCATGTGGCGGAACAGGGCGTAATGCTGAAACACAAAGCCGACTTGCCGCTCGGACACATGGCGGTCGGTGGCATCTTGCCCATGAAACAAAATCTGCCCTGAATCGGGGGTGGCCAGCCCTGCAATAATCCGCAGCAGGGTGGTTTTGCCGCAGCCCGAGGGGCCAAGCAGTGCCAGCAGCTCGCCCGAGGCAATATCAAGGCTGACGTTTTCGAGGGCGGTAAAGTCGCCAAAGCGTTTTTGGATGTTGCGGATTTCGATGCTCATAAGATTCGGGCTAACTCATCAAAAAAGGGGAGCAGGGGCGTGGGCTTATTTGGCGGCAGCCAAACGGGCACGGGCTTCTAGCGGCACATCGTTGCCAAGCTGGCGTGCAGCACGCCATTCGACCAGTGTTTTAAGGGCCAGCGTGACCAGTGCCAGCACAGCCAGCAACGAGGCACAGGCAAACGCGCCAACAAAGTTATATTCGTTGTAGAGAATTTCGACATGCAGCGGGATGGTGTTGGTTTCGCCACGAATATGCCCAGACACCACACTGACCGCGCCAAATTCCCCCATGGCACGGGCGTTACACAAAATCACGCCATACAGCAGCCCCCACTTAATGTTGGGGAGGGTGATATGCCAAAAGGTCTGCCAGCCGGTCGCGCCGAGCACCAGCGCGGCTTGTTCCTCGTCCGCGCCTTGGGCTTGCATCAGCGGAATCAGCTCCCGTGCAATAAAGGGGAAGGTGACAAACACCGTCGCCAGCACAATCCCCGGCACGGCAAAGATGATTTTGATGTCGTGGGCAGACAGCCATTCGCCCAGCCAGCCCTGCGCACCAAACATCAGCACATAGGTCAGCCCTGCCACCACCGGCGACACCGAAAACGGCAGGTCAATCAGGGTAATCAGCAGGCTTTTGCCGTGGAAGTCGAATTTGGCAATCGACCATGCAGCGGCGACACCGAACACCACATTCAGCGGCACGGCAATCAGGGCGGCAATCAGCGTGAGCTTCATAGCAAACAGGGCTTCTGGCTCAATCAGCGCGTCGAGGTACAGCGACCAGCCTTTGGCGAGGGCTTCGGCAAACACGCTGACCAAGGGCACGAGCAAAAACAAACCCAAAAACGTCAGCGCGAGGCCGGTAAAGGTGTAGCGCACCCAAGCAGGTTCGGTGGTGGCAATGCCACGCGGGGCGGCGGTGGAAAGGGAGGCCATGCGGGGCTTTCTATCGGGTCATGCCGTGGCGGCGACTGGACCACCACTGAATGAGGTTAATGGCAAACAGCATTACAAACGAAATGACCAGCATGACCACGGCAATGGCGGTTGCGCCCAAAAAGTCGAACTGTTCGAGCTTGCCGATAATCAGCAGCGGGGCGATTTCAGACACCATCGGAATATTGCCGGCAATAAAAATCACCGAGCCGAATTCGCCGGTGGCGCGGGCAAAGGCAAGGGTAAAGCCAGTCAGCAAGGCCGGCAGCACGGCAGGAAACAACACCCGCGAAAAAATCTGCCAGCGCGTCGCACCAAGGCAGGTGGCGGCTTCTTCTAGCTCGGCTTCGAGGTCTTCCAGCACCGGCTGAACGGTACGCACCACAAACGGCAGGCTGATAAAGGTCAGAGCCACCAAAATCCCCAGCGGCGTAAATGCGACGTTGATGCCCAGCGGCACCAGATACTGACCAAACCAGCCATTAGGGGCATACAGCGTGGTTAGGGAGATACCGGCCACGGCGGTCGGCAAGGCAAAGGGCAAATCTACCAGCGCGTCCACCAGCCGCTTGCCGGGGAAGGGGTAGCGCACCAGCACCCACGCCACCAAAAAGCCAAAAAACGCATTCAGCGAGGCCGCCAACAAGGACGCGCCAAACGAGAGCTTGAGCGCGGCAACCACGCGGTCGGTGCTGACAATCGCCCAAAACGCTTCCGCGCTCAGGGAGGCACTTTTCATCAGCAGGGCGGCAAGGGGGAGTAAGACAATCAGGCATAACCAAAAAAGGGTATAGCCCAGCCCAAGACCGAAGCCGGGCAAAACACTGTGTTGTTTAAATCGCATGGTCACATCTTGTTAAAAGGGAGACATTGAGCGCGGCGCAGTGCCGGGCAAAAGCTGGGTATGAGGTCGCCCAACAAAGTAGCCTTGCAGCATGTCTGCCCCCGCATCCAGTGCTAATGCAGCATCGTCGGGGGTTTCGATGCCGGTGGCGACGACCGTCGCGCCCAGTTGATGCACGGCCCGAATCAGGCGGGTCAGGGCGTAGCGGTGGGCGGGGTCACGCCGCGCCAGCATTTGCCGGTGCAGCTTGACGATATTGGGGTGCAGCTCAAGCAGCCGGTCAAATTGAACCGATTCATCCCCGCTACCAAAGCCATCCAACGCAATCAAAAAACCGTGGGACTTAAAGCTTTTGACGGCAGCAACAAGCTGCATTTCGTCTCGGGCGGCGTGCTCTTGGACTTCGAACACAATCCGCGAAGCCGCCAAACCGCCTTCTGCGGCAATGCCGGCAAAGGTGGTGCCGTGGTCGGTGGCACTCAGCAGGTGGCGCGGGTGAAGGTTGACGAATAAATAAGCATCTTCGGGCGCGGAGCCAATAAAGTTGGCCAAGTGCAAACTCCGGCACACACGGTCAGCCCGTGCCATCGCTACGCCGGTGGGAAAGCGGTCTAAAAACGCCAGCGGAGTGACTTCCGCCCCCATCGTGTCTTGCGGTCTGACCAAGCCTTCCCAGCCCAAGGTGCGCCCAGAAGAGGTGCTGACGATAGGCTGAAACAGGGTGGAAAGAGTGAGCCCAAACCCGCGCACCTTCACGAGGCCATCCATTGCCAGCTCAAAATTGACGGTATCTTCGGTGTCGAAGAAACGCCGGTTAAACAGGGCCAGCATGGAGGTGCGCGCAGTCATGGTTTATTTTCTCGCATAAACTTGGTCGAAAGTGCCCCCGTCTTTGAAGTGGGTGTCCATGGCTTTTTTCCACGAGCCAAAGACTTCTTCTACCGTAAAGAGTTTTACGGGCGGGAACTGTTGAGCGTATTTTGCCAGCACTTTGCTATCACGCGGGCGGAGATAATTTTGGGCGGCGATTTCTTGCCCTTCAGGGCTCCACAGGAAGTTCAGATAGGCTTCGGCGGCTTTGCGCGTGCCTTTCTTGTCCACCACTTTATCGACGACGCTGACAGGGTTCTCGGCCAGAATCGAGCTGCTGGGGTAAATCACTTCAAAGCTGCCGCGCCCAAATTCCCGCGCCACCATTTCGGCTTCGTTTTCAAACGACACCAAGACATCGCCCATATTCCGCTGCATAAAGGTGGTGGTGGCGGCACGGCCACCGGCATCCAGTACCGGCACATTAGCAAAGAGCTTGCCGACGTATTCCCGCGCTTTGGCTTCGCCACCGGCTTTTTGGGCTTGTCCCCATGCGGCAAGGTAGGTGTAACGGCCATTTCCGCTGGTTTTGGGGTTAGGCAAAATCACTTGCAGCCCGGGCTTAACGAGGTCGTTCCAGTCTTTGATGGCTTTGGGGTTGCCCTTGCGCACAATAAACACCATCGACGACACAAAAGGCGAGGCGTTGTTGGGCAGGCGTTTTTGCCAATCGGTGGGGACTAAGCCGCCGCGCTCGGCCAAGAGGTCAATGTCGGGGGCTTGGTTCATGGTGATGACATCGGCGGACAAGCCCGAGGCGACGCTCATGGCTTGCTTGGACGAGCCACCATGTGACTGCTGCAAGGTGATGTTTTCGCCGGTTTTGGCTTTCCAGTATTTTTGGAAGGCGGGGTTATAGTCTTTGTAGAAATCGCGGGTCACGTCGTAGCTGACATTCAGCAAGGCGGTATCGGCCAACGCGCCCCCAGAAAGCACCAAACTGGCTACCACAAGCGAACGGGTAAAAAGTGTTTTCAAGATAAGTCTCCTAGGGGCAGCAATAAGAAAGTGCTGCCACTATAATCGGGCAACTTATAACGCCAAAGACTGTGGTTGAATACTTTTATTCCAAAAAGAAATAAAGAGACACAAAAAAACCGCTCCATACAGCAGAGCGGTTTTTTCGGCAGGCGGGGTCAGCCGCCAAGGCCAAGATTTAGTCGGCAAACTGTTTTTTCATCCGTTCGCGGCGTTCTTGGGCTTCGACGGTGAGGGTGGCGGTAGGCCGTGCCAACAGGCGTTTGACCCCGATAGGCTCACCGGTATCTTCGCAGTAGCCATACGAGCCATCTTCAATTTTTTTGAGGGTGGATTGGATTTTTTGCAGCAGCTTGCGTTCGCGGTCGCGGGTACGCAGCTCCAGTGCGTATTCTTCTTCCAGCGTGGCACGGTCGGCTGGGTCGGGGGTGGCTTCTTGCTCTTGCAAGTGGTTGGTGGTCGCGTCAGCATTGCTTATCAGCTCTTGCTGCATCTGCAACAGACGTTCCTTAAAGAATTCCATCTGGTCGGCGTTCATGTAGTCGTCGCCGTGGGCAGACAGGATGTCTTGTTCGGTCAGCTGGGCCATAGGGGGGATGCCTGAAATTAAGGGGGAAAATGGGCGCAAAGATTAGGGGCTTTACCCCAAAAATGCAACCACCTTGGGCGAAGCCCGCGCCGCCACGCTACATTGCCGCGCACAAAGCCCATCAGGCGGTGAAGCCAAACAGGCGGGTAAGCAACCGCTCTCCGCCTGTTTGATGGCGATTACTGTGCCAGAACCCACTTCACGAGGGTTTTCACGTCGGCATCGCTGACTTGTGCGTTGGCGGGCATTGGGATAGGACCCCATACGCCTGCGCCGCCTTTTTTCACTTTTTCGACCAGCTTAGCTTCAGCAGTCTTATCGCCTTTGTATTTAGCTGCGACCTCTTTGTAACCAGGACCCACCAGTTTTTTATCAACCGCGTGGCAGCTCATGCAGTTGCTTTTTTGCGCCAATTGCAGGTTAGCAAAGGCAGGGGCAGCGGCAAACAGGCCGAGTGCGGCGAGGGATACGAGCAGTTTTTTCATTCAGAAATACTCCAAAAAAATCAAATTAATGGCACAGCCGAATCATTATGCTGGCATTGCTGGGGTGTGGCAAATGCGCTCCAGCCCACCCGCTACACCGCCAACTTTAGCTGGCTGAGCAACAGCATTTCGAGCTGGGCAGCGGGTACGGCGGTAATCAGCTGCAAAATCAGCAGCAGCACCAAGGGGCCTAAGTCCACACTCCCGACCTGAAAGCGGGCAAAGGGGCGCAAATAGGGGCGGGTAAACGCTTCTAAAATCGGTGCCAGCGGGTTGTAGGGATTAACCCAGCTCATCACCGCCATCACCACCAACGCGCCCATCAGCAGATAGACCGACATCACAAACACCCGCAGTACCGCCAACAACGCCAGCATCGCCAAGCTCTGCGGGTGGAACAGGGCATATGGGATGGGGCTCAGCCATAGCAACGCCCCCATCGACAACAGCTCGGTCAGCCACGCCAGCACAAGGGTGCTGGTGTCCCAGCCACCGATGCTGGGCACAAAGCGACGGGTGGGCAGCACCACAAAATTGGTCAGCGCGACGGTGAATTGCGCCAAGGGGTGGTTAAACGGGACGCGTGCCAGCTGAAAGTAAAAGCGCAGCAACAGCACGAGGGTAAAGAAATTGGCCAGCGTGCCAACCAAGAAGCGCAGGGTGTCGGTCAACATGGTTTACCCCTTAGCGAGTAGTTCGCCCAGTTCGACCGAGCGGGCTTGGCAGGCATTGACCCCCACGCCAATCACCGCCTTGAGCTGGGCGGCATCAAAGCTGGCAATGGCGCGTTCTGTGGTGCCACCTGGCGAGGTGACACGGGCGCGGAGCGTCGCCACCGATTCGGGGCTGGATTCAGCCAAGGCCAAGGCACCAGCAAAGGTTTCGAGAGCCAGCATTTTGGCGGTGGCGGCATCAAAGCCGAGATGGACAGCGGCTTCTTCGAGGGCTTCAATCAGATAGAACACATAGGCGGGGCCGCTGCCCGAAATGGCGGTAATAGCGTCGATGCCCGATTCTTCAGCCACCCATACGGTCTTGCCGGTGGCGGCCAGCAGCGCCTCGGCGGTTTCGCGGTCGGCTGCCGCCACGTCAGCGGGGGCATACAGCCCCGCCACGCCCCGCCCCACCATGGCGGGGGTGTTGGGCATGACGCGCACCACGCGGTGGTGTCCGCCCAGCCAGTCCGCCAACAAAGCCACGCCCACCCCTGCGGCAATCGACACCACCAATGCGCCGTTCAGTGCCGGTGCGAGGGCTTGGCATACCGCGCGGAGCTGCTGCGGCTTGACCGCCAGCACCACGGTATCGGTGGCCGCAAACGCGGTTGGCGCGTGGTTCAAGGCGGTGACACCATACGCCGCCGCCAACTGGCTGCACTTAGTGGTATCTGGCTCCACTACGCTGAGGGTGTAACGACCGGTGGGTGCAAGACCCGCCAAAATAGCTGTGGCCATGTTGCCGCCACCAATAAAGATAATGTTCATGGGTACTGGATTCCTTGTTGTTCTACCGGCACCGGCGTGCCGCAGGGGGATACCGTATTTGATGGTTGAGGCGCTGATTTTGAAAGGGGGATGGCACAGGGGGCGCTGCCTGATTTAAGCCGCAGGGTAGACGCGCCCCCCAAAAATGGCGGTTCCGACCCGCACCAAGGTCGCGCCTTCGGCGAGAGCCAAGTCCATATCGGCTGACATCCCCATGGAGAGGGTATCCAAGGCCAAGCCCTCGGCATTGAGCGCGGCAAGGCACTGGCGCAGGCTGGCAAAGCGGCTTGCCAAGAGGTCAAGGTCAGGACTGGCTTCGGGTATCGTCATCAGGCCGCGCAAGCGGAGTCTGGGCAGTGCCGCCACCGCCCGCGCCAAGGCAGGCACGTCGGCCAAGTTCACGCCATGTTTGCTGGTTTCGCCGGAGACGTTCACTTGCACACAGACATTCAGCGGCGGCAAATCGGCAGGGCGTTGGGCTGAGAGTCGCTCGGCGATTTTAAGCCGGTCTAGGGTGTGAACCCAGTGCGCGGCTTCGGCCACGGGACGGGTTTTGTTGCTTTGCAGCGGGCCAATAAAGTGCCATTCCAAATCTAAGTCGGCGAGTTCGGCCACCTTGTCGGCGAATTCTTGCACATAATTTTCGCCAAAGGCGCGTTGCCCTGCGGCAGCGGCTTCGCGGATGGCTGCAGCGGGAAAGGTTTTGCTCACGGCCACCAGTCGGGCGGCTTCGGCGGGGCGATGGGCGTGCTGCAAGGCTTGGGCGATACGGGCTTGGGTCGCGGCAAGCATCAATGCAATGGTCATGCTACATTTCGCTTTCTGGCAAATAGATACCCCGCCAACAGGGCGGGGCACAACGGGGAAATTAAAGCAAAGAGATTCGTTAAAGCAAAGAGGAATCGAAATGCACGTCCAACACCAAGGCGGCTTTGCTGCCAACTATGACATGCTCGGCCCAGAATGGCGCGGCTTGTCGGAGAAAATACCCTAAATGGAAATCGCCGACCTTCTGACTTTTGCGGTCAACAACAAAGCGTCCGACCTGCACCTTTCAGCGGGCTTGCCGCCCTTGATTCGGGTACGGGGCGATATACGGCGCATCAATTTGCCGCCCTTATCCCACAGCGAGGTGCTAGGCATGGTCACGGCCATGATGAGCCCTGTACAACGTAAAACCTACGAAACCACGCTGGAATGTGACTTTTCGATTGAGCTGCCCAATGTGTCTCGTTTTCGGGTGAATGCGTTTGTGCAAAATCGCGGGGCGGGGGCGGTGTTTCGGGCGATTCCTAGCCGCGTGCAGACGCTGGAAGAGCTGGGCGCACCGGCTATTTTTGCCGAAATATCCAGCCAAGCACGGGGCATTGTGTTGGTGACAGGGCCCACGGGCTCGGGCAAATCGACCACTTTAGCCGCGATGGTAGACCACATCAACCAGACTCAATTTGTCCATATTCTGACCATTGAAGACCCGATTGAATTTGTCCACCACAGCAAACAGTGCCTGATTAACCAGCGGGAAGTCGGGCCGCACACCCAAAGCTTTGCCAATGCCCTACGCAGTGCCCTGCGCGAAGACCCCGACGTGGTGTTGGTGGGCGAAATGCGGGACCTCGAAACCATCCGCTTGGCGCTGACTGCCGCAGAAACAGGGCATTTGGTGTTTGGCACACTGCATACCAGCTCTGCCGCCAAAACCATAGACCGGATTGTGGACGTGTTTCCCGCCGAAGAAAAAGACATGGTGCGGGCGATGTTGTCTGAAAGCCTGCGGGCGGTGATTTCGCAAACGCTGCTGAAAACCAAAGACGGCGAAGGGCGCGTGGCCGCCCACGAAATCATGATAGGCACACCGGCTATCCGCAATTTGATTCGCGAAAACAAAGTGGCGCAGATGTTTTCTACCTTGCAAACCGGCCAAGCGCAGGGGATGCAAACGCTAGACCAGAGCTTGGCGGAACTGGTGCGTCGCAACCTGATTACGGTGGAAGAAGCTCGTACCAAGGCCACCAACAAAGACGCTTTTTTGTAGCCGCAGCCCCCTCCCCCACCGCGAGCAGGCAGGGCACAGCCCTTGCCTGCCCCACTCGGCAAAGCTGTTAGAATTCTCCCCTTATTTCTCCCCTTTGGTCTTTTGTCATGCTTGCCACCCTGCTTTCTGGTCTGAACCCTGAACAATCCCGCGCCGTCACCCTGCCTTCGGGCTCGGCATTGGTTTTGGCGGGGGCGGGCAGCGGCAAAACCCGTGTGCTGACCACGCGGGTGGCGTGGCTGTTGGCCAGTGGCCGTGCCACGCCGATGGGGATTTTGGCGGTGACCTTCACCAACAAAGCCGCGCGTGAAATGACCACGCGGCTTTCTGCCATGCTGCCGTTTAGTCCACGCGGCATGTGGATAGGGACGTTTCATGGTTTGGCACACCGCTTTTTGCGGGCGCACTGGCGCGAAGCCGGCCTGCCGCAGACCTTCGGCATTTTGGACATGCAAGACCAACTCGCGCTGATTAAGCGGCTGCTGAAGTCGCTGGCCGTCTCGGACGAGGCTTTCCCCCCGCGTGAGCTACAACGGTTTATCAATAGCAACAAAGACCAAGCCCTCCGCGCCGAGGCACTGGCCCCGCACGATGCCTACCACACCAAGCTGACCGAGCTTTACGCCGCCTACGATGCCCAGTGCAATCGGGAGGGTGTGGTGGACTTTGCCGAGCTGATGTTGCGCAGCTACGAAGTGCTGACCCGCCATGCCCCACTCCGCGAACACTACCGCAGCCGCTTTAGCCATATTTTGGTAGACGAGTTCCAAGACACCAACGCCCTGCAATATGCGTGGCTACGGCTGTTTACCGCGCCAGAAGCGGCGGTGTTTGCCGTTGGGGACGATGACCAGTCGATTTACGCGTTTCGGGGGGCAGAGGTCGGCAATATGCGCCGTCTGATGCACGACTGCGGGCTGACTGAGCCCATCCGTTTGGAGCAAAACTACCGTTCTTGCGGCTGTATTTTGGATGCCGCCAACGCGCTGATTACCCGCAACGACGGGCGACTAGGCAAAAATCTGTGGACCGATGCCGGTGCGGGCGAGCCCATCCGTCTGCACTGCGCGTGGAACGACCAAACCGAAGCCGCCTATCTCGTCGATGAAGCCAAAGCCCTGCACCGCGAGGGCATGAGCTGGATAGAGATGGCGGTGTTGTATCGTAGCAACGCCCAATCACGGGTGTTAGAGCACGCCTTGTTTCAGGCTGGCATCCCGTATCGGGTGTATGGTGGCTTACGTTTTTTTGAACGCCAAGAAATCAAACATGCCTTGGCCTATCTCAAATTGATTGCCGACCCCGATGCCGACCACGCCCTGTTGCGGGTGATTAACACCCCAGCACGGGGCATTGGGGCGCGGAGCGTCGAAAATCTGCACACCCTCGCCCGTGAACAAGGCATCAGTCTGTGGCAAGCCGCCTGCGGCCATGCCAAGGGACGGGCGGCGGCGAGTCTGGCGCGATTTGTGCTATTGCTTGACGACCTCCGCGACAAAGCTGCGCAGTTACCGTTTGCCGAGCTGGTCAGCTACACCCTAGAGGCCAGTGGCTTGCGTGCCTTGTATCAAGCCGACAAAGAGGGCGCAGATCGGCTAGAGAACTTAGACGAGCTGGTGTCTGCCGCCACCTGTTTTGTGTGCGAAGACCCTACTAATCTGCTCAACGAATTTTTGGCTCATGCCGCACTTGAAGCCGGTGATCACCAAGCCGGCAGCAGCGAAGCCGCCCTGCAAATGATGACGGTACACGCGGCCAAGGGGCTGGAGTTTGAGGCCGTGTTTGTGTCGGGGCTAGAAGAAGGGCTGTTTCCGCACGAAAACGCCCAGCACGATGCGAATGGGGTAGAAGAAGAGCGGCGGCTGATGTATGTTGCCATCACCCGTGCCCGCAAACGACTCTACTTCAGCCATGCACAACAACGTATGCTACACGGTCAAATACGCTATTCGTTGCCGTCACGGTTTCTGGATGAAATCCCTGCTTCACTGATAAAAAATGGCTCTGGTACGATAGCGGCTGGCTCACCGCCCCCTCGTGCTGCGGCGCGAAAGGCCTCACCTGCCGTCCACCGTGCTTTTTCGGGCGGATGGCACATCGGACAGCGGGTTCGCCATGTAAAATTTGGCGAAGGCACTATCCTCAATGGCGAATCCTTGGGTGAAGAGCTACGTCTACAAGTAAACTTTGCCGAGCACGGCACCAAATGGCTCGATATGCGTTTTGCCAAGCTGGTATCCGCCCCATCCTGATGCGGATACATCCGCCGACCTCCGATAGATTTCAGGTCGGGCGTGGGTTGAAACATGTTAGAAAAAAATAGATAACGGAAACCGCCCCATGGCTCAAGATCCACACTCACATAAAGCCTCGCTTCAGTCGATAGTCAATCGCGGCAACCCCAAGCAGCTCCAACCGCAGCAGCATGATGACCGCAATCCGTACGCCTCCAAACTGTTTTTGGTAATTGATGCCGTACCCGACATGCAACGCGCCATCTCGATGACGCTTGCCTCGTTTGGCGCGAACAAGGTCGAATTTGCCGCCCGTTCTGGCGATGCCTTGGCAAAACTGGCGCGGTATTCGTTTGATGTGGTGCTGTGTGATTTTGACCTCGGCAATGGCTACGATGGTTTGCACCTGCTCGAAGAAGCCAAAACCCGCAATCTGCTGAAGCAATCGTGCGTATTTATGATTGTCTCTGGCGAGCGTCGTGCCCAACGGGTGTTGGCCGCCGCCGAGCAAGAGCCCGATGGTTACTTGCTCAAGCCGTTTACCGGTGAGCAACTTCGGGTGCGGTTAGACCGCGCCACCGTTCGCCGCGAAGCCATGCGCTGTGTGGATGATTCACTCAAAAGCAACAATCTGTTGGAAGCCATCAGCGAGTGTAGTAATCAAATCGAAAAAGGCGGCGATTTTGCCCTCGACTTTATGCGCTTGCTCGGTACCTTATCGCTCAAAATCGGCGACTACCAAACCGCCAAAAGCCTCTACGAGGACGTGCTGGCCATCAAGGCGCAGCCGTGGGCAGAGCTGGGATTGGGCAAGTCACTGACCCAGCTCAAACGCTTTGAAGAAGCCAAAGCTGTGCTCGACAACGTCTTGGCTGAAAATGGTCGGGTGATGGAAGCCTACGACTGGCTGGCCAAGCTGCACGAAGCCCAAAACGACACCAATACCGCACAACAAACCCTCGAAACTGCTGTTGCGCTGTCGCCGCTGCATATCCGCCGCCAAAAAGAGTTGGCCGAAGTCGCTGTGCAAAACCACGATTACGATACCGCTGAAAAAGCCCTGAAAAAGACGGTCGATGTGGCCAAATATTCGTCTTACCGCGCCGTAGAAGATTATGCCGCACTGGCACGGGTGCAAATCGCCAAGGGCGATCTTGAGGCCGCCACCCAAACTGTCAACAACGTGCGCCGCGAGTTCCGCAAAAATCCCACCGCCGAGTGGATGGCCAACATTATCGATAGCCAGATTTTCAAAAAGCAGGGACAGCCCCACCGTGGGCGTGAAATTTTGGATGAAGCCATTAAGCGGATGCCTGAATTAGAGGACGTGCTGTCCCCTGCTGCCAAAATGGAGTTTATCCAAGCCTGCTACGCCCAAGGGCGTGAAGATGTGGGCAACCGTTTGGTTCAGCAGATTGTCCGCAACAACCACGACAACGAAAATGTTCTAGGCCGCATCACGCGGATGTACGAACAGGTCGACCGCCTTGATGCCGGCAAGCAACTGGTCGCCGAAAACGTGCAAGTGGTGGTGGACCTGAACAACCAAGCGGTGCGGCTGGCGCAGGCCGGCAAGCTCCCCGAGGCGATGCAGCTGTTTGCCCAAGCTACCGAAGAGCTACCACTCAACCAGCAAATTTTGCTCAACGCGGTCAACGCGATTTTGGCGATTGTCCACCGCAGTGGCTGGGACGATTCGCTGATGGCACAAGCCCACAATTACCTAGAGCGTGTGCGCCGCATGGATGCTTCCAACGGCAAGTACCAAAAGCTGGCACAGGCCTATCGTCAGGTGGTGGAAAAAAACAGCAAGCAACAGTGGTCCCCGCCCGCCCCCGAGGCCGCAGCTTCCGCCGAAGTGGCACCGGAGCCCCCAGCCCCTCCGATGGTCAGCTAAGCCCAAGCCCTGCCCTATACCGCTTTCTGCATAGGGCAGTGTGTTTTTGCGACAAGCGAAAGCGCGGCAAGCAGGGTTTTTCTCGCCGGAGTGTGGGGAAAAGGCTATGCTTTGTGCAGTGCAACGTTCAAGGAGAACAGACGATGAGCCAGCAAACCACCCAAGCCCCTAGCACCGAAGAAACCCACGACACCTATTTGGATGCCACCATTACCGAGCAGCTGCAAGAAACCTTGGTCAGTACCCTAGAAGGCATTGATTCGACCGAAGC
>CALMOJ010000066.1 GCA_937871815.1 uncultured Neisseriales bacterium
CCAGCTTTAACGGCACGTTGCCGTCAATCAGCCCGCCAATACAAATCACCACCAAAGCAATGTGCGCTAAAAAATAGCCCAGCTTATTCGCCGAGCCTTGTTTAGCCGCCAGCAACACGCCGTCTTCGCGCTGGGCTTCGCGCACTTTAAAACCTTGGGCTTTCAGGTAATCACTCACCTCGGTGGCATGCAAGCGGCCTTCGAATTCGGCAGTGTGGGTCATGGCCGCCAGCGAGGCATCACTGGCTTTTTCGCGGTAGCCCCGCATTTCGTGCAAAAAGCCTGGGGTGTTGCGCCAAATACACAAGCTGGTGGACAGCACCAAAAAGCACAAAATCACCAAAAACCACGCGCTGTGATACACGTCAAACAAGCCTAGCCAGTCAAACGCCGTAAACCAAAACTGACCAAATTCAATCAGGTAGCCCGGATAGGGTTCATTTTGCTTGAGGACAGTGCCAATGACTGAAGCAATGGCCAAGAGGGAAAGCAGGCCAATGGCAAAACGCATGGAGCTCAGCAGCTCGTACACATCGGCGGCAAAAGAAGTTCTGCGGGAGAGCTTAGACATAGGCTAGGCGGGACATTCAAAAAGAGACAAGCGGAGAAAAAACCAAGGGCGGTGCGTAGAACAGCAGCAGCGTTATAAAGTTCCGCTGTTTGACCCCACAAAGCAAAACGCCTGCAACCACATGCAGAAGCGCAAGGGTGCAGGCGCGTGGCGGCGTAAGCCCCGAGAGGGATTAACGCAGACCAGACATATATTCAGACACGGCCTTGATTTGGGCATCGGTCATTTTCAACGCGATGTCAGTCATCACTTGGCTGTTGCCGCGCTCGCCAGAGCGGAAGAGATTGAGCTGAGCCGCCAGATAGCCCGCATGTTGGCCACCGACGCGTGGGTATTGGACGGGCAAGCCGTTACCCGAAGGGCCATGGCAGGCCATGCAAGCGGGGATGCGGGTCGCTGCAATGCCACCGGTGTAGATGGTTTTGCCCAGCGGCATTTGGGTTTTATCACCGGCTTCGCGGGCTTTAGGCTTTTGCTCGGCGAAAT
>CALMOJ010000067.1 GCA_937871815.1 uncultured Neisseriales bacterium
GATCAATGTTTTAGAGCGGGGACACCGCTTGTTAGCTTGTGGAGAGTCGGCGCAATTAGGCCGCTCAGTGAAGCAAGAACCCGCCGAAGCGGGTCAGGCGTAAGTCTGACCGCCGTAGGAATCCCCCGTCTTTAGGCGGGGGAGGATGTCAAGCTTGTGGCGGCACAAAGCCAGCAGGCACATCCGCCCCCGCGCCAAAGAAGTAATTATTGAGCTGTTGGCTCAAGTACTGGCGGGCACGTTGGTCAGCCAGATTGAGGCGGTTTTCGTTGATTATCATGGTTTGATGTTTCAACCATGTTTGCCATGCCTCTTTTGATACCGTGTTGTAGAGCTGCTTGCCCAGCTCGCCGGGCATGGGGGGCAGGTCCAGACCTTCGGCTTCACGACCCAGTTTGATGCAGTTCACCATGCGTGTCATTGCGTATTCCTTTTAAAAAGTAGGGGTATTAAGTGTGCTTTAGCGAGGCGGCCTCGCTGCTTGGTGGCAGAGGTTTTAAGCCAAATTTTGTGCTTGGGCAAGAGGGGCAGCGTGTTTGCGGGTCTTGGGTGCGTTAGAATCTTGGCTTTTCGCTCCAACACAGGCAAACCCCATGGCACAGTATGTAATGAGTATGCTCCGCGTGAGCAAGATTGTTCCGCCTAAGCGTCAAATTATCAAAGACATTTCCCTGTCGTTTTTCCCCGGTGCAAAAATCGGCCTGCTGGGCTTAAACGGCTCGGGCAAATCGACCGTTTTACGGATTATGGCCGCCGTCGATAAAGAATACGATGGCGAAGTGCAGCACCTTGCAGGGGTGAAAATTGGCTACCTGCCGCAAGAACCCCAGCTCGACCCCGAAAAAACCGTGCGCGAAGAAGTCGAAAGCGGCATGGGCGATGTCATGACCGCCCAAAAACGCCTCGACGAGGTGTATTCCGCCTACGCCGAACCCGATGCCGACTTTGATGCCTTGGCCGAAGAGCAAGCCAAGCTCGAAGCCATTATCGCCGCAGGGGCAAACGACAATATCGCCCTGCAGCTCGAAATCGCCGCCGATGCGCTGCGTTTGCCGCCGTGGGATGCCAAAATCGCCCCGCTGTCTGGCGGCGAAAAACGCCGTGTTGCCTTGTGCAAACTGCTGCTGTCCAAGCCCGATATGCTGCTGCTAGATGAGCCGACCAACCATTTGGATGCTGAATCGGTCGAATGGCTAGAGCAGTTCTTGGTGCGCTTCCCGGGCACCGTGGTGGCTGTTACCCATGACCGCTACTTCCTTGATAACGCCGCCGAGTGGATTTTGGAGCTGGACCGTGGCCAAGGCATTCCTTGGAAGGGCAATTATTCGAGCTGGCTGGAGCAAAAAGAAGCCCGCCTTGCCCAAGAATCCAAGGGCGAACAAGCCCGCATGAAGGCGATGAAGCAAGAGCTGGAGTGGGTGCGCCAAAACCCCAAGGGTCGCCAAGCCAAATCCAAAGCGCGGATTGCCCGCTTTGAAGAGCTGTCCAACTACGAAACCCAAAAACGCAACGAAACCCAAGAAATCTTTATCCCCGTGGCGGAGCGTCTGGGCAACGAAGTGATTGAGTTTGACCAAGTCAGCAAGGGCTTTGGTGACCGTCTGCTGATTGATAACCTCAGCTTTAAAGCCCCAGCAGGGGCGATTGTCGGGATTATCGGCCCCAACGGCGCGGGTAAATCCACCCTGTTTAAGATGATTGCCGGCAAAGAGCAGCCCGATAGCGGCACGGTCAGCATCGGCCAAACCGTCAACATGGCTTTTGTCGAGCAAACCCGCGAAGGGCTGGATGATGAAAAGACCGTGTTCCAAGACGTGTCTGGCGGGCTGGAAACCCTGAACGTCGGGCGGTTTGAGATGTCCAGCCGTGCCTATTTGGGGCGGTTTAACTTTAAGGGCGGCGACCAGCAAAAGAAAATTGGCAGCTTGTCTGGCGGGGAACGGGGACGGCTGCATCTGGCCAAAACCCTGCTCAAGGGCGGCAACGTCTTGCTGCTGGATGAACCGTCCAACGATTTGGATGTGGAAACCCTCCGCGCCCTCGAAGACGCGCTGCTGGAATTTGCCGGCACCGTGTTTGTGATTTCCCATGACCGCTGGTTTCTTGACCGTATCGCCACCCATATTTTGGCAGCGGAAGGCGAATCCCAATGGACGTTCTTTGACGGCAATTACCAAGAGTACGAAGCCGACAAACGTAAGCGGCTGGGTGAAGAAGGTGCCAAGCCCAAGCGGATTCGCTATAAGCCGATTACGCGCTAATCCCCGCCCCCGCTGGCAGCCTTGTCCGCTGCGGCAGACGGTGGGCGTTCCGCCTTGATAGCGGGGCGGTTTACCCCAGCCCTGCTGGTGAGGGAGCCGCTGATTGCTTGACCTGCGGGGTGGGCACGCTGTTCAACCCAGCCCTACACTGCGTGGCTGATGCTGCTCAAAAGCAAAACGGGGCGCGGGCTTTTGACCGGCTCCTCCCCCCGCACCCACGCCGCTCTTTTCAGCAACGCACCCCCCCACGTTATTCTCGCCGCCTCTGCTGCCTTTGCGCGGTAGGCGGCTTTCTTTACCTTGATTTAGGCCTTTTCCCATGTTGAATTTCGATGATACCCCGAACGCACTTGCCCCCATGGGTAGCACCAATGGACTGAATGCTCACGGCACAGGACGGGTTAACGCCGTTGATAAACGCATCATCAATGGTCAAACCGATGTCAATCAGCTTGTGCCGTTCAAATACAAATGGGCGTGGGAGAAATACCTTGCCACCTGTGCCAACCACTGGATGCCCCAAGAGGTCAATATGCAGCGCGATATTGAACTCTGGAAAAGCCCCAATGGCCTGTCAGAAGACGAACGACGCTTGGTTAAGCGCAATTTAGGTTTTTTTGTCACCGCTGACAGCTTGGCCGCCAATAACATTGTGCTGGGCACCTATCGCCAAATTACCGCGCCAGAATGCCGCCAATTCTTGCTGCGCCAAGCCTTTGAAGAAGCGATTCACACCCACGCCTACCAGTACATCGTCGAAAGCCTTGGGCTAGACGAAGGCGAAGTGTTTAACGCCTATCACGAGATTCAATCTATCCGCGACAAAGACGAGTTTTTGATTCCGTTTATTGACGCGCTGACCAATCCCGAATTTAAAACTGGCACCCAAGAAACTGACCAGCAATTGTTGAAATCGCTGATTGTGTTTGCCTGCATTATGGAAGGGCTGTTCTTTTACGTCGGCTTTGTGCAGATTTTGGCACTGGGGCGGCAAAACAAAATGACCGGCGCGGCAGAGCAGTACCAATACATCCTGCGGGATGAGTCCATGCACTGTAATTTCGGCATTGATCTAATCAACACCATCAAGCTGGAAAACCCAAGCCTATGGACAGATGCGTTTAAAGCCGAGCTGGTCGTGCTATTTGAGAAAGCGTTGGATTTGGAATATGCCTACGCCGAAGACACCATGCCGCGTGGCGTGCTGGGGCTTAACGCGCCGATGTTCAAAGAGTACCTACGGTTTATCTGCAACCGCCGTATGTTGCAAATCGGCTTAAACGAGCTGTTCCCTGGCGCGACCAATCCCTTCCCGTGGATGTCTGAAATGATTGACCTGAAGAAGGAAAAGAATTTCTTCGAAAC
>CALMOJ010000068.1 GCA_937871815.1 uncultured Neisseriales bacterium
GCGAGGTTTTACGCGCAACTGATAAAATGTACCGCCAACAATGCTGACCTTGGTGCATTGCGGGCATTGTTACGTCATTCGCCCCCCAATTAGACCGAAAAAAACGAAGGGGTTTGGTAGCATGATGCCCTAGCACGCTCGCCTTGCAGAGGGTCAGGGTGCCGTTCAAAGCCGAGCCCGCCGCGCGGTGGCAGGTTTTGAACAGCGTCCAACTGGACAACTTCTTTTTGGAGCCCTCCCTAATGAAGCCCCATGCCCTCACTTGGCAGCACTGGTTCAGTCTGGCAGGTTTAAGCTACCCACCCTGTTTGACTTTGGCTGATGAAGTGCCCGCAAACACGACGCTTAGCCTAGAAAATCTGGTCAACCTGACCGTAGAAACCACCTCCCGCGGGCGTACCGAGCTCGAAAAAGCCGCATCAGTCATGACCGTCGTCACAGCAGAGGACATTCAGCGTCAAGGGCTAAAAACCCTGCGGGAGGCGCTGGAGCGTACCGTGGGGTTTAATGTCTCGACCAAAGCACAATACGATATCGTTTCGGCGCGGGGCATTAACCGCAATATGAACATCCTGTATTTGATTGATGGCCATGTGGAAAACATGGTCAACGTCTACGGGATGGACCAGCAGCACCTGTTCCCGATGCTAGATAAGGTCGAGCGGATTGCGTTTGTGCGCGGCCTAGGCTCGACCCTGTGGGGCAGCGATGCCGCCGCCGACATCATCCATCTCATCAACAAAGACAGCGCACAGTTGGATGCCGCTGGCCAGCCAGCAGGCAGTGGACGGGTCAGCTACGACTACCAAGGCCGCGACCTAGGAATGCCACGCCATATGTTTAACCTTGGGATTGATTTCGCCCTGCACCCCAACCTCAGCCTCAACCTCCATGCACGCGGCCAAGCAGGGGCAGAGATGGCCGCACAAAACACGCCGGTCACCTTCCGCCGCTATGGCCCCGATGCCTACCTCGACTTCGCTCTAAACTGGCGTACAACCGAAACCAAAGGGCTGGATGCCCGCTTTTATGGACGCAATGTGCTCAACCACACTCAGCTTATTTCCTTGGTGGGCGGAGGGCAGCTGAATGCCGCCCCAAGCCGCACCTATAGCATCACTGCAGGATACCGCTTCTAAATGGCCACTCTACCAATACGGGCGGTTTGCGGCTGGCTTGCTGCCCTGTCGCTGCTGATGAGCCCCGCACAAGCCGAAGTCAGCGCAGACCGGCTGAAAATCACCTATATCCAAAACTTCCTAAGCTTGGTGCGCTGGGGCGATATCGGTATGCCTGGCGAGCTTCACCTCTGTACTTTTCCCGATTCTCGCCTCGGCAGCCAGATTTTAGAAACACTGCACCACAAAACTGTGGCAGGGCAACTGGTGATTGGGCAAAGTATCGCTACCAATAACCTGCAGCTTACAGGCTGCCATGTGATGTTTATTCCCGAATCTATGGCACCCTACGCCCCAGGGCTATTAGCCCGCGCCAGCACCTATCCCCTGCTTACTATTAGCGATATGCCCAGCTTTGTGGACCAAGGTGGGATGATTGGCTTTGTGATAGACCAAGACAAGCTCCGCTTTGAAATCAATCAGCAAGCTGCCGCACGGCACAACTTGCGCATCAGTGCCAAGCTCCTAGAGCTGGCACGGCGGGTCATCCAATGAAACAGCTTTTTTTGCTTTCTTATCTGCATACCATTGGGGGCAAATTTCGCCTTGCCATTATGGTCACCGTGGCCTTCGCGCTGGTCAGTGGCTTTGGGGCGGTGTTGGTGGTCGAAACGCGGTCGATTCGAGAATCGCAAATCTTCACCTACCAGTCTCTTGCCCACTTAATGGCCGCCCGCTCAGTCTTCGCCGTGGTATTTAACGACACCGAAGCCGCGACCGAAAACCTCCGTGCCCTCTCGACTTATCCGGCCATTTCGGATGTCAGTATTTTTCTCAATGACGGCAAATATTTTGCCTACCACGACACGCCCAGTGCCGCGACCCTAACGCCCCTTCTCGCCCCCACCCATGCCGAAGCCCCCCCCGGCGGTCAGTGATGACTTTATGGTAGTAACCGCTCCTGTGGTGCGGGATGGCGAGCTACTGGGTAGCCTCGTGCTCCGTGCTAATCGCAACAACTACCACCATCAGCTTAACCAGCTGCTGATGCTGGCGGCCAGTGTACTCTTGGCTTCGCTGCTGGCGGCGTGGGCGGTGGCGGGCTGGCTGCAACGCCTCGTTACCCGCCCTATCGAAGCCCTCGCCCAAGCCACCCGCCGCACGGCAGGTTCGCAGCCGGACTACAGCCAAATTGTCGAAAAGCAAAGCAACGACGAAATTGGGCAGCTCACCGATGCGTTTAACACCATGCTGAGCGCCATTCGCCGGCGCGACCAAGATCTTATCGAAGTCAACGAGCAGCTCGAAAACCGCGTCACTCAGCGCACCGAAGCCCTCAATGCCAGCAACCAACAATTGCAACATTTGGCAGATGACCTGCGCGTGGCTAAAGAAGCCGCTGACCAAGCCAACCTCGCCAAAAGTAACTTTTTGGCGCATATGTCGCACGAGCTGCGCACCCCACTCAATGCCATCTTGGGCTTTTCACAGCTCCTCGCCAAAGACCACAGCGCCCCTCCCCGCCAGCGCGAACAACTGGGCATTATTAATCGCAGCGGTGAACACCTGCTGACCATGATTAACGATGTCCTCGACCTTTCCCGCATCGAAGCCGGCAAAATCAACCTGAACGCTGTGGCGTTTGATCTCCACCGCTTATGTGGCGACATTACCGACATGATGCGGCTACGCGCCGACGAAAAAGGGCTGGGGCTGAGCCTATCCATTGCCGATGACCTGCCCCGCACCATCCGCACCGATGCCGGCAAGCTACGCCAAATCATCATTAACTTTGTGGGTAACGCGATTAAATACAGCGAACGGGGACATATCAGCCTGCGACTTCTCTTAGCAGAACCAAACCGCATTCGGCTAGAGGTCGAAGACACGGGAGTCGGCATTCCAGAAGACATGCTGTCTGACATATTCGACCCCTTTGTGCAGGTGGGCACACATCGCCAATCCAAGGGCTCAGGGCTGGGCTTGGCGATTAGCCACCGCTACGCCGAGATGATGGGCGGGCAAATGGGACTGACCAGTGTCATTAACCAAGGTTCGTGCTTTTGGGCCAATGTGCCTATCGAGGTGGTGGCCGAGGACGAGGTTTTGGCTGATTTGCCCGACAGCACCGAGGTGATAGGCTTGGCAGCCGACCAGCCCACTTGGCGGATTTTGGTGGCCGAAGACGAGCCGAATAGCCAGATGCTGATTCAGTCGATTTTGGGGCAGGTGGGCTTTCAGGTGCGGATTGCCAACAACGGCGAAGAAGCCGTCCACCTGTTTAATGAGTGGTCGCCCCACCTGATTTTGATGGATATTAGGATGCCGGTGATGGATGGCCTGACCGCCAGCCGCACCATTCGGCTGCAGAGCAAAGGACACACGGTGCCTATCTTGGCCTTGACTGCCAGCGTGTTCCAAGAAGAATGCGGGGCAATTATCGAAGCAGGCTGCCAAGATATGCTAACCAAGCCGATTAACGTACCCCTACTGTTTAAGACCTTAGCCGAGTATTTGCCGATTCAGTATCGCCTTGCTGACACCGCCGACACCCGAGCCACCGAAGCAGCCGACGCACAGCCCGACCAAGCCCTGCCCACCGCGCTGTCTGCCGCCTTACTGGCCGCTGCCGAGCGGCTAGACGGCGATGCCATCGAAGCCCTCTTGCCCGACCTCACCACCCTCGCACCAACACTGGCCGCCAGCTTGAGCCAAGCACTCAAGGCCTTTGATTTTGAGCAGCTCAGCCGCCTATTAGAAGCCGCTCAGTACCTCACACATAAGGGGGAAGCTAAGGCCGAATAAACCAACCGAGTGGGGCGAGGGGACATGCCCCCCCACCACTTGAGCTTGATTTCAACGCCAGCGCACCCCGTCTCGCAGCTGCACGCAGCCCCACCCCAAACTTTGTTTAGGAACACCTGTATGGATGCCAATGCCGACTTGCTGATTGTGGATGACCTCCCCGAGAATCTTGCTGTCCTCAGCAGCATCCTCAAAAATGCAGGCTATAAAGTGCGCAGCACCCTCAGCGGTGAGCTGGCACTCAAAGCCGTGGCTCTCGCCCCGCCCGCGCTGATTTTGTTGGACGTGATGATGCCCAATATGGATGGCTACGAAGTGTGCCGCCGCCTAAAAGCAGCACCGCATTCGGCAGAGATTCCCGTGCTATTTATCAGCGCCCTAGATGACCCCCAAGCCAAGGTTAAAGCCCTGACCCAAGGCGGGGTGGACTTTATCACCAAGCCGTTTGATGCCCACGAAGTGCTGGCACGGGTATCGGTTCATCTTGAACTGCGCCGTGCCACGGCCCGCATCCAAGAACAAAACACCCGTCTAGAAGACCAAAACACCCGCCTGAGCCAAGCCCTTGCCGACCTCAAAGCCGCGCAAAGCAATATGGTCAGCTCGGCCAAAATGGCTTCGTTAGGGGTGCTGACCGCAGGCATTGCCCACGAGCTGAATAACCCGCTTAACTTTGTTTACGCCAATGCCCAAACCAGCCTAAAAATGCTGCGCAGCATAGAAGACGTGCTAAACCAATACGAAACCCTCACCCCTGAAAACGCCGCCGAGCAGCTTCCCCTCCTTACCAGCACCAAAGCCCGCACCGGCTACCATGATGCCCAAGAAGGGTTGGGCGTGATGCTGGAAGGGATACGCATTGGGGCCGAGCGGGCCGCGAAAATTGTCAGTGGGCTACGGCTGTTTACACGGGGGCAGGGCGATAACGAGCCGCCTTCTGCGTTTGACCTTCACCAAAACATCGAAGCCGCCCTGACCATGATGGCCAGCACCATCGGCCACCATGTACAAATCGTCCGTGATTTTCAGACCCAGCCTATGCTGATTGGTCAGGCGGGGGCGTTGAACCAAGTGTTTGTGAATTTAATTGGTAACGCTACCGATGCCATGAGCCCCACAGCTGACGAGATTGCCCGTCCAAGCACCTTGACGCTCCGCACCGAAGATTGCCAACGCGAGGGCGTGGATTGGGTCAAAATCGAAATCAGCGACACCGGCAAGGGGTTTGATGCCGAGACGCACGCCCATTTATTTGAGCCTTTCTTCACCACCAAGGCGGTGGGCAAAGGCACAGGGCTGGGGCTGTCTATTAGTCATGGTCTTGTGGCGCGACAACAAGGCATACTGGAGGCAGAAAGCCAATTAGGACACGGCGCAACCTTTCGGGTGCTGCTGCCACGGCAAAGCCACTAGCCGCCTGCTCCCTGTCAGGGCATTATCCTGCTCAAACGGGACGACTCTACAATCACCATCGCCCCCTTTTTTTCCAGCATATCCGCTCGTTGAACGTACCGGCCCACGGAATTTTGTATGACCACGCCAGATAAAAAGCTGGAAAAAATCCTCTACATTGATGATGAAGAGTGGAATCTCACTGCCTTCAAATTTATGTTCCGAGACGAATTTGAAATTCACACCGTCACCGAAACGCAACAGGCAGACCAACTGTTGGCACTGCATGACGATTTCGACATTATTGTCAGCGACCAACGAATGCCAGGGGAGACAGGAATCAGCTTTTTAGAGCGCATCCGCACCACCTACCCTGACAGCAAACGGATTGTCTTGACCGGCTATGCCGAATTTGATGCGGTATTGGATGCCATCAATCGGGCGGGCATTTATTCCTACCTGCGCAAGCCGTGGTACGAGGAAGAAGTCCGCATTGTGCTCCGCAATGCCGCTGCGGCTGTCCGCACCCAAAAAGAACTGCTGCACAGCCAAGCCCGCTACCGTGGCCTGTTTGAAAATAACAGCATTGCCATTGCCGAGGTCGATGCCACAGGGCATATCCTGCTGAGCAACCAGCACTTTAGCAGCATACTCCACGCCACCGACGATACCCCGCTGGTGGGGCAACACCTTGCCCAGCTCTTTACAGGGCGGCTACCTTTTCCACCAGACCCCACCGGTGCACCGGTGGAGCTGCCCTTTGATGTGGCAGACAAGCCCGCCACATGGCTGCGCTGCAGCCTGACCCCCCACGATAGCGGCAACTATATTTTGGCCTGCGGAGATATAAGCGAATCACGCCATATCCTCGACCAAATCGAATTTTTAGCGCATCACGACTCGCTGACAGGGCTGCCCAACCGCGTGCTGTGTACCGACCGAATGCTCCAAGCCATGGCCAGCGCGGATCGAGACGGTCGGCACGTCACCCTGATTTTTTTGGATTTGGACAACTTCAAAACGGTTAACGATTCGCTAGGGCACCAACTAGGCGACAAGCTTTTGCAACAAGTGGGTAGACGGTTGCTCGGCCACCTCACCGACACTGACACCCTTTGCCGCTATGGCGGCGATGAGTTCTTAGTTATCTTGCCTGACCTGCCCAGTCCTGATGCCTCGATTAGCGTACTTAACCAGCTCATGCACAGCCTGCAAGTGCCGTTTATGGTGGAGGGCACAGAAATCGCCACCTCAATTTCGGCGGGCATTGTCACCTATCCCAAAGACGGCCAAGACTTTGATACGCTGCTCCGCAAAGCGGATTCGGCGATGTACCAAGCCAAGGCCAAAGGGCGCAACACCTACCGTTTCTTTGATGCCCAGATGAACGTGGATGCCACCGAAAATCTGCGGATACGCAACGGGCTGCACCGTGCCCTAGACCAGCATGAATTTGTGCTCCACTACCAGCCCCAAATCGCGCTGGACAGTGGCCGCATTATTGGCGTGGAAGCCTTGGTGCGCTGGCAACACCCCGAGCAAGGTTTGATTCCCCCAGGACGGTTTATCCCGATTGCCGAGGACAGCGGACTGATTGTGACTATCGGCGAATGGGTGCTGTTTGAAGCCTGCCGTCAAGCGATGGCATGGCGTGCTTTGGGTTTGCCGCCACTGACTATGGGGGTGAATTTGTCAGTCATTCAATTTAGACAGGGCAACGTGGCGGATACGGTGCGCCGTGCCCTGGTGGAAACGGGGCTGCCGCCCGCGCAGCTCGACCTTGAGCTGACCGAGTCTATTTTGATGCTGGACAGCCAAACCAACCTAGATGCGATTCACCAGCTTAAGGCCTTGGGCACGCAGCTTTCGATTGATGATTTTGGTACGGGCTACTCAAGCCTAGCCTATCTGAAGCGGTTTGCCGTGGACAAGCTCAAAATCGACCAGACCTTTATCCGCAGCTTGGCCAGCGATATTGATGACCAAGCGATTGTTCGCGCCATTATCCAAATGGCCAAAAGCCTTAACCTCAAGGTGATTGCCGAGGGGGTGGAAGATGCCGCCGCACTCGAACGGCTGCGCGAGCTAGGTTGCCAAGAAGTGCAGGGCTACTACCTTGCCCGCCCCATGCCTGCTACGGCGCTGGAGGCGCTGCTGGTGTCAGGGCAAACGCTGCCCGTTGTAATCCGTAGCGCGTCCTCAGGTTTGCCACCTTGCGATGGGATGGGGAGGGTGTCGGGCTTCACCCCGCCCCCTGTGGGGGTTCACTCTTTTTGAGCACACCGTTGGCGGTAGCGCTACGGTGCCACATCCGCCATCAACCGGCGGCTAAACGCCACACTCGCGCCCTGATACCACGCAATCGCTGCTTTCAGCTTGGCGGGGTCTTCGGTGGTGCTGCCCAGCACTTCGTCCTTATCGCTTACCGCTTCAAAGCTCACCTTGCTTTTGGGGGAGAGCGTGACCAGCCCTCGGTCCGTCACAAATCCCAAATTTTGGTAGGTGCTGATAAACGCCCGCTCCCGCCCTGGCTCAAGGTCAAACATGTCGTAGCCCAAAAAGCGGCTGGTATAGCGCATATTCAGCCGACCCAGCAGGGTGGGGGGGATGTCGATTTGGCTGGTCAGCCGGTCAAACGTCCCTGCAGGGATGTGTTTGGGTGAATACACCAGCAGCGGAATCCGATAGCGGCTGACTGGCAAATCGGTTTTGCCCGCGCTGGAGGCGCAATGGTCGGCCACCACCACAAACACCGTATCGTCAAACCACGGCTTGCTACGGGCACGGTCAATAAATTGGCCAATGGCGTAGTCGGTGTATTTCACCCCGCCTTCACGCCCTGATTTGGATGGGATGTCGATACGCCCCTCGGGGTAGGTAAATGGGCGATGGTTAGAGGTGGTCATAATCATGGTAAACGACGGCTTGCGTGCGGTCCACGAGGCATCAATCTCTCGCCCTGCCTGTAAAAACAAGGCTTCGTCGGCCACACCCCAAATATTTTCAAACGGAATGTCTTTGTCGGGGATGGCCGTCCGGTCAACGACCTGATAGCGGTTGCCCGAAAAAAAGGCGTTCATGTTGTCAAAGTAGCCATAGCCGCCATACACATAGCGGGTGTCGTAGCCTTTGCGGGCAAAGACGCTGCCTAGGGAAAACAGCCCGCTGTTATTGGGCCGCTTCACAATGCTTTGGCCTGGGGTGGGCGGTACCGACAAGGACAAAGCCTCTAGCCCCCGCACCGTGCGCGTGCCGGTGGCGTAGAGCCGTGTAAACACCAAACTGTCCTTGGCAAGGGCATCCAGCCTAGGGGTAATGCCTTGGGTATTGCCAAAGCTGCCCAAAAATTCTGCTGATAGACTTTCCACCGTAATCAGCACCACGTTCAGCCGTTTTTCTGGCGCGGGATAGCTGACCGTGCGGCTCAGGTCGTTGGGGTCGTTGCTGGCGAGGGGGGCGTGGGGGGTCGGGAGCTGTTGGCGCAAGGTGGCGAGGGCTTCGGCCTCGGGTAGGGTGCGGTAGAAGTCTTCGTAATCCAGCTCGTTGTTATAGGCCGCCGCGCCCAGCTCGTAAAAGCCATTACCCGCCAGTTCGTTGACGTAGCGATTGGGGCTTTGCTCTTTGTAGGTGTGGCTGACAGCAAAAAAAGCCAGCACCGGCAAACTAACCAAGACCACCACAATCGGCAGCCGCTCACGCAGGGTACTAACTTGGGCAAAGCCCGCCGCCAGCCGGTGGCGCATCGCCCAGAGTAATCCCACGGACAGCACCGCCAAGCCACTCAAAATCGCGCCGACAGGATAAGACTCACGGATATTGCCTATCACCTCGTGGGTGTAGAGCAGGTAGTCGATGGCGATAAAATTAAACCGCGTTTCAAACTCGCTCCAAAACACCCATTCCGACACCGCATTAAATACGATGCCAAACACGGTAAGCCCACTCAGTAGCCAAAACAGCGGCTGATGCCAGTGGTGGCGAAACAGCCGGTCGGGCATCAAGCCCAGATACAGTCCCAGCGGCAAAAAGAAGTAGCAGGCCGCTACCCCATCGTAAAACAGCCCCATGCCGTAGATATACAGCCACGTCAGCGGCGAGCCCTCCACCTGCCCGCCAGAACGCAGCAGCAGGGCGGTGCGGGTTAAAAAAGCCACCATTAGCCATAAAAAAAACAAGCCCGACAAGGGGCGAAAGCGCGAAAGCGCGGCGGAACGAGCCGAATAAAAAGTCATAAAAAAGTATGCCGCATTAAGGTTTTTTTGAGAGGATAAAAGTATGCCGTAACTGGAGGCAAACCGCTCACACATCCACACAGCGCGGCGATACAATGCCCGCCTTGGCGCAGGGTTTGCGCCCTTTTTTTGTAGGCTGCCCCGTTGGACACACATCACGCTGCGCTTCATACCGCGTCACCCTCGCCATCGTTTCAGGGGCGTATATTTGCGCTGGGCTGGGGGCTGCTGATACTGCTGTGGTTTGCCCCGCTGGGCTACCGCGACCTGATTCACCCCGACGAAGGCCGCTACGCCAGCATTGCCCTTGAAATGCTGCAAAGCGGCGACTGGCTTTCTCCCCACCTCAACGGTTTTTTGTATTTCGAAAAGCCCATCCTGCAATATTGGATGGGGGCCTTAAGCTTTGCCGTGTTTGGGGTCAACGATTTTGCCGCCCGCTTTTGGCCTGCCCTGATGGGCTTTGTCGCGGTGGGCGCAGTGGGGCTGACCGCCCAGCGGCTGTGGGGGGCGCGTGCCGGACACTATGCGGCGATGGTTATGGCCAGCAGCACTTGGGTGCTGGGCAATAGCCATTTTCTAAGCCTCGACATGGGGCTAAGCGGCTTTTTGACCTTGGCACTGTGTGGTTTTTTGCTGGCGCAGCACGATGCTGCCAGCCCGCGCCAACAGCGCAACGGCATGTGGCTGACGTGGGCGGCGATGGCCGGTGCCATGCTGTCCAAAGGCTTGGTCGGCTTGGTGATTCCCGGTGCGACCTTGGTGCTGTATAGCCTGCTGAGTCGGCAATGGGGGTTTTGGCGGCGGATGCACTGGCTGAGCGGCTTGGCGATTTTCTTTGGGCTGACCGCGCCGTGGTTTGTTGCCGTCTCGCTGAAAAATCCTGATTTCTTCCAGTTTTTCTTTATCCGCGAACACTTCCAACGCTTTTTGACCAACGAAGCCCAACGGCCCGGGTCGATGTGGTATTTCGTGCCGATTTTGCTGGCGGGCTTTTTGCCGTGGACCAGCTTTTTGCCGCAATTGGCGTGGCTGGGCAGGCATCGACAAGCAGGGCAGACCTTTCAGCCATTGCGGGTGCTGCTGGTTTGGGCAGGGTTTGTGTTTGTGTTTTTTAGCGTGTCGCGCTCCAAGCTGCCGTCTTATATTTTGCCGATGTTCCCCGCGCTGGCTTTATTACTGGCCTACCAGCTCGACCGGCTATCTGCTGCCCACCTGAAAAAACACCTGCTGTTTCCGCTGCTGGTCTGGGGTGGGGTGCTGGCCTGCGTACCGTTTGCTGGCGGCTATGCCTCGGCAGAAACCCCCGTCGCCGTGGTGATGGGGATGGCGTACAAGGTCGGCATCGGCGCAGGGCTGTTTTTGCTGTGTGGCGGCATGGCATGGCGTGCGCTGGGGCAAAACAACAAGCCGCATGGCGTGGCGTGGATGGCTGTGGGCAGTGTGCTGGTTCTTACGCTGTCGATGATGGGGCACGATAGCTTTCGCGCCCTCAAAAGCAGCCGGACACTGGTGGCGCAGCTCACCCCGCACCTGACCCCAGACACCGAAGTGTTCTCGGTGCGGTCATACGACCAAACCTTCCCGTTTTATCTGCGTCATCCCGTGACCTTGGTCGCCTATGTCGATGAATTCGCCTTTGGTCAGCAACAAAACCCCACCCGCGCCCTGCCCACCCTCGAAGCCTTTGTCCAACGCTGGCAGCAACTGCCCCATGCGGCGGCCATGCTGACCGTGGCCGACCATCAACGCTTTGCTCAGCAGGGCATGGCCATGCAGGTGGTTTACCAAGACGTGCGCCGTGTGGTGGTGGTCAAACCCCGCACGACCCTCGCCCCCCTCACAACCCAACTGAATTGACCTAATGAAACTGCTTGAATTTGGCTTGATTTTATTCGGTGTGCTGCTGAATGCCGCCGCCCAGCTGCTGCTGAAAGCCGGTGTTCGCAACATCGGGCACTTTGACTTCACCCCCAGCAATATCGGCCCGATAGGCTATGCCCTCGCCACCAACTGGCCGATTTTGGGCGGCCTGAGCTGCTATGTGGTCAGCGTGGTGGTGTGGATTTTGGCCTTGTCGCGGGTCGAGGTCAGCATTGCCTACCCCATGCTGTCGATTGGCTATGTGGTCAATGCCGGTTTGGCGTGGTGGCTGTTTGGCGAGATGGTGACGGTACAACGGCTGGTTGGCATCGGTATTATTATCCTCGGGGTGGTTGTGGTGGCGCGTAGCAGCAGCTAAGAAGCTGTTTACGATCTGCGATACTCGGGCGATCCTGCGTTGAAATGTCCCGAAGCCTCTGTGTAGGTCGGGATTTATCCCGATGCTTTGTCGGGTTAAA
>CALMOJ010000069.1 GCA_937871815.1 uncultured Neisseriales bacterium
ACGTTCTTGCTTGATAGTGCAGGGATTGCCAAAGCGAAACGCCTAATAAAAGCGCAATCGCTGCGGCCTTGGCTACATTCCCCTCCGTCGGAGGGGGCGCGACGGCAACGCCGGACGGGGTGGGGGCTGGCAAGGCCGCTGGTGCCAAAACCCAGCCCCAAAAGCCCCCCCCGCCCCGATGGGGCATCCCTGCCACGGGAGGGGAATAAAACCAAGCCCCGCTGCCGCCCGTGACAGCCCAGTCCGCGCAACGGTGTAATCGGCAGAGCCCGCCCGTAGGTCGGGCTTCAGCCCGATTTCGCCACTTCCTACGGGACAGCCCACCCCCCCCGCTGCCGCCAGCCGTGGCGCGGGGGAAACCCTCGCCGCCGTGAGAGGCACCCTTAGAGCCTGTTCAAAGCCCTAATGGTGCAGGGGTTGCCAAGGCAAAATGAACCAAAAAAGCACCGTTGGACTTGAATCCATACGCATTTTTGAGGGTATTTCAACGCAGGATCACCCGAGTTTCGTAGACTTTGAACAGGTTCTTACCGCGTCAGCGGGAAGCCTTCGCCCCCCAGCCGACTGTGCCACAACTTCGAACCTGTTCTTAGCCCACCGGCAGCGTCCGCAACAACGCGGCCTCCAGCAAGGCACCGAGGTGCTTCAGATAGTCGGTTTCCATGTCGGCGGTAAAGCGGTAATTTTCATCGCTGGCCAGCACCAGCAAGCCAAACGCCTCGCCGTTATCGCGGCGCAGAGCCACTTGGGCAAAAGACTGCAAGACCGGCTGGGCGGGGAACCACTGAATCAGGTGCTCCGGCGCAAAAGGACCGGTATAGGGCACCGACAAATTCCGCGCAATCAAGCGCAGGCGGTCATCTTGGGTGTGCCAATCAGTCAGCGTGGTGGTGTGCGCCCCCCACAGCTTCAGCCCTGCATGGGTCAGGTCAAAGTCACGGCGCAGCATATCCAGCGAGGTGCGGATGGCCTCTTCGGGGCGTTCCACCCGAATCAAGTCCACGGCGAGGGCATGTAGGCGGGCAATGATGCGGTCGTTGTGCTCGCCAAACCGAATCAGCTGCGACATCTTCGCACCCAGTTGGCGGGTTTTGTCGCGCAGTGCCAGCACTTGGCGTTCGACCAAGGGCACGGTGTTGTCGGTGTGGATGGGGCTGGGCAAACGTAAGGACACGAGCAGCTCGCTGTGCTCATTAAAAAAGGCAGGGTGGGCTTCAAGATAAGCGGCGACTTCGCTGGCAATCATGGTCATGCGGCAATCCTTTAGTCGGGAAGAAATGATTACAGCGTAATTTCGCCGGTAAACACTGTCACGGCAGGGCCGGTCATATACACCGGCTTATCGCCGCCCGCCCAAGCAATGGTTAGGCTGCCGCCACGGGTATCGACCTGTACGCAGCCCTCCAACAGCCCCCGCCGAATACCGGCCACCACGGCGGCACACGCGCCGGTGCCGCAGGCCAAGGTTTCGCCCGCGCCGCGTTCAAAAACCCGCAACCGAATATGGTCACGCGCCACCACTTCCATAAAGCCCGCATTGACCCGCTCAGGAAAACGCGGATGGTGCTCAATCGCCGCGCCTTGGGCAAGGACAGGGGCGGTGTCTACGGCGGCCACCACTTGCACCGCGTGGGGGTTGCCCATCGACACCACCGAAATAGCGATGTGCTCGCCGCTGGGCAAGGTGAGGTCGTGGACGATGCTGTCGCCGGCGGCTTCAAACGGAATTTCAACCGGCAAAAAGCGCGGCCGCCCCATGTCCACAGTCACTTGGCCGTCGTCGGTCAGGTGGGGGGTGATAATGCCTTTGGCGGTTTCGACCCGAATCGCGTGCTTGTCGGTTAGGCCGCTATCAAAGACAAAACGGGCAAAGCAGCGTGCGCCATTGCCGCATTGTTCCACTTCGCTGCCGTCATTGTTAAAGATGCGGTAGCGGAAATCGGTATCCGGCAGGGCGGGTTCTTCCACCAACAGCAGCTGGTCAAAGCCGATGCCAAAGTGGCGGTCGCCGAGTCGGCGGATGTGGTCGGGGGTCAAGCGGATGCGCTGGCGCACACCGTCTAGCACCACAAAATCGTTGCCCAGCCCCTGCATTTTGGTGAATTGAAGTTTCATGGAAAGTGTCGTCGTGTTGGGGTGAATTCAGAGGGTTTATTTTACGCTGAGGACAGCACAGGCGGCGAGAGGGGGGGTGGCAAGGCCGCCTGAGCTAAAACCTAAACCCAAAAGTCAAAACCAACCACCCCACCCCTGCGGGGCACCCCGCCACGGGAGGGGAATCACAGCCAAGCCCCGCTGCCACTCGCGGCGGGGTTTCAGTCCGACCAAGTCGCTGCGTTTAAAAAGACTTTGACATCCTCCCCCGCCTAAAGACGGGGGATTCCTACGGCGGTCAGCTAAAAGC
>CALMOJ010000070.1 GCA_937871815.1 uncultured Neisseriales bacterium
GCCGATGCTGAACGTCAGCGCGAAATCATCCTTGCCGAAGCCTATCGCAAAGCCCAAGGCACCAAGGGCGAAGGGGATGCCAAAGCTGCCGCCATTTACGCCGAGGCTTACAGCAAAAACCCTGAGTTCTATGCCTTCTATCGCAAAATGGAAGCCTACAAGCAGTCGTTCCGCAGTAAAAACGACGTGATGGTACTGGACCCGAGTTCTGCCTTTTTTAACTATCTGAAGAACCCTTCAGCAGGTGCAAAGGGCGGCAATTAAGGCAAAATCAGATACAATCTCTTTTTTGACCAAAAAAGCGGGGGACTCCCCGCTTTTTGCTGTGAACACAGACCGACCCCATGCGTAATTGGCTGCTCCCTGAAAATATTGCTGACATCCTGCCGGCCACGGCACGTCAAGTCGAGACGGCAAAAACTGCCATGCTCGCCCGCTTTCGCACCTACGGCTATGAGCTGGTTTCCCCGCCCCTGATTGAGTACGCGGATTCGCTGATTACCGAAGGCGACACCGCTCTAGCGCGTAAAACCTTTAAGGTGGACGACCAAATGAGCGGTCGTCAGCTGGGTGTGCGGGCTGATATCACGCCCCAAGTGGCGCGGATTGATGCCCACTTATTGTCGGAGCGTAGCGGCACTACGCGCCTATGCTATGCCGGCAGTGTGCTGCACACTTTGCCAGAAAGCGTCATGCGTTCCCGCGAGCCGCTGCAAGTCGGTGCCGAGCTATACGGCTGTGCCGACCTTGCTGCCGACCAAGAAGTGATTGAGCTGATGTTGGCTGCCCTACGCGGGGCGGGTCTTTCGGCACTGACGCTCGATTTGGGTCATGCAGGGGTGTTTCGTGCTTTGGCCGAGGCCGCCCAGCTTTCGACTGAGCTGACCAGCGAGTTATTCAACGCCCTGCAAAGCAAAGACAGCGCGGGCATTCAGGATTTGGTGCAGACCGTCCCCGAGCCTTATCGCACAGCACTGCTGACCTTGCCGACCCTCTACGGTGCCGATGCCCTGCAACGGGCTCAGCGCGACTTGCCCGACCTGCCACCGATTCGCCAAGCCTTGGCCGATTTGGCTGCTGTGGCCGCCGCGCTGCCCGCAGGGACACAGGTAAGCTATGACTTGGCCGAATTGCGCGGTACGCTCTACCACACCGGCTTGCTGTTTGCGGCCTATGCCGAAGGCTGGTCTGATGCCGTGGCACGCGGCGGTCGCTACGACGATGTGGGCCGCAAGTTTGGGCGGGCACGTCCTGCCACCGGCTTTAGCTTGGATTTGCGTGACCTTATCCGCATCCTGCCGCAAAACCCCGCCGCTTTGGCGATTCGGGTGGCGGCACCCCACGCTGCTGCCAGCCGCGAAGCCGTGGCAGCACTGCGCCAAGCGGGCGAAGTGGTGATTGTGGACTATCTGAATGAATCCCCTGCGGCACTGCAATGTGACCGCGAACTAATCTGGCAGGCCGACGCATGGTGCGTTGTGCCATGCTCTCCCAATTGATATTTGAGCAAGAGGTTTACTATGGCTAAGAATGTAGTGGTTATTGGTACGCAATGGGGTGACGAAGGCAAGGGCAAGATTGTCGATTGGCTGACCGACCATGCCGAAGGGGTGGTGCGCTTTCAGGGTGGCCACAATGCAGGGCACACCTTGGTGATTGGCGGCAAAAAAACCATCTTGCGTCTGATTCCCTCCGGCATCCTCCACGCGGGCAAAGCCTGCTTTATCGGCAATGGCGTGGTGCTGTCCCCCGAAGCCTTGCTGAAAGAAATCGACGAGCTGGAAACCGCAGGGGTCGATGTGGCCAGCCGCCTGAAAATCTCGGAAGCCTGCCCGCTGATTTTGCCGTACCACATTGCCCTAGACCAAGCGCGTGAAGCCGCCAAAGGCGAAGGCAAAATCGGCACCACCGGTCGCGGCATTGGCCCAACCTACGAAGACAAAGTGGCGCGTCGCGCCATCCGCGTTCAAGACCTGTTCCACCCCGAACGCTTTGCCGCCAAGCTGCAAGAAAACTTGGCGTATTACAACTTCCTGCTGCGCGAATACTTTAAGACCAGCGAAGTTGATTTCCAAACCACCTACGACCAAACCATGTTGCTGGCCGAGCGCATCAAGCCGATGGTGGCCGATGTGTCGCGCACGCTGTACGACATGAACAAAGCCGATAAGCCTATTTTGTTTGAAGGCGCACAAGGCACGCTGCTGGACATCGACCACGGCACGTATCCGTTCGTCACCTCGTCCAACTGCGTGGCGGGGGCGGCTGCCCCTGGGGCGGGCGTTGCGCCGCAAATGCTCAACTATGTGTTGGGGATTGTGAAGGCTTACACCACCCGCGTCGGCTCGGGGCCTTTCCCGACTGAGCTGTTCGATGCGGTGGGCGCAGGCTTGGCCGAGCGCGGCCACGAGTTTGGCTCGGTGACGGGCCGCCCCCGCCGCTGCGGCTGGTTTGATGCTGCGCTGCTGAAGCGTTCCATCCAAATCAATGGCGTGTCGGGGCTGTGCGTGACCAAGCTCGACGTGATGGACGGCATGGACACCATTCAGCTCTGCGTAGGCTACGAAAAAGACGGTGTGCGCCACGACATCTTCCCGTTTGGGGCAGAAAACGTCGCGGGGTGTGTGCCGATTTACGAAACCGTGCCGGGCTGGACAGAAAACACCTTTGGCGTAGAACGCTACGAAGACTTGCCCGCCAATGCGCGCGCTTACCTTGAGCGCATCTCGGCTATCTGCGAAGCCCCGATTGCCATTGTCTCGACCGGTCCTGACCGTCAGCACACGATTGTGTTGCGTCACCCGTTTGAGGGCTAAGCTGCCACTGTCTTAGAAGCTGTTCAAAGTCTGCCATACCCCAAAACGCCCAAGTCCTTCGCTTGGGCGTTTTGCTTGGAAAGGTGCGTCCCCAACCGCCGCAATTGACCCGATACTGGTGGCTCCGTTGGCTTGGTTTTTCTCTTTTTGGAGGTGCGGCATCATGATTCCCCCTTTTTCTACGGTACGTCATGGGGACAGCCTGCCCTCCTGACCCAGTACCCGCAGATCGAAGTACCGAGGTACAGCAAGAGGCCGCCGCCGCAGGCTGGGTTTGGCTGTCTAAGTCGGTACGCCCTGCTAAATTGCGGGCCTTGCTGGGGCACCTGCTGCACGAAAAACTAAGCAACTAGCTGTTCGGTGGCTGGCACTGGACGAAAAAAAACCGACCTCGAAGGTCGGTTTTTTTTCAGAAAAGAAGTTAGATTACTTCTTTTCTTCTTTCTTTTCTTCAGCAGCAGGAGCAGCAGGCGCGTCAGCCTTCTTCTCTTCAGCAGCAGGCGCAGCAGGTGCGTCAGCTTTCTTTTCTTCAGCAGCAGGTGCAGCAGCAGGTGCAGGTGCTGCTGGTGCTTCAGCAGCAGGTGCAGG
>CALMOJ010000071.1 GCA_937871815.1 uncultured Neisseriales bacterium
ACGTAAATGCTACAAGGAACATTTTCGCGGCGGGACTTCGCCGTCTTGAAGAAGGCATCCACGCGCTTTAGGGCGGAGAGGAAGTCAAACCGACAAAACTAATCCGCCAACACCTTGGTCGGCTGAATCAACGCGTCGGGGTCGTCTTCGCTCACTGGCGGCTCGGCCACACGCAAGCGCGGAGGCAGAGGGCTGCCGCCCGAGACCTTGTCGCTGACCGCTGCGGGTTCAGCGTCTTGCGCCGTCACGGTGCGTGGCGTGGCTTTGGGGGCGAGGCAAGACAAGCACACCGGCTCGCCAGATTTGGCCGACAGCGTCTGGTCTAGCTGGCTACGGTTGACGATCTTGCCCTGTGCTTTTGCCCATGTTTCGACCTCGTTCCACACACTCTGGCGGAACACCCCATCGGTGCGGCGGTAGCCATCGGCAAAGGCGGTTAGCCACAGATGGCCATTTTCGTCACTATTCAGCAGCACCGGCTGATACGTCACCGTAACCGGCACACCAATCGACATCAAGCTGGCCAAGCGCAGCGCGTCAGGACTTTTGAGCCGCACACAGCCGTGGCTTCTAAAGCCGGGCACGCTAGACGGCATGTTGGTGCCGTGCATCCCCAATCCCAAGCGCGGCTCGCCAAAACGCACAAAGACGGGGCCGAGCGGATTTTTAGGCCCTGGCGGCACCACGGTCACCACTTCCCCACCCTTGGCGCGCATTTCGGACTGGATAGACGCGGGGACGTTCCAGGCGGGATTGCGACGAATCTCGGTCACGGCGTAGTTGCCCGTAGGGGTTTGGGTCAGTTGCTTGCCGACAGCAATGGGGAACACCCGAATCAGCTTGCCACCTTCAAACACAAATAGCCGCGTTTGGGCGATGTTAATCACCACATGGCGGCCTTTTTCGGCCACCTCAATCGCAGGGGTGGGTTCAAACGCCTCCACCCACAGCGGAAAGCTGGCCAAACCGCTCAACAAGGCACAACGGGTAACACGCACAACAAGACGAGAAAAAGGCATGACAAGAACCTAAAAGGGGAATTGCTGGGGAGTTTAACAGTCTCGGGCTACGGCGCAAGGCGAGACAGCACCCAGCCCTGCTCGGCATCGGGCAAGTACAGAATGCGGTCATGCAGGCGGCTGGGGCGGCCCTGCCAAAATTCAAAGCGATGGGGGGTAATTGCAAAGCCACCCCAGTGCGGCGGACGGGGGACGCTCATCAAATGGGTGGCGGCAAACTGGGCAAACCGTGCCATCACCACATTTTTACTGCTAATCGGGCGACTCTGCTCCGAAGCCCACGCGCCGACGCGGCTTTTGTAGGGGCGGCTGGCAAAGTAAGTATCCGAAACCTCGGGGGCGACGCGACTGACTACCCCTTCGATATTGACCTGACGCTCAAGCTCCGGCCAAAAAAAGGTCACCGCAATGGCAGGATTGGCCGCAAGGTGTTGCCCTTTGCGGCTTTCGTAGTTGGTATAAAACACCAATTGCTGCTGCTCCACACCCTTTAGCAGCACCACGCGGGCGGCGGGGCAGCCTTCTGGCGACACGGTAGACACCAGCATCGCGGTCGGCTCTGCCACTTCGGCGGTTAGGGCCGCCTCTAGCCAACACTCAAACTGCGCCATCGGGTGGGGAAGGCAATCGCGCTCGTCGAGCGATTGGGCTGCATAGTCTTGGCGAATATCCGCAAGGGTTTTCATCGCGTGCTCCGTAGCGTTGATAAAGGAAGGAGCTGGCATTATGAGTGCGTTCCCCTGAAAAATCTCCCCGCCCAGCCGCGTGCACCGGCAAAATCGTGGCTTCCCCCTTCTTTCAAAGTGTTTTGCTATGTCGCTTATTCGCACCAAAATTTGCGGAATCACACGCCCCGAAGATGGCCAAGAAGCCGCCCGTTTAGGGGTCGATGCCATCGGGTTGGTGTTTTACCCGCCCAGCCCCCGCCATGTTTCGCTAGACCAAGCCCGTGCCATTGTGGCGGCACTCCCGCCGTTTGTGACCGTGGTCGCCTTGTTTGTTGACCCCAGCGTGGCCGAGGTCGAGGCCGTACTCCACGCCGTGCCGGTCGATGTGTTGCAATTTCACGGCGAAGAAAGCCCCGACTTTTGCCGTCAATTTGCCCGCCCCTACTTAAAGGCGGTGCGCGTTCGTCCTAGCTTGGATTTGCTACAATACGCCGCCCACTATGCTGGCGCGCGGGGGCTGTTGGCCGATGCGTTTGTGCCTGGCATGGCGGGTGGTACGGGCGCGACCTTTGATTGGTCGTTGCTCCCGCCCAATTTACCCTTACCGTTGATTTTGTCTGGGGGACTCGACCCCAGCAATATCGCTGCCGCTGTGGCGGCGGTGCGCCCTGCTGCTGTCGATATTTCCAGCGGGGTAGAATCCGCCAAAGGCATTAAAGACCCCGCCCTGATGGCGGCTTTTATTGGAGCTGTGCAGCATGTATCCGTATAACCTTCCCGATGCACATGGTCATTTTGGCAACTATGGCGGCACTTATGTCGCTGAAACCCTGATGGCGGCGTTGGACGAACTCAAGCGTGAATATGCCCGCTACAAAGACGACCCCGATTTCTTGGCCGAATACCGCAAAGAGCTGACCCACTACGTCGGGCGGCCCAGCCCGATTTACCACGCCGAACGCTGGTCAGAAACCTTGGGCGGGGCGCAAATCTACCTGAAGCGTGAAGACCTCAACCATACCGGTGCCCACAAAATCAACAACGCCATTGGTCAAGCCTTGCTGGCCAAGCGCATGGGCAAAAAGCGGGTGATTGCCGAAACCGGCGCAGGACAACATGGCGTGGCAACGGCCACGGTGGCGGCACGCTATGGCATGGAATGCGTGGTGTATATGGGCGCGGAAGATGTGAAACGCCAAGCCCCTAACGTGTTCCGCATGAAGCTCCTCGGCGCGACAGTGGTGCCGGTTGAATCCGGCAGCAAAACCCTCAAAGACGCGCTCAACGAAGCCATGCGTGACTGGGTGACCAACGCCGA
>CALMOJ010000072.1 GCA_937871815.1 uncultured Neisseriales bacterium
GAACAGGCTCTTAGGGGGGCGTTATTCGGTGAGATGAAACAGCTGCTCGGTCAGGGTGTGCAGGGTGTCGCGGAGCTGGGCGGCTTCTTCAAAACGCAAATCACGCGCCGCGCCGAGCATGGCTTTTTCGGTTTCTTTAATCCGCTTGGCCAATTGTTTTTCGGTCAGGATTTCGGGGATGACCGGCTTGGCTTGGTCATTGCCTGCACCATACACCCCATCAATCAGGTCTTTGACCTGCTTTTTAACGCCGGTGGGAATGATGCCGTGGGCGAGGTTAAACGCCATTTGTTTGGTGCGGCGGCGTTCGGTTTCGTCGATGGCGCGGCGCATAGACGGGGTGATTTTGTTGCCATACAAAATCGCTTTGCCGTTGATATGGCGGGCGGCGCGGCCTATGGTCTGAATCAACGAGCGTTCGCTGCGCAAAAACCCTTCTTTATCGGCATCTAAAATCCCCACGAGGCTGACTTCGGGAATATCCAGCCCTTCGCGCAGCAGGTTAATCCCCACCAACACATCAAACAGCCCTAGGCGCAGGTCACGGATGATTTCCACCCGCTCTACGGTGTCGATATCCGAGTGCAGATAGCGCACTTTGATGCCGTGCTCGCTGTAGTAGTCGGTGAGCTGCTCGGCCATCCGTTTGGTCAGCGTGGTCACCAGCACCCGTTCCCCTTGGGCAATGCGGAGGGTGATTTCAGACAACAAATCATCGACTTGGGTATCTACGGGGCGCACTTCAATGGTGGGGTCAACCAAGCCAGTGGGGCGTACCACCTGCTCGACAATTTGCCCTGAACGCTCTAGCTCATACACCGCTGGGGTGGCTGAAACAAAAATCGCCTGCGGCACAATCCGCTCAAATTCTTCAAATTTAAGCGGGCGGTTATCGAGGGCAGAAGGCAGACGAAAGCCGTAGTTGACGAGGTTTTCTTTGCGAACACGGTCGCCACGGTACATGCCGCCAATCTGGCCGATGGTGACGTGGGATTCATCCACAATCATCAGGGCATTTTTGGGCAGGTAATCCAATAGCGTCGGCGGCGCGTCGTCGGCGGCGCGCCCTGAAAAATGCCGTGAGTAGTTTTCAATGCCTTTACAAAAACCCATCTCGTAGAGCATTTCGAGGTCAAAGCGGGTGCGCTGCTCAATCCGCTGGGCTTCGACCAGCTTGCCGTCGTCGAGGAAGTTTTGCCGCCGCTCGGCCAGTTCCAGCTTAATGGCCTCGCACGCCCGCAGCACGGTGTGGCGGGGGGTGACGTAGTGGCTAGATGGGAAAATGGTAAACCGCCCCACCCGCTGCTTAATGATGCCGGTGAGGGGGTCAAACAGGCGCAAGGATTCCAGCTCGTCATCAAACAGACTGAGGCGGATGGCGAGTTCGGGCGATTCGGCGGGGAAGATGTCGAGGGTGTCGCCACGCACGCGGAACGTGCCTCGGCTAAATTCGATGTCGTTGCGTTCGTATTGCATCACCGTCAGGCGGCTAATAATGTCTTGCCGCGCAAAGGTTTCCCCTTCTTTGAGGTGCAAAATCATTTGGTGGTAGTCAGAGGGGTCGCCAATGCCGTAAATCGCCGAAACCGTCGCCACAATAATGCAGTCGGGCCGCTCTAAAATGGCCTTGGTGGCCGACAGCCGCATTTGCTCGATGTGTTCGTTGATGGACGAGTCTTTTTCAATAAACAAGTCACGGCTCGGCACATAGGCTTCGGGCTGGTAGTAGTCGTAATACGAGACAAAATATTCAATCGCGTTGTGTGGAAAAAACAAGCGCATCTCGGCGTAAAGCTGGGCGGCCAAAGTTTTGTTAGGGGCCATGATGATGGCGGGGCGGCCTGTTTGGGCAATCACATTGGCGATGGTGTAGGTTTTGCCCGAGCCGGTCACGCCCAGCAGGGTTTGATACGCCAAGCCGTCGGTCAGTCCTTCTACCAGCTTGGCAATGGCCGTGGGCTGGTCGCCAGCAGGGGGGAAAGGCTGGTGCAGGGCATAGGGACTGGCGGGGGGAGAGTCAGGGGGCATGGCGGGGCGGCTCGGCAAACAAAACGGCGGGAGGGGGATTTTAACGGAAACGCGGCGTAAATCCCTTTCCTTCGGCTGGGGGAGATACGCCGAGCCTTGAGGTCGCGCTAATTCAAGCGTTAGTGCGGCTAAATGAACTAAAATTAGGGGGTCAGTTCACAGCCTCAATATGCACAGCGGTGCATTGCTTTAAACAGGAAGGATGCTTATGTTGATTAGATTGGTTTCTCTTGGATTGGCCGCCGGTTTGGTGCTGCTGCCCCCTTTGTCGTTGGCGGCCGAGGGGCGTGCCGTGCGGGTGGCGGCCAACTTTGACCGCAGCACCGCGCCTGCGTTGCATTCCAGTGCAGCCTTGGTGATTAACGGGCTGACCGGCGAGCCGATTTACGCCAAAAACGGTGAAGTCCCGATGCCGATTGCCTCCATTACCAAGGTGATGACCGCCATGGTGGTGCTGGATGCCCATTTACCCATGAACGAGCTGATTACTATCGTCGATGCCGATGTGGATTATCTTAAAAATTCTGGCTCACGCCTTGTTGTGGGCTCCACGCTGCCCCGTAGCGAAATGCTATTGCTGGCCTTGATGTCGTCAGAAAATCGGGCGGCGGCGGCATTGGCACGCACCTACCCAGGGGGGACACGCCACTTTGTGGCGAAGATGAACCAAAAAGCACGGGCATTGGGGATGAGCAGCAGCGTGTTTTATGATTCAACCGGCCTGAACAGCAACAACAGCGCGACCGCCATTGACTTGGCGCGGATGGTGTCGGGTGCCTACCATTACCCCCAGATTCGCCAATACACCACCACTCAGCAACAAGATGTGCAGGTCAGCCCAAGCCGTATGCTGCACTATAAAAACAGCAATGCCTTGGTACGAGAAGGGGAGTGGCAGATTGGCTTGTCTAAAACGGGCTACATCAAAGAAGCGGGTCGCTGCCTAGTGATGCAAGCCACGGTCAATAACCTGCCGCTGATTATCGTGCTGCTGGATGGCAATGGCTCACAGTCGCGGATTCAGGATGCCAAGTCGATTCGCACTTGGCTGGAGCGGCAACCGGGCAGCTGGATGGCGGGCTAGTCGCGTCTCAGCGCCTGTTCAAAGTCTTCGAAACGCGGGTGATCCCGTAGACGCGGACTGGCTTTTATGCCCCTCTACTGGTGGGGAAGCGACGGCAACGCCGGACGGGGTGGTGGCTGGCGATGCTGCCAGAGTCAAAATCCAAAACCCAAAGGCAACCACCCCGCCCCACGGGGCACCCTTCCTTCGGTGGAGGGGCATAAAAGCCAACCCCAGCGGCCACCAGCGGCGGGGTTTCAGTCCGACCAAGTCGCTGCGTTTAAAAAACTTTGAACAGGTTCTCGCGCCTTGCCCCGCATCTTGCTTTGCCTTCGCCCATCCCTTTGCGGATGGGCTTTTTTACGGGTGCTTAGAACGTGTTCACGAACTCGATAGTACAGGGGTGGCCAAGGCAAAATTGGCAAAAAACGCCGTTGGACTTGAATTCACACCACTATTTTGGGGTGTTTCACACGCAAGCTCCCCGAGTGTCGCCGACGTTGAACAGGTGCTTAGGGATGGGGCAAGGGGCAATCCACCCCATAGGCCGCCGTAAACCGCTGGGCGATGTCTGAGGCGGCAAGCGGGTGGTTTTGCGCCCCTTTGTGCCCCATCTTAATCGCCCCGACCACACTGGCCAGCCGTGCGGCTGCCAGCCAATCCCAACCTTGCTCACGGGCAAACAACAGCCCTGCGCGGTAGGCATCACCGCAGCCGGTGGGGTCGGTCAGGGCATCGGCAGGCGCGGCGGGAATGTGCCAGTGCTGCCCCTCGGCGTAGAGGTCGGAGCCTTTGCCGCCCCGCGTCACCACCAAGGCTTCGACACGGTCGGCGAGTGCCGCCAACGATAGCCCTGTACGGTGGGTCAGCAGCTCGGATTCGTAGTCGTTCAGGGTGATATAGCTGGCGGTGCCGGTCAGCTCTAGCAGCTCTTCCGCCGAGAACAAGGGCAGCTCTTGGCCAGGGTCAAACACAAAGGGCGTGCCCATGGCGGTCAACTCGCGGCAAAACTGCATGGCTGCCGGATGCCCTGATGGCGCGACAATCGCCAGCCGCATCCCTTGCGCACTGTGGGCGTGGTTTTGGCTGGCAAAGTCCATCGCCCCAGGGTGAAAGGCGGTGATTTGATTGTCGGCGCGGTCCGAGGTGATAAAGCACTGGGCGGTATAGGTATCAGGGATTTCACGGATATGGCTGCTGGCAATCCCCAGCCGATCAAGGTGGGCGCGATAGGGGGCAAAGTCTGCACCAACGGTGGCCATAATCAGCGGCTCGCCCCCTAGCAAACGCAGGGAATAGGCGATATTGCCCGCACAGCCCCCAAATTCGCGCCGAAGCTGCGGCACCCGAAAACACACCGATAATTTGTGCAGCTGGTCGGGCAGCAGATGGTCGTCAAATGCGCCGTCAAAAGTCAGCAGAGTGTCGTAAGCCAGTGAGCCACAAATCAAAATCGACATGGGGAAATTCCAAAGAGAAGGGAGGGGACAAGGGGGGAAGGGCAAGATGGGCTTATCGTGCTATCTAGGCAGCCGATTCATTTGCCAGCGCGTGACACCATTCCTGCGCCGCCTTTTCACGCGCTTCGTCGGCGGCCATCGCTCGATACCCCTCTTCAAACGGGCTGATGCGTGGCTGGCTTATTGTCCGATTCAGCCCCTCGCCTACTGTTTCATCAAGCGGGATCATTATTGGGTTGGGCATCATGCGTCCTGAAAAAAAGGGGGGCGTGCCCCGCACGGTAAAATGCTCGGTTGCACGCAACAGAACATGAAGCCTGAACAGCAGCATCACCCGAGCAGCCCAGAGGCGCAAACAGGTTCTAGAAGCGGCAGCAGATAGTTTAGCATGGGGTATCGGCACTACCTTGCCCCCTCCAGAGAGCCCCTTATGACCCGCCTTGCCTTGTGGATGCTGGCCTTAGCCGCCAGTCTTGCCCCGTCCTTGACCTTAGCCGCCCCGCCGCCGTCCGCCCCGTTCAGCCTAGAAAACCTGCGCTACCCCGACCTTAATGGGCAGCCGCGCCAGCTCGCCCAGTGGCGGGGCAAAGTGGTGGTGCTGAACTTTTGGGCGACATGGTGCAACCCGTGCCGCGAGGAAATGCCCATGCTCAACCGCTACGCAGACCGCTACGGCGGTGCGGTCGCCGTGGTGGGAGTCGCGCTCGACAATCCGGTTGCGGTGCGCAACTTTGTCCGTGAATTTGGCATCCGCTACCCGATTCTGCTGGGGGATGCCGAAACCAGCCAGTGGATGCGGGCAGCAGGCAATACGCAGGGTGGCTTGCCGTTTACCGTGGTGCTCGACCCCGCTGGGCAGCCTGTGGCACGGCTGCTGGGGCGGCTCACCGAGGCGCAGCTAGATGCGGCGGTGCGGGGACGGCTGCCGCCACGGTAATCCCCTCCCGACCCGCTCACCGCCCTGCCCGCCAGCGTTTCAGCAGCAGCGCGTTGCTGACCACCGACACCGAGCTGGCCGCCATCGCCGCGCCCGCAATCACCGGATTCAGCCAGCCCAATGCCGCCAGCGGAATGCCTAACACATTGTAGAAAAAGGCAAAAAACAAGTTCTGGTGGATTTTGCTCAGGGTGCGGCGAGACAGCAAAATGGCATCCGCCACCCGCGCCAAGCTGTCTTCCTGCAACACAATATCGGCGGTTTCGCGGGCCACATCGCTGCCCGCACCCATAGCAAAGCTCACATCGGCCACCGCCAAGGCCGGCGCATCGTTGATGCCATCGCCCACCATCGCCACCCGCTCTCCCCGCAACTTACGCTCGGCAATCAGATTGGCTTTGGTGTCAGGGCGGCAATCGGCTTGCCAGTCGTCCAGCCCTGCTTCGGCGGCCATGGCGGCGGCAGTGGTGGCGTTGTCGCCGGTGAGCATCAGGGGGTGAATACCCATGTCGCGTAGCCGCTGCAAGGTGCGCCGTGCCTCGGGGCGCAGGGTGTCGGCCAAGGCAATCAGCCCCAACACGGTCTCCCCTCGCGCCAAAGCCAAGACGGTTTGCCCTGCAGCCGCCAGTTGCACACAGTCGGGGTGGCGGCTGAGGTCGGGGGCAATCCAATCAGGGCGACCTAAACGCACGGTCTGCCCCTCAATGTCTGCCGTCACGCCCTGCCCAATCTCCGCCCGAAAATTCACCAGCGGCAACGCGCCAAGCCCGCGCTGCGCCGCTTCGGCTTGCAGGGCATGGGCAAGGGGGTGGTCTGCACCGGCTTCGACGCTGGCGGCAAGGGTGAGCAACTGGCTGGCCTCGCTGCCTGCCCACGGCTGGACGGTGGCCACCCGCAGCTTGCCGGTGGTGAGCGTGCCGGTTTTGTCCAGCACCAGCGTGGTAATGCGTCCGGCGGATTCCAAGGCGCTGGCATTGCGGAACAGCATTCCATGCTTGGCACCGACCCCCACCGCCACCATCACGGCTGCCGGTGTGGCCAAGCCCAAAGCACAGGGGCAGGCAATCACCAAGACCGCGACAGCATGGAGGGCAGCTTGCGCCCAGTTGCCGGTCAGCCCGCCGGTCAGGAGCAGCGTCAGTACAGCCAAGCCCACCACGACCGGCACAAACACCCCCGAAATCCGGTCAGCGAGTCGCTCAATCGGGGCTTTAGAGCCTTGGGCATCGGCAACCCAGCGCACAATGGCGGCATGTTGGGTGTGCTCCCCCACGCCGACCACACGGCACACCACCCGACCTTCGACATTGCGTGTTCCTGCAAACACGGGGCTGCCGATGCTTTTTTGCACGGGCACACTTTCGCCGGTCAGCAGGCTTTCATCCAGCTGTGCGCTACCGTCGAGCACCTCGCCATCCACCGGCACACTGTCCCCCTGCCGCACCACCACCATGTCCCCTGGCTGCACAGCCGACAAGGGCTGCTCGCTTTCTTCGCCCTGCACCAAGACGCGGGCGGTGGGGGGGATCATCCGCATCAACGCGCCGATGGCATCGGCGGCATGACGACGCGCCCGCGCCTCTAGCCACTTGCCCAGCAGCACCAAGGTAATCACCAAGGTGCTGGCTTCAAAATAAACGTGACCGTGTGCGCCTTCTGTCCACAGCACCCAGAGCGACAAGGCATAGGCCATGCTCGTGCCCAGCGCGACCAGCACATCCATATTCGCCCCGCCGTTCTTGAGGCTATGCCATGCCCCACGATAAAACCGTGCTCCAACCGCAAATTGCACAGGGGTGGCTAAGGCGGCTTGCCACAGCGGGGGCAACAAGGCGTACTGCCCCACCAGCATGGCCAGCATTTCGGCCAAAAAGGGCAGCGATAGCAGCACGGCCAGCCCAAGCCAAAAGGTATCGCGCCGGTCTTGGCGGGCTTGGGCGGCTTGCAGCGTCTGCGTGTCTTGGCGTTCGGTCGGGGTGGCGGTAAAGCCCGCACCAGCCACGGCGGCGACCAGCACTTCTGTGGTGCTCAGCCCAATGGGGTAGGTCAAGGCGGCGGTGGCGGTGGCAAAGTTGACGTGCGCGGTCACGCCTGCTTGCCGGCTCAGCACTTTTTCCAGCCGCGCGGCACAGGCGGCACAAGTCATGCCGTCAATGCGGAGGGTGGTCTTGGTCTGTGGCACGTCAAACCCCGCCTGCTGAATCTGGGCAAGCACTTCTGCTACTTGGGCTTTGCTAGGGTCTAGCGTGGCACGAAGCTCGGCATTGGCAAAGCTGACGCTGGCCTCGACCCCCGCTTGGCGGTTCAGCACCTTTTGCAGCCGTGCGGCACAGGCGGCACAGGTCATGCCGCTAATCGGCAGGGTGAGCGGGGCGGGCGTGGGGGAAGCGGACATGGTGGGGCTTTCTGTTTTGTGCTTGAGCACGCACGGCGATACTCAAGGTGAACGAGCTGACGGCACACACCGCAGGCTTGTAGGGCGGTGAAAACGACGCCAAATATCGGTCGGGCAGCCATCCGACGCGATGGGGTGCGGCTGCGTTGTCGGGTTGAAACCCGACCTACCGTGTCGGCGAAGGAGGAGTGGACGGCAAGGCCGGACGGGGTGGTGGCTGGCGAGGCTGCCAGAGCCAAAAGCCACAGCCAAACCCAAAGTCAAAGGCAACCACCCCGCCCCGATGGGGCACCCCTCCTCCGAAAGGAGGGGGATAAAACCAAAGCCCAGCGGCCAACGGCGGCGGGGAATAGCAGCCCAGCCGTACCGGCCAGCTCACCGCCCAGCTCAAGCAACAGTGTCATTAGCCGCCCCCCGTAGGTCGGGCTTCAGCCCGATTTCGCCACGTCCTACGCCCGCCGCCAGCCGTGGCGAAAAGTCACGGCCAAGCCCAGCGGCCACCAGCGGCGGGCAATTGGAAGCAAGCCACTGATTTTAAAAACATTTAAGCACGCCCTAAACCTTTGCCGCCAACGCACTTAGCAGCTTGCCATGCACGCCGCCAAAGCCGCCATTGCTCATCACCAGCACATGGTCGTTGGGCTGGGCGAGGGCGGTAACCGCAGCCACCAAGGCCTCAAGGTCGTCGAAGCAGGTGGCTTTATCGCCCAAGGGTGCAAGGGCGGCGGCGGCATCCCAGCCGAGGTGGGCACCATAGCAGAACACATGGTCGGCGGCGGCGAGGCTGGCGGGCAACTCGGCTTTCATGGTGCCAAGTTTCATGGTGTTGGAGCGCGGCTCAAGCACGGCCAGCACCCGTGCCGTGCCCACCTTGGCGCGAAGGCCGTTGAGCGTGGTCAAAATCGCGGTGGGGTGATGGGCAAAGTCATCATAGACCGTGACCCCTGCCGCGATGCCTTTGACTTCCATGCGCCGCTTCACATTGGCAAAGCGCGACAGGGCTTCGATGGCCACGGCAGGCGGCACCCCCACATGGCGGGCGGCGGCAATCGCGGCGAGGGCGTTGTGGCGGTTGTGTTCGCCGAGCAAGGCCCAATTCACCTGCCCCACGGCCTGCCCTTGGAAGCAGACGGTAAACCGCCCCTCGGCTTCGACGGTGCCAAGCGTCCAGTCTCCCGTCGCGCCAAAGCGTTCGACCGGTGTCCAGCAGCCCCGCGCCAAAACGCGGTCGAGGCTGGCGTGGTCGGCATGGACAATCACCCGCCCCGCACTGGGGACGGTGCGCACCAAGTGGTGGAATTGGGTTTCGATGGCGGCAAGGTCAGGGAAGATGTCGGCGTGGTCAAATTCCAGATTATTCAAAATGGCGGTGCGGGGGCGGTAGTGGACAAACTTGCTGCGCTTGTCAAAAAACGCGGTGTCGTACTCGTCGGCTTCAATCACAAAGAAGGGGCTTTGGCTGTTGGGATCGGCACGAGGGGCGCGGGGCAAGCGGGCCGATACGCCAAAATTCTCAGGGATGCCGCCAATCAAAAAGCCAGGCGCAAGACCGGCCTCTTCCAGAATCCACGCCAACATGGCTGCGGTGCTGGTTTTGCCGTGCGTACCGGCCACCGCCAGCACCCACCGCCCCGCCAATACATGCTGTGCCAGCCATTCGGGGCCGGAAACATAGGGCAGCCCTTGGTCCATGATGGCTTCCATCAAAGGGGTGCCGCGTTTCACCACATTGCCAATCACATACAAATCGGGGGCAAGGGCGGTTTGTTCCGCGCCAAAGCCGCTGGTCAAGGCAATGCCCATCTCGGCCAGTTGGGTGCTCATGGGGGGGTAAACGTTGGCATCGCAGCCGGTGACGGTATGCCCTTCGGCTTTGGCCAATGCGGCCAAGCCGCCCATAAATGTGCCGCAAATGCCAAGAATGTGAATGTGCATAAAAAACCCTTGTGGAGGATGGAAGCAGAATCGGCAAAGTTTAGCGCAAAACCCCTAGATTGGCCTTGTGGGGGTGGCGGGGGGCATCATGCACGCCCCCCCCATAACCACCCACCGCTTTTATTCGGGCAATGCCGCTATCGCCT
>CALMOJ010000073.1 GCA_937871815.1 uncultured Neisseriales bacterium
GCATCACTCAAGGACAGGTGCCGCCACACTAGGGTGCCTGCAGCGTCCGCGCTCTTAGAGCCTGTTTACGATCTACGATGCTCGGGTGATCCTGCGTTGAAATACCCCGAAACATACGTGTTGATTTAAGTCCAACACCGCTTTTTTGGTTCATTTCGCCTTGGCTGACCCGTCGTTCGCGAGATCGTAAACAGCTTCTTAGGGTACTCACTCGGCAACATCCGCCACTGGCAGCCGTAAAGCACACCAGAGAACACATCATACAAATCAACGGATCGATGCTTAGTCTGCTTCCGCACGCTGTCCAGCAATGGGCGAATCTCTTCGAAGGCCTCTCTGCTGAGGTCACAGGGGTATGTTTTTCTCATAAGCTAAATTATAAGACAAACAAATGATCGTAAACAGTTTCTAAGCACCCGTCGGTAGCACGCTTGCGCGGAGGGGACGGACGAAGCAGCCTGTGCCGCGTAGGCCGTTAACCGCTTCGCCTCCTAAACTAAATCTAGCCCCAAATCTTCATCTCGCAGCCCCGCCAAATAATGCGCCTCAAATTCGGCTTCTGGGCACGGACGACCGAGCAAATAGCCCTGCATATTGCGGCAACCTACGGTGGCTAAGGCATCGCGCTGGGCTTCGGTTTCCACCCCTTCGGCAATCGCTTCTACGCCCAAATTGCCCGCCAAAGTCAAAATGGTATCGACAATCGCCGCCGCGCTGCTGTCATTCATCAGGTCAGAGATAAAAGACCGGTCGATTTTTAGGCGGTTAATTGGGAAATGGCGCAGATAGGACAGCGACGAATATCCCGTACCGAAATCATCAATCGCCAGCCGCACGCCAATCGCCTTCAGCTCAAACAAAATACCGATGATGGCATCAATATCGCCCATCACTGTGCGCTCGGTGACTTCTAGCTCAAGGGCGCAAGGCGGCAAGCCGTGCCGCGCCAAGGCCGCCGACACTTTCTCGGGCAAGGCAGGGTCTTGGAAGTGGCTAGGCGACAAGTTGATGGCGAGTGCCAAGAAGGGGTCGCCGTAACGGGGGGTCGGCCAAGTAGCGCGGATGCGGCAGGCTTCGTCGAGCACCCATTCGCTGATTTCGTGAATCAGATGGCTTTCTTCGGCAATCGGGATAAACCGCGCAGGGCTGACCAAGCCCCACTGTGGGTGCTGCCAACGAATCAGCGATTCTGCGCCCAGCAGGGTGTGCGAGCCG
>CALMOJ010000074.1 GCA_937871815.1 uncultured Neisseriales bacterium
CGACACGCGTTTCACCGACAAAGCCCTGGCAGGCGTGCTGTTTTAGGGGGTGCGGGGGGCGGTGTTGGGGGGGCGGTTGGGCTATGTGCTGTTTTACAAGCCCGCCGATTACTGGGCCGACCCGATGGCGATTGTGCGGGTGTGGGAAGGCGGCATGGCGTTTCATGGCGGCTTTTTAGGCGTGTTGCTGGCGGTGGTGCTGTTTGCCCGTCGCCAAGGGGTGCGCTTTTTGCAGGTGACCGACTTCATGGTGCCCTTGGTGCCGCTGGGCTTGGCGGCGGGGCGGATGGGCAATTTCATCAACGGTGAACTGTGGGGGCGGGTGGCTTCGCCGAGCTTGCCGTGGGCGATGCAGTTTCCCCAAGCGCGAAACGAGGACTTGGCGCAGGCCGCCAGCCACCCCGATTTGCTGGCGTGGCTGCTGCACTACGGCGGCTTGCCGCGCCACCCTTCGCAGCTTTATCAGGTGCTGTTGGAAGGGTTGCTGCTGTTTGTGGTGTTGTGGCGTTTCTCCGCCAAGCCGCAGCCGCTGGGACGGGTCACGGCGGTGTTTTTACTCGGCTATGGGGCGTTCCGCTTTATCGCTGAATTTGCGCGTGAGCCGGACAATTTCTTGGGCTTGCTGGCGTGGAGCTGGTCGATGGGGCAGTGGCTGAGTTTGCCGATGATCCTCGCTGGGGGCGGGCTGTGGTGGTGGGCGGGGCGGCAAGCCGCTGCGATGCCGATGTCTCAAGCCAAATAACGCCCCATCAGGGGCAGGGTAAGGCCAAAAGCACGTTCTTCGGGACGTGCTTTTTTTGTGGCGACCCTCAGAACCTGTTCAAAGTCTCGCGAACGAAGGGTCAGCCAAGGCGAAATGAACCAAAAAAGTACAGTTTACGCACGGTCAATGCGCATGTTTTTTGTGCATTTCAACGCAGGATCACCCGAGTCTCGCAGACTTTGAACAGGTTCTCAGCAGCCCCCTGTGGATAGCCAGTGCCGAGGCAGGGATGCTTACCCCCATGCGTCCATTGAGAAGCTAGAAGCCATCAAGCAAACCTACGCCGTTAGAAATTTCAAAAAGTGGTTTGTGTCAATTCAGATGCGGCGCGAAGTTGCGCCAGAATAGCCGAGTGGCAGCATCAATGGCGGGAGGGTATGCGTCTTGGGCTTGGCTTTACATAAAATCGAAATTTATATAAATTCTCGAAATACAAACCGTTGGCAGTAGGGCTGGCCGGATGGTTTTTTCCTCGCGCCCCTTGCCCTTTACATAGAGAGCCCCCATGCCCCAGAAAACCGTTTTTAGAGTGGTACGTCGCCGCGCCAAATCAGGCTGCGCCCCCGCTTACGAAGCCTTGGTTCGTGCCATGTTTGAGCAAGCACGGGGGTTTTCTGGCTATTTGTCTGCCGAGCTGATTCCCCCCGAAGCCGAGGGTGGGGAATACCAAATTCTCCAGCGGTTTGCCACCGAGGCCGATTTGGCGCGGTGGCAAGCTTCCGACGAGCGTGCCGGATGGATGGAAAAGCTCAGCCATGTGGCCGAGGGTGACCCCGAATACCGTCTGCTGCACGGGCTAGAGGCATGGTTTAGCCCCGCCCCCCAGCCCGCCCCGCTGGCACCACCGATTCGGTGGCGGATGACGGCAGTCAGTTGGCTGGGGATTTTCCCCACCGTGGCAGTGCTGCTGACGTTTGTTGCGCCGCTGCTGGATTTTTTGCCCTTTTTAGCCCGCACCGCGGTGATTACGGCTCTTGTCGCCGTACTGATGGCCTATGTAGTCATGCCTCGATTGACGCGCTGGCTGGGGAGATGGGTACGGGGTTAGGGCGGGTATCGGGGTGCTGGATTGTGCTAAACCGCCGGTGGGTTGGGCTTTATGTTCTGCTTTGGATGCATCTTCGCGTTGGCCAGAGGACGTGGTAGGGCTACTTCAGCACGCCACTGACTGTGTCGCCTTTGTCGGTACACATTTTGTCCGCCCCCCTGCGACCTTTTGCCGCATTGACACCCCACTTCGTCCCCCGCACAGTCGGGGCTTTTCTTTGGGAGAGACCACATGAAATACCTACTGGCTACCGTCTTGCTGGCGGCATCGGCACTGGTATCAGCACAAGACATCACCGTTGGCGCACTCACCCTGAGTCAGCCGTGGGTACGCGCCACACCAAGTGGGGCAAAAAATGGGGCAGCCTATCTGGTGGTAACGAATGCAGGGCGAGGCGGCGATGTGTTGCAATCAGCCAGCAGCCCAGTGGCAGGGGTGGTGGAGCTGCATACCCATCTTCACGACAACGGGGTGATGCGGATGCGCCAAGTGCCGGAGATTGTGATTCCTGCCCAGCAAAAAGTTGCGCTGCAACCTGGGGGGCTGCACATCATGCTGATTGACCTCAAAGCTCCGCTGAAAGTCGGCGATACCGTGCCGCTGACCCTACGTTTTGAGACGGCAGGCAGTGTGCAGCTCGACGTGCCGGTTAAAGCGGTGACGGCCATGCCGATGCAAGAGATGTCGAATCGGCATTAAGAACCGGTTCAAAGTCTCGCGAACGAAGGGTCAGCCAAGGCTGAAATACCCCGAAGCCTCTGTGTAGGTCGGGATTTATCCCGATACTTTGTCGGGTTAAATCCCGACCTACGTCTGGCGGCGTATTTACAGCAAACATAAACAGGTCCTAAGAGCCTGTTCAAAGTCTCAATGGCACAGGGGTTGCCAAGGCGAAATTCGCAAAAAAATGCCGTTGGAACTGAATCCACACGCATTTTTTTCTGAATTTCAACGCAGGATCACCCGAGTCTCGCAGACTTTTAACAGCTTCTTATGCCGCAGGGGTTTCACTCTCTTGCTGCAGCCGCCACATCTCGGCAAATCGCCCATTTTGCGCCAGCAAGCTACGGAAGGTGCCGCGCTCAACAATCTGTCCTGCCGCCATCACCACAATCTCGTCGGCATCAATAATCGTCGATAAGCGATGGGCAATAATCAGCGTGGTGCGGTTGGCAGAAATTACCGCCAATTCTGCTTGAATGCCCTTTTCTGTCGCCGAATCCAGCGCACTGGTCGCCTCGTCAAACACCAAAATCGGCGGATTTTTCAGCAGGGTGCGGGCAATGGCCACCCGCTGCTTCTCCCCGCCAGACAGCTTCAACCCCCGCTCCCCCACTTGGCTGTCGTAGCCCTTGGGCAGGCTTTCGATAAAGTCGTGAATATGCGCCGAACGGGCCGCTTCGATGACCTCCTCGTGGCTGGCAGAGGGGCGGCCATAGGCAATGTTGTAGTAAATGGTGTCGTTAAACAGCACGGTGTCTTGCGGCACAATGCCAATATGGGCACGGAGGCTGGCTTGGGTCAGCTCCCGAATATCGACCCCGTTAATCGCAATTCGCCCGCTGCTGACATCGTAAAAACGAAACAGCAACCGCGCCAAGGTCGATTTACCCGCCCCAGAGCTGCCCACCACCGCCAGTGTTTTACCTGCCGGAATGCTAAAGCTGAGGGTATTCAAAATCTGGCGTTGCGGGTCATAGGCAAAGCCTACTTGCTCAAAGGTAATACCGGCTTCGCGGGTGGCGAGGGCTTGTGCCGTGGGGCTATCGGCCACTTCTTGCTGTTCCTCGGTCAGCGAAAACATCCGCTCCATGTCCGCCAGCGAATGCTTAATCTCCCGATAGACAAAGCCCAAGAAGTTCAAGGGGCCATAAAGCTGCAGCAGGTAGGCATTGACCAGCACCAAATCCCCCACCGTCATCGTGCCCTCGGCCACACCATTGGCGGCCAAGCCCATCAGCAGCGTCACCCCCACCGCAATAATCACCCCCTGCCCTGCATTCAACAGGTTGAGCGACATTTGGTTTTTAACTGCGCTGCTTTCCCACGAGGCCAGATTGGTGTCGTAGCGGCTGACTTCGTATTGCTCGTTGCCGAAGTATTTGACCGTCTCAAAATTAATCAGCGCGTCCACTGCACGGGTGTTGGCTTGGCTATCGAGGTCGTTCATGCTGCGGCGGAATACCATCCGCCACTCGGTAATCGACAGGGTAAACAGGATGTAGGTGGCAATGGTGCCAAAGGTCACCGCGGCAAAGCCCCAGTGGTATTTGACCAGCAAAATACTGGCGACCAAGGTGATTTCGACCAGCGTCGGCACGATGTTAAACAAGGTGAAGTTGAGCAAAAAGCCGATGCCCTTGGTGCCGCGCTCAATATCACGGCTCATGCCCCCTGTTTGGCGGGACAAGTGAAAGCGCAGACTGAGGCGCTGCAAATGCGAAAACACATTTAACGCCACCCGCCGAATCGCTCGCTGGGTGACTTTGGCAAACACCGCATCGCGCAGCTCGCCAAACACGCTGGTGGTCAGCCGCGCCAGACCATAGGCCGCCACCAAGCCCAGCGGCAGAGCCAGCACGGCGTTTTGCACAGACAGCACATCCACCACGTCTTTTAAAAACAGCGGCACACTGACGTTGGCCAGCTTGGCAATCAGCAAAAAAGACAAAGCAAGCGCGACCCGCCCTTTGAATTCCAGCAAGTAGGGCAGCAGTGTTTTTAGGGTTTTAAGGTCGTTGCGGTGGGTGGGCGCAGGGCCGGTGTGGCGGATTCTCATGGGCGGGGGGTGCCACGCATCAAGGCGGCACCAGCAAAAAGGGAAGCGGGAATTATACGCGCCCTGACTGGATACCGTGCCAAGCCACTGCCACGGCTCAAGCAAAGGAAAAGGGTGCATGGGGAAGGCCGTGGAGTAGGTCGGATTTCAACCCGACATCACAGCCGCCGCCCACCCCTGCCGCCAGCCGGTTACAATAGCCCACCGCTTTTTTTGTGAATGTGCCATGCCGTCTGCTCGTTTATTCACCCTCTGCGGCATCGCTGCCGCGCTGCTGGCTGTGCCGGTGGCCATCGCGGCTTCGCCCTGTGCGCCGTCCCTGCCCTCTGCGCCGCTGACCCTCGTCGCCGCGCTCGACACCGCGCTGTGCCGTGCCCCGCAAACCCAAGCCACTTGGGCACAAGCCAAAGTGCAGGCGGCCTTGCTGGATGCAGCCAAAGCCGACCGCTTTCCTACCGTCAGTGCCAACCTGACCAACAATAACAACGACACCGACAGCAACCACACCCGCTTGCAAACCGCCTCTGTGCAACTGGCCTATACCCTGTTTGATTTTGGCCAGCGCGAAGCCCGCATCGACCAAGCCCACGCCCTGCTCAACGCCGCCCAAGCCAATACCGACACCACCCTTGCCAACGTCTGGTTGGCCACCAGCAAAGCCTACTTTGATGCAGGACGTGCCACCGCGCAGATTGCCGCGTTTAAAGTCGCCGAGCAGTCTGCCCAAGCCAGCCTCGCCGCTGCCGAACGCCGCTTGGCGGTGGGCACAGCCAGCCCACTGGAGGTTTTGCAAGCCCGCGCGGCTTTGTCGCAAGCCCGCCTAGACCGCACCAAAGCCGAAAGCCTGCTCACCAGCGCCAACGGCAATCTGGCCTTGGCGATGAGCTTGCCCCCGCAGCAGCTCCCTGCCCTTGCCGCCCTGCCCCGCGTCAGCCCACAGCTCCCCGCTGAAGCCCAGCAGCTCCCCCTGTTGCTGCAACAGGCCGTCAACCACCGCCCAGAAGTCCGCGCCGCGCTGACCAGCCTGAATGCCGCCGAAGCCAATGTGCAGCTGGCAAACGCCCAAAACCGCCCTGTATTGGCGATGACCGCAGGGCTGGGTGCGAACCGCTTTACCCCGCCTCAAAACAACTACCACAGCGGCAATGTCACCCTGACGCTCAAGCTCCCGCTGGACTTTAACGGCAGCATCGCCGCAGGGCAGCGCGGGGCAGAAGCCCTGCGCGAAGCCCGCCAAGCCGACCTGACCCGCATCCAGCAAGGGGTCGAGAACGAAGCGTGGCAAGCCTACCAAAGCATACGCACCAGCTTGGCCACCACCGCCGCCGCCGACGACCTTGCCCATGCCGCCCGCCAAGCCCACGAAGCCGCGCTGGCACGCTACCAAGTCGGCCTCAGCTCTACGCTGGATGTGCTGACCGCCCAAACCAGCCGCGCCACCGCCGAACAGCAGCGCATCAGTGCCCAGTTTGATTGGCTGTTAGCCCGTGCCACCCTCGCCTATGCTTTGGGCGGTGCTTTACCCGCCGACCCTTTACAGCCCGCGCCGTGGGTGGCTCCGCTGTCGCCCAGCCCGACGACCACCCCTGATACCGAAAGCCGCCGTTGAAAACCAAAACCGCCCTTCTTTCTGCCGCGTCCGTGCTGCTGTTGGGTGCGGCAGGCTTTGGCCTTTACCGCTACGCCAACCCCAGTGCCGAGCCAGAACGCTACCGCACCCATGCCCTCGCCCAAACCGATTTGGTGCAGATAGCCAGTGCTACCGGCACGCTCAACCCCGTACGGATTGTGAATGTCGGCACGCAAGTCTCTGGCACAGTCAAAAAGCTGTATGTGGACTACAACACCCCCGTCACCGCCAACCAAATTTTGTTAGAGCTGGACACCGAGCCGCTCAATGCCCGCCTCCGCCAGAGCCAAGCGAATCTCGCCAGCAACCGCGCCAAACTCGCCATGACCGAGCTCAAAGCCCAGCGGATGCGGGATTTGTTCCGGCAGGCCTATGTGTCGCGGCAAGAGCTGGACCAAGCCGAATCCGATGCCACCGTAGCAAAAGCCGCCGTCGAACAAACCGCTGGGGTGGTGGATAGCGACAAATACAGCTTGAGCAACGCCATTATTCGTTCGCCAATTTCTGGGGTGGTTATCGACAAAGTGGTGGACGAAGGGCAAACCGTTGCCGCGAACTTCCAAACCCCCACGCTGATTAAAATCGCCCAAGACCTGACCAAAATGCAGATTAACGCCCGCTTTGCCGAAGCCGATTTGGGGCGCATCCGCGAAGGTTTGCAAGCCACGTTTCGGGTAGATGCGTTTACCCACCAAAGCTACACCGGCCAAGTGCGGCAAATACGACTCAACCCTGTGACCGAACAAAATGTGGTGACCTACGACGTGGTGGTGGATGTAGAAAACCCCAAGCAAACCTTGCTGCCTGGGATGACGGCCTACGTGGACATTGAGCTGGGGCGGCGCGAGCACGTCCTTGCCGTGCCCAATGCCGCCTTGCGCTACCGTCCTGCTGCCGTCGCCAACGAGGGCGGCAAGCCCAGCAGCCCCCCCAATGCCAGCCCAGCGATGGGGGAACGCCCCGCAGGACAAGTCGGCGGCATGGGGTCGGGCGGTGGCAAAGAGGCACGACCCAAACGCAGCAGCAATGTCTATGTGCTGCGTGACGGCAACAGCGAACCCCAGCCGGTCAAACTCAAGCTGGGGCTGAATGATGGGCGGTTTACCGAAGTGGTCGAAGGTGCGCTAAAAGTAGGCGACCGTGTGGTGCTGGGTGAGGTCTCCGCCAAAAATGCGACGGCAGGCGCGACCCCGCCCAACCCCATGATGCGGCGGTTTTAATGGCTAGGCAGGTGATTGATGTCGCCGCGCTCGACAAAACCTACCACACCGAGGCGGGACCCGTGCCGGTGCTGCATCAGGTGAATTTTCAGATGGACGAAGGCGAGTTTGTTGCCATCATGGGGCCGTCTGGGTCGGGCAAATCCACGTTTATGAATATTCTGGGCTGCCTAGACCGCCCCACCGGTGGACGCTACACGCTGGATGGCAAAAACACCGCCGACCTCGACCGTGATGCCTTGGCGCAGCTTCGTAATCAGGTGCTGGGCTTTGTGTTTCAGGGCTTTAACCTGCTGCCCCGCGCCACCTTGCTAGAAAACGTTGGCTTGCCGCTGGTGTATGCCGGTTTATCCGCCGCCGAGCGCAATCAACGCGCCCTTGAGCAGCTGGATAACGTCGGCCTTGCGCGATTTGCCTCGTCCTTGCCCAGCCAAATTTCGGGGGGACAGCAGCAGCGGGTGGCGATTGCCCGTGCCTTGGTCAACCAGCCCCGTCTGATTTTGGCCGATGAGCCGACCGGCAACCTCGACAGCAAAACCAGCGACGAAGTGATGGCCTTGTTTTGCCGCCTGAACGATGCGGGGATTAGCGTGGTGATTGTGACCCACGAACCCGATGTCGCCCGCCACACCAAGCGGCGCGTGCTGTTTCGGGATGGTGAAATGGTCGAAGATACCCTCGTCACCGATAGGAGCTGGCCATGCTAAGACCGATGCTGGGCGAGGCGTGGAAAGCCATCAGTGCCAACCGATTGCGCACCTTTTTAACCATGTTGGGGATGGTGATTGGGGTGGGCGCGGTGGTGTTGATGCTGGCGATTGGGCAGGGCGCACAAGCTGCGATTAAAACCCAAATCGACTCGATGGGCAGCCACCTGTTTATTGTGCTGGCCGGTAGCCAAAACAGCGGCGGCGTGCGCTTTGGCGGCGGCAATGCCACCACCCTCACCGTGGACGATGCCAACGCTATCCGCCAACTGCCTGGGATTACCGCCAGTGCACCGGTGATTCCGGGGTCGCAGCAGGTGATTTACGAAGCCAACAATTGGAATTCGCAAATTGCCGGCACCCATCCCGATTACTTTGTCGCCCGCGATTGGCAAGCGGCGCAGGGGGCCTTGTTTGACGAAAGCGATCTGCAAAGCGGGCGGCGCGTTGCCGTGATAGGCAGAACCGTGGCGCAAAACTTGTTTGGCGAAAACGACCCCGTGGGCAAGACGGTGCGGATTCGCCAGTCGCCGTTCACCATTATTGGGGTGCTGGTCAGCAAGGGGCAAAGCCTAGACGGACGCGACCAAGACGACTCGGTGTTTGTGCCGTACACCACGTTTCAGCGTACCTTGGCCAGCTCACGGTTTAGGGGGGCGGTGCGGATTATGTTGGTGCAAGCCGAATCCGATGCGGTCATGCCCGAAGCCGAGCACGCGATTACCGAGCTGCTGCGTGACCGCCATCGGATTGCCGCAGGGGCAGAGGATGATTTCTTCGTCAACAACCTGACCGCGCTGGCCAATTCTGCTGCCGAGATGGCCAAGACCATGGCCTTGTTGCTGGGGGCGATTGCCTCGGTGTCGTTGCTGGTGGGGGGCATCGGCATTATGAATATCATGCTGGTGTCGGTGACGGAGCGCACCCGTGAAATCGGCATTCGGATGGCGATAGGCGCACGGCAGCGCGATATTTTGCTGCAGTTTATGCTGGAAGCCCTGACGCTTTCGCTGACTGGCGGCTTGATAGGGGTGGTGCTGGGCATGGGCGGTGCCAAGCTGATTCAAGTACTGTGGCACGCACCGGTTATTTTTACCGTCAGTGCCGTGGTGGTGGCTTTTGCCGTGTCGGCGGTGACGGGGGTGTTTTTTTTTTTTTTTTTCGCGTGGAAAGCGTCGCGCCTCGACCCGATAGAAGCGTTGCGCTATCAATAGCCCACCGCAGCAGAAGGCGAGGGCTGCCCGCTGACGCGGTCAGGGTGGGGCGGGGTTCTGGTGCAGGTGTGGGCCGAACCCCGACCGCCGTCCAAGAACAGGTTCTAAGCCCACCGTGTGCCCGCCGCCCCCTACTTCACCCTCCCATCGCCCGAATCACACAATGCTGCAGCGCAATCAGCTTGCCGTGGAAGAAATGCCCCGTCCCAGGAAACACCACAATCGGCAGCATCTGGGGACGTGCCCAGTCCAGCACCTCGGCCAGCGCAATCACCTCGTCCTCTTCGCCGTGGATCACCAGCGTGTCTTCGCGCACCGTCGGCATGGCATAGCGGCCGACCGCAGGCCCCAGCAGAATCAGACGTTTTGCTTCGACCCGCAACGACAGCTGCGCCATCACAAAGCTGCCAAACGAGAATCCTGCCAGCACGACCGGTAAGTGTTCGCCGTGCTGGGCTTGGGCGTAGGCCAACACCGCAGCGGCATCATCGACTTCGGCCACACCATAACCATGCTGCCCTTCGCTATTGCCCACCCCCCGCAAATTGGGGCAATAGCAAGCATAGCCCACATGCGCCAAAGCCCGTGCCGTGGTCTGCACCACTTTATTGGTGTGTGTCCCGCCTTGCAGCGGGTTAGGGTGAGCAATGACGGCCACCCCACGCGGATGGCCTCCCCCAATGGCAGGCACCATCAGCGTTTCCAGCCGTCCAGCAGGGCCAGCAATCTCGATCAGCGTCGGTTTTTTAAGCATGGTCGGGCAGTCTCAAACGTTCGACGATGCGGCCATTGACCAAGTGTTCGTCGATGATGGCATCAATGTCGCTGGTGTCTACATAGGTGTACCACACCGCTTCGGGGTAAACGACCAGCACGGGACCCGCGTCGCAACGCTCTAGGCAGCCGGCTTTTTGAAAGCGGACTTTGCCTGCGCCGCCGATACCCAAGGCCTTAATCCGGTCTTTGGCATGATTGAGTGCCTCGCTGGCACCGCAGGTGTTGCAGCACATTTCGCCTTCATCGCGCTGGTTGGTGCAGAGAAAAACATGACGTTCAAAGTAGCTCATGGGGAGGGCCTTTCGGGCGTGTGCGCTGTCCGTGTGGCGGTTAGCGCGGGGAGGGTAAACAGGTTATTAGAAGCTGTTTACGATCTAGCGAACGACGGGTCAGCCAAGGCGAAATTTGGAAAAAAAGCGGCGTTGGACTTGAGTCCACACGCATTTTTTTACGAATTTCAACGCAGAATCACCCGAGTCTCGCAGATCGTAAATAGGTTATTAGTCGCCTTGGTCCCATGTCGAAACTTGCAAGGCGGTGGCATTTTCAAAACGGGCAAACTGACCAATAAACGTCAGCGGAATCCGCCCTGTCGGCCCGTTACGTTGCTTGCCGATAATGGCTTCTGCCAGCCCTTTGAGCTGCGAATCAGGATTGTAATACTCGTCACGGTACATAAAGATAATCACATCGGCATCTTGCTCAATCGCGCCTGATTCGCGCAAATCCGACATCATCGGGCGTTTGTCGGTGCGCTGCTCGACCGAACGCGAAAGCTGGGACAACGCCACTACCGGCACTTTTAGTTCTTTCGCCAAGGCCTTGAGTGAGCGGGAGATTTCGCCCAGCTCAGTCGCGCGGTTTTGGTCGCGGCGGGTGCTGTTGCCGCTCATTAACTGCAAATAGTCGATCACAATCAAGCCAAGCTGCCCCCCCATTTTGCGGGCGAGGCGGCGGGCGCGGCTGCGGAGTTCCAGCGAAGTCAGGCCCGGGGTTTCGTCAATATAGAGCGGAGCCGCCCACAGCTTGGACACCGCCATGCCAAACTTGTCCATCTGCTCATCACTCATCTGCCCTGTGCGCAGGGCGTGTTGGTCCAGCCGCCCCACCGAGCCGATCATCCGCATCGCCAATTGTGCCGCGCCCATTTCCATCGAAAAGACGGCCACCGGCAATTGGGTATGCAGGGCGACGTTTTCGGCCATATTCATGGCAAAGGCGGTTTTACCCATCGACGGACGACCCGCCACAATGACCAAATCACCCTGCTGTAGACCGGAGGTTTGCTTGTCGAGGTCGATAAAACCGGTGGGAATGCCGGTCACATCGTCAGGGTTATCGCGGCTGTAAAGCTCGTTTACGCGGTCCACCACCTCGGTCAGGATGTGCTCCATGCTCAAAAAATCTTGCTGCGAGCGGGCGGTGCTTTCGGCAATGTGAAACACTTTGGTTTCGGCTTGGTCCAGTAACTCGCGGGCATCGCGCCCCATCGGGTTGTAGGCAGAATCGGCAATCTCGGTGCCAATCTGCGCCAGCTGCCGCATGATGGAACGCTCGCGGACAATCTCGGCATAGCGGCGAATATTGGCGGCAGAGGGGGTGTTCTGCGCGAGGGTGGCCAAGTAGGACAAGCCGCCGATTTCGTTGATTTGCCCGCTTTTATCCAGCTGCTCGGCAATGGTGACCACATCGGCGGGCTGGGCGCGTTCAATCAGGCGGGCAATGGCCTGAAAAATCATTTTGTGGTCGGTGCGGTAAAAGTCCGCTTCATCAACCACATCGGCGATTTTGTCCCACGCGGTGTTTTCAAGCAGCAGCCCACCCAGCACCGACTGTTCAGCTTCGAGCGAATGCGGTGGCATCCGCAGCTGGTTAAATTCGGCATCAGAACCCGGCGGGGAAGAGGCGTAGTCGTTCATGGCAAACCTGCAGAGAATCAAACCGCGATTTTAAGCGTTCTGCTCCGTGGCGCGATAGTTTGTTGCCAGAGGGGGGTGGGGATGGGGGGCTTGTCTTTTCGTCCCGCCCGATAGGTGAAATACTTGCCCCCCCACTTTGCCTCTCCCCCCTCAAGGAAAAAAACACCATGGGCGTTGCCAGCGGCAAAATCGACCACCAACCGGCCTTTGTGCTGCATACCACGGCGTATAAAGAAACCAGCCTGATTGTGGAGGTACTGACCCGTGACTACGGACGGCTTTCGGTGGTGGCGCGGGGGGCGCGGCGGCCTCGGGCGGCGTTGCGCGGGGTGCTGCACCCCTTTCAGCCGCTGACACTAGGCTGGTTTGGCAAAACCGCACTCAAAACCCTCAGTCAGGCCGATTGGTTGGGGGCGTTGCCCCAGCTGTCTGGCGTGGCGTTGCTCAGTGGCTTGTATCTGAACGAGCTGCTGCTGCGCCTGTTGCCGCGTGAAGATGCCCACCCCGCCTTATTTGCGGACTATGCCCAAGCCGTGCGTGCCCTTGGTGGGCGGTCGGCCATGCCGCTGTCTGCGGTGTTGCGGCGGTTTGAGTGGCGTTTATTGCAGGAAGCAGGCTATGCCCCTGATGTCACCACCTGCACCGCTGGTGTACCCATCGCGGCAGGGGCGGTTTACCGTGCGCTGCCCCAGTCGGGGTTTGTCCTCGTGGCGACGGCTGACCCTGCCGACCCCGCCGAGGTGCGGGTGTCGGGCAACAGCCTGCACGCACTGGCCACCGATGATTGGCGCGATGAAACGGTCTGGCGAGAATTACGGGCGGTGAATCGGCTGTTACTGACTGCCGCCCTAGGTCCCGAGCCGCTGACTACACCGATGTTGCTGCGGCCTTGCGCGTGAATCCACACGCCTTTTTTGGGATATTGCAACTAGGTGGGGGATATACGCCGTGTCTTTGACCTTGTTTTTAGTGTCAAGAATGTAATTGACTATAACCACATGTTAGCCGCCACCAAAATCCGTATCTACCCTACGCCAGCGGAAAACGCAAAAGGCGTATCAGTCCACGAGAAAAGGCTTAGAACCTGTTTGCGATCTGCGAGACTCGGGTGATCCGGCGTTGAAATGCCCCAAAATAGGCGTGTTGATTTAAGCCCAACGCCGCCTTTTTGGGGCATTTCGCTTTGGCAACCCCTGCCGTAAACCGCTTCTAACAAACACGCAGCAGACGGCACCGCACGGCAGCGAGCCTAAATGTCCTGCCTTCATAAAATGGTATCATCATGCTGATTGTCGCCAAGACGGCGGGGCTGGTTATTCGGGAATGCGATGCTGAAAAAAATGCTGGGGTTGTTGCTGATTTTGGGGCTTTTGGGGGCGGGGAGCGCGTGGCTGGTGTACTCGGCGCATCGCCCTACTCACTTGCCGTTGGTGGTAGTTATCCCGCCTAACCAAGGGGTGCGTGACATTGCCCATACGCTGGCCGCTGCCGATGCCATTCACAGCGAAATCGGCTTCGCGCTGATGGCCAAAGCCAGCGGGCAAGCCAATCAGCTCAAAGCCGGCACCTACCGCTTCGAATCCCCCTTGTCGATGTGGGCAGTGATGCAAAAAATGGCACGGGGCGAGGTCTGGGTTAACGAAGCCACGCTGACGATTCAAGAGGGGCTGACCTTCCGCCAGTTCCGCGCCGCACTCAACCGCCATCCTGACCTCCGCCACGATACCCAAGCCCTGTCTGACGCGGAGATTTTGCAGTTACTCGGCGCACCGTTTACCCAAGCCGAGGGCTGGTTTTTTCCCGATACCTACGCGTTTCGGCGGGGCAGTAGCGATGTGGATGTGCTGCGGCTGGCCTTCAATAAAATGCAGAAAGAGCTGCTCAGTGCATGGGAAACCCGCATGGCGGATACCCCACTCACCGAGCCCTACCAAGCCTTGATTTTGGCCAGCATTATCGAAAAAGAAACCGGCCATGCCGAAGACCGCGCCCAAGTGGCCGCCGTATTTACCAACCGGCTTAAAATCGGGATGCGGCTGCAAACCGACCCCACGGTGATTTACGGTGCGGGTGACAGCTATCGGGGCAATTTAACCCGCCGCCATCTGCAAACCGATACGCCGTATAACACCTACACCCGTGCCGGTTTGCCGCCCACCCCGATTGCCCTGCCCGGGCGGGCAGCACTGGCGGCGGCACTCCACCCCGCCGAAAGCAAAGCCCTGTACTTCGTCGCCAAGGGGGGCGGGCGGTCGCAGTTTTCAGAATCGCTGGACGAGCATAACCGTGCGGTACGCAAATATATTTTAGGGAAAGCCGAATGACCCACCCCGCCCGCTTTATCACCCTAGAAGGCATTGATGGCGCAGGCAAAACCTCGCATGTCGCCACGCTGGCCGCCTACCTTGCCGCCCAAAACGTCGACGTGGTGCTGACCCGCGAACCCGGGGGCACGCCGCTGGGTGAACAGTTGCGCAGCCTGCTGCTTGACCCCGCCACCCATGCCACCCTCGACACCGAAACCCTGCTGATGTTTGCCGCCCGCTGTGAGCATGTCCGCACCGTGATTCGGCCTGCCCTTGCCGCCGGTCGCTGGGTGCTGTCCGACCGTTTTACCGATGCCAGCTTTGCCTTTCAGGGCGGTGGGCGTGGTGTGGCAGCAGAGCGGATTGCCGCGCTAGAAAGCTGGGTGCAGCAAGGCTTGCAGCCGGATTTAACCCTATTGTTCGACGTGCCCCTCAGCGTGGCACAAGACCGGATGGCAGGGACGCGCCAGCTAGACCGTTTTGAGCAAGAGCAAGCCGATTTCCATCAGCGGGTGCGCCAAGCCTACCTTGACCGTGCCGCTGCCCACCCCGACCGCATCACGGTGATTGATGCCAGCCAGCCACTGGAGCAGGTTGCCGCCGCCGCGCTGGCCGCCGTCCAAGGTCTGCTGACCCAAGGCGAGGCATGAGCGGCCTTTTGCCTTGGCAGGCCGCTGATTGGGCGCAGCTTCGGGCGCAGTTTGACCGCCTGCCCCACGCCATTCTGCTGACCGGCGCAACGGGTACGGGCAAGGAGCACTTTGCCCAATATCTGGTGCAAGCCCTGCTGTGCGAAGCCCCTAGCGCCGACCATACGCCGTGTGGGCGGTGCGAAGGCTGCCGCTGGTTGGCGCACGGCACGCATCCCGATTTTCGCCATCTGACCCCGCTGGTCGAAGAGGTCGAGGGCAAAGCCGCCGTCCGTAAACTCGAAGTCATCAAGATTGATGCGGTGCGTGCGGTGATTGAGTTTGCCTTTTTGTCCTCGCATCGGGCAGGGCGGCGGGTGGTGTTGGTCGAGCCCGCCGAGGCCATGAACCTCAACGCCGCCAACGCGCTGCTCAAAGTGCTGGAAGAGCCGCCAGAGGGTGTGGTGTTTGTGCTGATTACCCACCGCTTGCAGCAGCTTTTGCCCACCCTCCGCAGCCGCTGCCGGATTGTGCCGCTGGCACCGCCGTCTACCGAAGCCGCTTTGGCATGGCTGGCGACACAGGGCGAAACCGAGGCTCGCGCGGAGCTGGCCCATGCCGGAGGCGCACCCTTTGCCTTGACCCCTATCGCCCTGCGCCCCTTGCGCCAGCAGTATGTGGCCACCCTGTTGCAGCCCAGCATGACCGCCGTGCTGGACACCGCTGCCGCCGTCGATACCGCCAAACTCGCCCTTGCCCAGCCGGTCGATTGGCTACAACGCTGGCTGCATGACCTGACCGCCGTGCGGATGGGGGCAGCGGCGCGTTTTTTCCCTGAGCAGCACGCCGCTTTAGCCGCACTGGCTGCACGGCTAGACCTGAGCAAGGTCGCGGCTTTTCACGACCAGCTCAACCAGCTTGCCCGTTTTGGTCACCACACCCTGAGCGTGCGGATGCAGGTGGAGCATCTGTTGCTGGCCTACCAGAAGCTGTTTGTGGCGGGACGCTGAACGGCAGGGCGAATTGGGTGGGTTTATCAGCAAGATGCAGCGGCAAAAAACCGGCTTGGTCGTGATACCAAGCCGGTTTTTTAATGGGGAATCAGGGTGGGGCGGGTATTAAAAATACTTAATGAATAAAATAAATCTTAGGCATACACTATAGCCACCCTCATGGCCTATAGGTAACGTACCGCAATGGATGCCTTCTCCCCTACCGACCTTAAATCTATCCTGCACTCCAAACGTGCCAACCTCTATTACCTGCAACATTGCCGCGTACTGGTCAACGGCGGCAGGGTGGAATACGTCACCGACGAAGGCAGCCAGTCGCGCTACTGGAACATCCCCATCGCCAACACCACCAGCGTGCTGCTGGGCACGGGGACATCGGTCACCCAAGCCGCAATGCGCGAACTCGCCAAAGCCGGTGTGCTGGTTGGCTTCTGCGGCGGAGGCGGCACCCCGCTGTATAGCGCGAACGAAATAGACGTTGAGTTTGCGTGGTTTGCCCCGCAAAGCGAGTACCGCCCCACCGAATACCTGCAAGCGTGGGTGCGGTTTTGGTTTGACGAAGCCAAGCGACTTTCAGCCGCCAAATCGTTTCAGCACGCCCGCCTCGAGTTTATCGCCCAGCACTGGCTAAACAACCGGCCACTGGCTGACCACGGCTTTGTGCTGCCCAGCGACAACCTGCACGGCGTACTGGCTGCCTCGCGCCAGCGTATCGCCACCGCCCCCGACCATACTGCCCTGCTGACCGAAGAAGCCCGCCTGACCAAGCATCTCTACAAGCTGGCCGTAGAGGCCGTGGGCTATGGCGAATTTAGCCGTGCCAAGCGGGCAGCGGGCACCGACCCTGCCAATCGGTTTCTCGACCACGGCAACTATCTGGCCTATGGGCTGGGGGCAACGGCGGCTTGGGTGCTGGGGCTGCCGCATGGTCTGGCGATTCTGCATGGCAAAACCCGTCGCGGCGGCTTGGTGTTTGATATTGCCGATTTGGTAAAAGATGCTTTGGTGCTGCCGCAGGCGTTTATCTCGGCGATGCGGGGTGACGACGAACAAACCTTCCGCCAAGCGTGCATCGACCGCTTTAGCCAAGCCGAAGCCCTCGACCTGATGATCGACACCACCAAGGCCGTCGCCTTGACGATGGGCAAGGCCGAAGCATGAATATCCTGCTGATTTCCCAATGCAGCAAAAACGCGCTGTTTGAAAGCCGCCGCATTCTTGACCAGTTCGCCGAGCGGCGCGGCGAGCGCACATGGCAAACCACCCTCACCCAGCAGGGGCTGGACACCCTGCGCCGTCTGCTGCGCAAAACCGCCCGCAAAAATACGGCTGTGGCCTGCCACTGGATACGCGGCAAGGACCATAGCGAGCTGATTTGGGTGGTGGGCGATGCCCGCCAATTCAACGAACGCGGGGCGGTGCCCACCGACACCACGCGCCGCGACATTCTGCGCAGCCAAGACGAAAACGACTGGCACAGTGCCGAAATGATGCGGCTGTTGGCCAGCATCGCCGCGCTGTTTCACGACTTCGGCAAAGCCTGTGCCGCGTTCCAAGCCAAGATTAAGCCCAGCAAAAGCAAAAAGCCGCTGGCCGATGCCTACCGCCATGAGTGGGTTTCGCTGCGGCTGTTTGAGGCCTTTGTGGCGGGGGATAGCGATGCCGCGTGGTTGGCCAGACTGGTGCAGTTGCCCACCAGTGCCAGCGAAGACTGTCTGGCCAAGCTGGTGCGCGATGGCATGGCGGGTGGGCGCATCGTCAGTCCCTTTAGCAGCCTGCAAGGGCTGGCGCAAATTATCGGCTGGTTGATTGTTAGCCACCACCGGCTGCCCACCCCACCCGATAAGCTGGACAGCAAGGGCTTGCAGGTTTTGCCGCGCGGCATCAACAGCCTTTGGTGCGGCGCACGCCCCCAAAGCAAGCCCAGCGAAATCGAAGCGTGCTGGACGTTTAAGCAAGGCCTACCCTTTGCCAGCCAACACTGGCGCACCCACGCCAGCACGTTGGCGCAAATGCTGCAACGCCAACTGGCATTTCAGCCGCAGCACCCGTTGACCTCCCCCTATCTGCTGCACCTCTCGCGCTTGGCCTTGATGCTGGCCGACCACTATTACTCCAGCCAGCCCAGCCATGCCCGCTATGGCGACCACGTCGCCAAGACCCAAGCCCTCTACGCCAACACCGACCGCAAAACCGGTGCGCTTAAACAGCGTCTCGACGAGCATTTGATTGGCGTGGAGGTCAACACCAGCCGCCTTGTTCGCACCCTGCCGACGCTGGCCGCGCAACTGCCGCGCCTTGCCCGTCACCCTGGCTTTCGCACCCGCAGCCAAGGGGCTTTTGCGTGGCAAAACCGTGCATTTGACCTTGCCGAGGGGCTACGCCACCGCTCAGAAACGCAGGGGTTTTTTGGGGTCAATATGGCTTCGACCGGCTGCGGCAAAACCTTGGCCAATGGTCGGATTTTGTATGGCTTGGCCGATGCGCAACGCGGCGCACGTTTTACCGTTGCACTGGGTTTGCGCACCCTGACCCTGCAAACCGGCGATGCCTACCGCGCACGCTTGCACCTTGGCGAAGATGAAATGGCCGTGATGGTCGGCGGGGCGGCGGTGCGCGAACTGCACGAACACCACGCCCAGCAAGCTGAAATCAGCCTTGCCGAAGCCAGCGGCACCGAATCAAGTACCGCGCTGGTGCCGGATTACAGCCCTGTTTACTTTGAGGGTGCGCTGGCGGATGGGCCGCTTAATCGCTGGTTGGCACAGAGCCCTGCCGCCACCAAGCTGCTGAATGCCCCGATTTTGGTGTGTACGATTGACCATCTGATGCCCGCCTGTGAAAGCCGACGCGGCGGCCATCAAATTCCCCCGATGTTGCGGCTGATGACCAGCGATTTGGTGCTGGATGAGCCCGACGACTTTGGCCTAGAAGACCTGCCCGCCCTAAGCCGACTGGTGCATTGGGCGGGCTTGCTGGGCAGCCGTGTTTTGCTGTCCTCTGCCACCCTGCCGCCCGCGCTGATTGAAGGCCTGTTCGAGGCTTATTGTGCCGGTCGGGCAGCGTTTCAGCAGCATCGCGGCCAGCCTGGCAATCCCCTGTCCGTTTGCTGCGCGTGGTTCGACGAGTTTGCCGCCGAAGCCGCCGAGCACGCCGAAACAGGCCGCTACGCCGCTGCCCATCAGGCCTTTGTCGATAAACGCCTTGCCCGCCTGAGCAAGGCCGCGATGCGCCGCCATGCCGAGATTTTGCCGCTGGCCATTGCACAAGCCAGCCGCGATGTGGTCTGCGTCGACCTTGCCGAAGCCCTGCAGCCTGCCATCACCCGCCTGCACGCCGCCAATCACCAGACCGACCCCACCACCGGCAAGCGGGTCAGCATCGGCCTGATTCGCATGGCCAATATCGACCCGCTGGTACAGGTCGCCCAAGCCTTGTTGGCACGCGATGCCCCGCCCAATCAGCGCATCCATCTTTGTGTTTACCACTCACGCCATCCGCTGCTGGTGCGCTCGGCGATTGAGCAGCGGCTGGACCGCTTGCTGAACCGCACTTCTCCCCACGCCTTGTTTGCCGATGCCGCGCTGCGCCAGCTACTCGACCAGCACCCTGAGCCGAACCAGATTTTTATCGTGTTGGCCACGGCGGTGGCAGAGGTGGGGCGTGACCATGATTACGATTGGGCAATTGTCGAGCCGTCGTCTATGCGCTCGATTATTCAGCTGGCAGGGCGTATCCGCCGCCACCGCCCCGAAGCCTATGCCGCCACCAACGTGCTGCTGCTTGATTGCAATGTGCGCCATTTGGTGGAGGGCGCGGGCAAGGCCGTGTTTGTTCGCCCTGGGTTTGAGAGCCCCACCAGCCACCATTTTCAGCTTCGCAGCCACCATTTACAGGCGGTGCTGACACCGGCACAACTGGCGCGGATTGATGCCGCCAGCCGTATCCGTGAGCGCCCTGTGCTGGACGCGCAAAACAACCTTGCGGACCTCGAACATGCGCGTCTGCGTGAGCTGATGCAGGGGGTGACCGTGGCCGACAAAGTCCCCAACGACTACCCCGTCCCGCTTTGGTGGCAAACCCCCGCACACATGACCGGCTATCTGCAAAAGGAGCAGTCTTTCCGTGCCGACCCTTTTGGGCAACAACGCTATGGGCTGTTGTTGGATGAAGATGCTGAGAAGGTCGATTTTTGCGCCTTCGGCGAGCGGGGCGACATCACTGTCGTGAACCATCTGCTACATGCCTATCCCATTCAACTTGGGTGTGGTATGGGCTTGTGGGGCGATGTGGATTATGAGACTGCACTCTATCGCCTTGCTGAGCATATGAACCTCGACCCCGCCGAATGCGCCAAAAAATTTGGCACGCTGACACTGCCGTTTAAGCGGTTTGAGGACGGGCATGGCATCTCTGACGATTGGGCTTACCACCCCGCCCTTGGCTTCAGTCGGTTTCGTGAATAATTTTTCTAGGAGGCTACACATGACAGAAGAAAGCAACGCCCTTGCGCCGCCTATTTCTGCTGCACAGATTCAAGCGGTTATCACGCAATTCCTCGCCGACCGCCTCCAGCCTAAGCTGGACAAAGTCAGCGAGGAAGACCACGAGAAGCGGGCTCTGCTGCGGGCAGACTATGCGCCCAAAAGCTGGATTGCCGATGCCGCACGGCGGGTGAGCCAGATTCAGCAGGTCACCCACGCCCTTAAATACCTCCACCCCGATGCACGGGGCACCAGCCTTTACAGCACCGGCACCCCCCACGCCGCGTCTGCCGAGGTCGGGACGCATGTGCTGGGCGCAGGGCTGCTGCCCGACGTGGTGGGTAATGCTGCGGCATTGGATGTGTATAAATTCCTGAATCTGTCGGTGGGGGCGCACCGCATCCTAGACCTTGCCCTCGCTGCCGACCCCGTACTGGCCGAGGCGTTTTCGGACAATACCGAAGAAGCCCATGCGTGGATGGCGGCATTTGCCACGCTGCCCGAGGCCAAAAACACCCCTGCTTCCCATACCCTTGCCAAGCAGGTGTATTGGCCGCTGGGCGCGGGGCACTACCACCTTCTCGCCCCGCTGTTTCCGACCTCGCTGGTGCAGCGGGTGTGGCAAACCATTCGTGACGACCGCTTTTCTGACGCAGCCAAAGCGGCTCGTGCGGCCCGCAAAGCCAACCTGCCTCACCCGCATGGGTTTCACGAATACCCCCACCTCGTGATTCAGCAATTTGGCGGCACCAAGCCCCAAAACATCAGCCAGTTAAACAGTGAGCGGCATGGTGAAAATTACCTCTTACCCTCGCTACCCCCTTGCTGGAATGCCCCGCGCCTTCGCCCTCCTTTGGCCACCCACAGCGTATTTGACCGTGCTTTTGGCCGGCGACCACGGGTGCGGGAGCTGGTGCGCATCCTGCGTGATTTTTTGGCCCGTGTGACGCAGGTCAATAATGTCAACATTCGCCATAAGCGTGCCGAGCTGGTGGGGTTTATCTGCGACGAAGTGCTGTCCTACGCCGCCGAGCTGCGCGATGCCGTGGAAACAGGGGTGCTGGCCGCCGGTTGGACGCTGGATGCCGCCTGCACCCTTAACCGTGCCGAGCAGCTTTGGCTGGACCCGCTGCGCCACCAGCACGACCCCGACTTTGCCCGCGACTACGCCCGCGATGATTGGCCGGACGACATCTGCCGCCGCTTCGGTAGCTGGCTGGCCACCCACTTGACCACGAAAGACACCCCTATGAGCACGGTTGAAGCGGAACACTGGCACGGCGTACTTAGCCAAGAAATGCGCTTGCTGCGTCGGGAGATGGCTGACTATGCGTGATATTTCTGGATTGATTGTCCTGCCCCATCTGCGGGTGCAAAACGCCAATGCAATTTCTGGCCCGTTAAGCTGGGGCTTTCCTTCGCCCACGGCGTTTACCGGCTTTGTTCACGCGCTGGAACGCCAGTTTGCCGCCCAGTTGCCCGAGGGCTTTGCCGGAGTGGGGATTGTGTGCCACCACTTTGATCCGCAGGTGTCGCAACCGGC
>CALMOJ010000075.1 GCA_937871815.1 uncultured Neisseriales bacterium
GGGGAGGATGTCAAATTAGCTCAAAGCACCATTTCTTTGGTCACCCCGTTGCGGCGCAACAATCGGCGCAAGGTGTCGAGACCTTCAATCTGAATTTGCCGCACCCGTTCGCGGGTTAATTCAAGGTCGCTGGCGAGTTCTTCTAGCGTACAAATTTCGTAGCCATTCAGCCCATAACGCCGTTCAATCACCGCCCGCTGTTTAGATGAAAGCTGCTTGAGCCAGTCTTGGACGTATTTACCCACTTCGGCATTTTGTAGCATATCGGCAGGGGCTATCTGCTGTTCGTCGGGGATGGACTCGCCCACCGTCAGCAGCGGGTCGATGTCGAGCGGGGCATCCAGCGAGGACACGCGTTCGTTGAGGTTGAGCATTTTCAGCACATCTTGAACGGACCGGTCAATCAGATGGGCGATTTCCTCGTGGGAGGGTTCGCGTCCTGATTGGGCTTCTAAATGCCGCTGTGCCCGCAGGCAGATGTTTAGCTCTTTGATGACGTGTACCGGCAATCGGATGGTACGCGATTGGTTCATGATGGCGCGTTCAATATTTTGCCGTACCCACCACGTTGCATAGGTCGAAAAACGAAACCCCCGCTCGGGGTCAAACTTTTCGAGCGCATGCATCAAGCCAATATTGCCCTCTTCAATCAAGTCGAGCAGCGGCAAGCCTCGGTTCATATAGTGCTTGGCGATATTTACCACCAGCCGCAGATTGTGCTCAATCATTTTTTGGCGTGCGGCAAAATCCCCTGCCACCACCCTCCGTGACAAGGCTTTTTCTTCAGCGGGGGTCAGCAAGGCATTGTGCCCAATACTGTTGAGGTAAATCTGGGTGACATCCGACGAGAACTCGCTCTGTGCTTCGTTGTGGTGGCGCGTCGTAGTGGACTTATCCAGCGTACTATCACCTTCGCCCAGCCCCTCTTGGTCTTCTTCCAGCACGCCCCCCGCTTCCTCATCGGCAGAGGTCAGCCCATCTAAAAAGTCTTGGTCATCCAAGAGGGTGTCTGCGTGTTCAGTCATCGTCATTTTCCTTGGCGGGAGAGCGGTTATGGCGCACCCAAGTATTTAAGCGGGTCAACCGGCTTGCCAAAGCGGCGCACCTCAAAGTGCAGCTTAACTTGGTCAGCATCGGTGTTGCCCATTTCGGCAATTTTTTGACCCTTGCTTACGCCCTGCCCCTCTTTAACAAGGATTTGGCTGTTGTGGGCGTAGGCGGTCAAAAAAGTCTTGTTGTGTTTGATGATGATGAGCTTGCCGTAGCCTCGCAGCCCCGCCCCGCTATACACCACCTTGCCCCCTGCTGCGGCTTGGACGGTTTGCCCTGCACGCCCGCTGATGTCCACGCCTTTGCTGGCATCGGTAAAGCGGTTAATCACCTTGCCTTGGGTGGGCCACAACCAGCTGCTGACCTCTTCATCCCCACTCCCGCTTGGGGCGGAGGGCGTAGTTTCTTCGACCGGTTTCACCGCGATTTTGGGGGCAGCCTCGGTGGGCTTGGTGCGTGTAGTTTTGCTGTCTTTTTCGGTGTCTTTAGGGCTGGCTTTCGTTGCTTTTTCAGTTTTTTCAGCTCTTCCCGTTTTTTCGGCTTTGTCTGCCTTGTCGGACGGCGGTGTTTTATCCGCTTTGGCGACCCGCTCCGCCACTGGTGGCTTGCTGCTGGCGGCAGGTTTGTCCCCGTCGGCTTGCAACGCCAAGCTGCTCATGGCTTCTGCGGTATAAGGCCGTTTCAGGGCGCGGGGATAGCGCAATACGCCGTCTTCTGGCGGGGCTTCTTCCGTTTTACGGGGCGGGTCGATACGGGGTGTCTCCGCAACACGGGGCGGCGGGGATTCTTTACTGGCCGCTGCATTTTTGCTGGCAACGGGTGCAGGGCTGCTGGCGACGGGCGCACTGGCCACAAATCCTGCCGGCGGCGTAAGGCGCAGCACTTGGTCCACCTTGATGATGCTAGGGTCTTCGAGCTGGTTCCACGCGGCAATTTCGCGGTAGTCCTGCCCGTTATTCAGCGCGATGCTGTAAAGCGTATCGCCGGCTTTGACCTTATAGCTTTCGGGGCGGTCATCGTCGGGATCACGGACGGTGGTGGCGAGGCGCGGGGTAGACGGCGGCGGCGCACTGACCATGACGGTAGGCGCAGAACGGCTGCTGGGCGGCGGCGAGGCCTCTGTGACCACCTGCACTTTGGCGCGAGGCTTATAGGCCACCACGCTGCTGTTACCACCGTTACTGCTCTCGCCGGAGCTGTCTGGGCTCACGCTGGAGCCGCTCGGCATGGGGCGTACGGTAGGCGGCAACGCGCCGATGCGGGGCTGGCTGCCTTGTACCACGGGGGCGGATTGCTGGGTCAGGCTTTGGCAGCCGCCCAACAGCATCGCCACCCCAATCGCCAAGTAAATGGGGGAATATGAATGTGCCAATCGCGTTACCTGTGGGTTTAACGTGGGGGAGGCGGCCTAGCGCCGCTTTAAATCGCCCCTGGGAGCAAGGGGACAAAACGCACGGGGTCGAGTTGGGTTTTTTCGATGCCGGATGCGTGCTTATCAATCATCCAGAGGTGTTGTTCTTGCGTGCCAATAGGCAAAATCATCCGCCCACCAACCACGAGCTGGTCGAGCAGAGCTTCGGGGATGTGGGTGGCCGCAGCGGTCATGATAATACCGTCAAACGGGGCGCACTCCGGCAGGCCTAAATGGCCATCACCATGCACTAAACGGGCTCTGACCAATTTGACGGCACGCAAATGGGCGCGGGCTTTATCCAGCAAGGCCGCGATGCGCTCCATCGAATAGACCTCGCCAAACAGTTTGACCAGCACGGCGGTTTGATAGCCGCAGCCGGTGCCAATTTCCAAAATTTTGCGCGGGGCATTGGGGGCATTGAGCAGCAGTTCAGTCATGCGCCCCACGGTTTGCGGCTGTGAAATGGTTTGGCCATGCCCAATCGGCAGCGCGTCATCATCGTAAGCGCGGTGGGCTAGGGCGTTTTCAACAAATAAATGGCGTGGCAGGTCGGCGATGGCGTTCAGCACCCGCTCGTCTTGAATACCGCTGTCTCGCATCCGTTCAATCATACGGGTGCGGGTGCGGGGGGAAGTCATGCCAGTGCCAACGAGGGGAAAAGGGGGAGTCATGCGGTCAACCATGCAGTCAGCGAAGCAATTTGAGGGTGGGCGGTCATATCCAAATGCAGCGGGGTCAGTGAAGCACGGCGGCAGTGGATAGCGTTAAAGTCGGTGCCTTCGTCCGCGTCTTGCACCTCGCCCACGCCTCCGGCCCAATAGACGGTTTCACCACGGGGATTTTGGCTGCAGATAACCGGCTGGGCAGGGTATCGCCGTCCTAGGCGGGTGACTTCTAGCCCTGCCAAGTCCGAGAGCGGTACGTCGGGTACGTTGACATTCAGCAGTAAGGGGGCAGCAAAGGGCTGGGCTTTAAAACGGGTCACGAGGGTATCGACCACGGCTTGGGCGGTGGCAAAATGCTGCGCCTGCCTACCCACCAGCGAAACCGCCACGGCAGGCACGCCAAGCTGATAGGCCTCGGTGGCCGCTGCAACCGTACCGGAATAATGGGTGTCGTAGCCCAGATTTGCACCGTGGTTAATGCCGGAAAACACCATGTCGGGCGGGGCCTCCAACAAACCCGTCAGGGCAAGGTAAACACAGTCAGTCGGTGTGCCATTGACACTAATAAAACCATTTTGGGTTTGGCGCACCCGCAAGGGGCGGTCGAGGGTCAGCGCGTTAGAAGCCCCGCTGCGGTCACGTTCTGGTGCGACCACCACGACTTCGCCGTGGGCTTGCAGCACCTCCGCCAACGCGGAAATGCCGAGCGAAAAGTAACCATCGTCGTTGCTAATTAAGAATCTCATGGCGTATCTTTTACGTGTCCGCTGTGGCGTTGTCGTAACCAGTCGCGGCGGGATGCCCGAATTGAATAAGCCCTTGGGCAACAAGGATTGTAACCCGCCCCGCTTAAAATACAATGCGGCTTTCTGTTCAAGGCTTTTAGCCGGCACGCCCAAGACCTACCACTCAGGCGTAGTGTTTTTCGCTAAATGCCAGCATCCGCTCAATCGGCAAACGAGCGGCATCCATTTGGGCGGCGGTTAGATAGTCAATCGGTGTGCCTTCGCCGCGTTGAGCGGCTTGCACTGCCGCGACGGTGTTTAGCTTCATGTAGGGACAAGAATTGCACTGGCAGCCGGCATAAATCGGGGCTTGCACCAAGGTCAGGTCAGGACGCACTTGGTGCATGTTGTAAAGAATGCCGTCTTCGGTGGCGACAAAAATCGTGGTGCTAGTCTTGCCTTGGTATTGCTTGACCCAGTTCAACATGCCCGAGGTTGAACCCACGTAATCTGCCCGTTTCAGCACCGGCAGCGGGCTTTCGGGGTGGGCAATCAGCACGGCATCGCCACTGACAGCGGCAATCGCCTCGTTCAGCGCGGCTTCGTTGAACTTGTCGTGGACTTCGCACACCGCCGACCAGAGCGGCATATCGTAGCCGTACTGGTGGTTCAAATAGCCGCCCATATTGCGGTCTGGCGAGAAAATCACCTTTTTGCCCTCGGCATACAGATGGGCAATGATGTCGTCCACATTGCGGCTAGTCACAATCCAATCAGACAGGGCTTTATGCTCGGCACTGGAGTTGATATAGGACACATGCACGTAGTCAGCGTAGCGTTGCCGCCATGCGGCCAAGGCGGTTACATCCGTTTGCGTGACCAGCGAACAGGTGGATTCCGCATCCGGCAAAATCACCGTGGCATTGGGATTGAGAATTTTTGCGGTCTCAGCCATAAAACGCACCCCCGCAAATACGATAATGTCGGCTTGGGCATCGCGGGCATACAACGACAACTCCAAGCTATCGCCCACTTTGTCAGCCATGCGCTGAATCTCGGGGGCGGTGTAGTAGTGGGCAAGGGTAACAACACGTTGCGTCATTTTGAGGACACTCCTGCCGCCTAATGCGGCGCAAAAATCAGGCAGGTCAGCGCAAAAAATCTGACCTATAAAACGCCCGAACATAGCAAAAAAGCCACAGCCCTGCCAGTCGCAGGCCTTTCTCTTTCCCCTCGGTTACATAAGGGCTTTGCCAGATGGGGTGGGACTCGGCAATAATGCTGCATTGCACAATTCATTACTCACCCTCGGCAAGGGACTAGGGAAGACCCTCCAGCCCCTTGGTTTTGCAGGTTATTCACGCGGATGCCCTGCACCGGCTTCACCACCTTAGTTAGGTTGCACACATGAAACCTCATTACCTCACCCCTCTACTGGCACCCCGAACTGTCGCCATCATCGGCGCGAGCGACACCCCTGGCTCTATCGGACAAACTGTTTTTTCTAATTTGATGGCTGGTGGCTATCAAGGCAAGCTCTACCCCGTCAACCTCAACCGCCGTGTTGTGGGCGGCATGGGTGCCGTGGCCAATATCAAGATGCTTGAGGTCGAAATCGACCTCGCCGTGATTACCACGGCCATTCGCTCCTTGCCTGGGGTGATGAAAGACTGTGCCAAAAAAGGGGTCAAGGCGGTGCTGCTCACCCGCGAGTTCTCCGATGCCGACCCCCTACAAACCGAAGTGATGGCTGAATCCCTCGCCATTGCCAAAGCCGGTGGCGTGCGGGTCTTAGGGCCGAACATGTTGGGCTTGATGCGCCCCGTGATTGGGTTGAATGCCAGTAACTACTCGGCCAAAGTCCGCCCAGGCAACTTGGCCTTGGTGGCGCACTCTTCCGCACTGTGTACCGCCATGTTGGACTGGGCCGATGCAAAGGGTATGGGCTTCTCTAGCGTCATTTCGATGGGCGAAAGTTCCGACATCGACTTTGGCGAAATCCTCGACTTCCTCGTGGCCGATGGCCACACCCAAGGGATTTTGCTGCATGTGAACTCCATCCACGATGCCCGCCGGTTTATGAGCTCGCTCCGTGCCGTGGCGCGTGGCAAACCGGTGGTGGTGGTGAAGTCAGGCCGTTATCTCGACCACCACGACGGCATGACCTCCGCCACCAATTTGGTCGGGCGAGGCGATGTGTTCGATGCCGCCTTGGCACGGGCAGGGGTGTTGCGCGTCAACACCATCTCCCAATTGTTCTCTGGTGCGCGGGTGTTGGCAGCTAATTACCGGTCACAAGGGCGGCGTTTGGCTATTATCACCAACGGGATTGGCCCTGGCGTGTTGGCGGCAGACAGCACGTTGACCTACGGCGTACAACTGGCCGAGCTTTCCCCCGCCACCCTCACCTTGCTGAACGAGAGCTTGCCGCGCAACTGGTCACACGCCAACCCCGTGGACATCATTGGTGATGCCGGCCCTGCCCGTTTCCGTACTGCCGTCAAAGCCTGTCTGGACGATAGCAATGTAGATGGCGTACTGGTGATTTTTACCCCACAAGCCGGCACCGACCACCAAACCACCGCCGATTTAATGGTCGGCCTGCAAAAAACCTCCAGTAAGCCGCTGTTGTTGTCGTGGCTGGGGGATAGCAAGGTCGCCAGTAGCCGCGAAACCTTTGCCCGCGCCAAAATCGCCCACTTCAACACCCCCGAAGCCGCCGTCGCCGTGTTCCGTGGCTTGGCCTCGTTCCATGCCAACCAGCAACTGTTGCTGCAAACACCTGGTCCGCTGCAACAAGCCCACCTCACCCCCGACATCGCCCGCGCCCAAGCGGTGATTGATATCGCCCTTGCCGAGCACCGCGAAGTACTGTCTGAGCGCGAATCTAAAGAGGTGCTGGATGCGTTTAACATCCCTGTCAACCCAACCCGCTTGGCCAAAACCGCCGAACAAGCCATTGCCCACGCCGAAGTCTTAGGCTATCCCGTGGTGCTTAAAATTGATTCTCCAGACGTGATTTACAAATCGGATGTGGGGGGCGTTGAGCTGAACATCATCAACGCAGCCACCGTGCGCGAAGCCTTCAATAACATCGTCTCACGCACCCAAGCGGCTCTACCCACCGCCCACATCAATGGCGTATCGGTGCAGCCCATGGTCAAACGGCGCTCTGGGCGCGAGCTGATGATTGGTGTGGCGCACGACAACACCTTTGGCCCGATTATCACCTTTGGCGGCGGGGGGATTGCCGCCGAAGTGCAGCACGACAACAGCCTCGCCTTACCGCCGCTTAACGACTTCTTGGCCGACCAACTGATTGCCCGCACCAAAGTCAGCCGCACCTTGGCCGAATTCAAACACATGCCTGCCGTGGATATGGCCACGCTGAAAGGCGTGCTGGGTGGCGTGTCCGAAATGATTTGCGAACTGCCCGACTTGCTCGAAATGGACATCAACCCGCTGGTAGTGGATGACGTGGGCGGCGTGGTGCTGGATGCGCGGATTGTGGTGCGTAAAACCGCCACCACACGGCGATATGGGCACATGGCCATCATGCCTTACCCGTCAGAAATGGTAGAGCAGATGGTGTTGAACGACGGCACCGAAGTCACCATCCGCCCGATGCGCCCCGAAGATGCTGACATGCAGCAAGAATTCGTCCGCAACCTGTCGGAAGAAAGCCGCTACAACCGCTATATGTCCAGCATCAAGCAGCTTTCGCAGCCGGTGTTGGTGCGCTTTACCCAGCTCGACTTTGACCGTGAAATGGCCTTGGTAATGGTGCGGATGGTGGATGGACGCGAAGAGCAAATCGGCGTGTCGTGCTACTTCACCGACCCCGATAACGAATCGTGCGAATTCGCCCTCGTGGTGGCTGACAACTGGCAAGGGCGCGGTATTGGTCCCATCATGATGAATCGCCTGTTTGATGCAGCGAAGAAGCAAGGGCTGACGATTATGCGCGGCGAAGTGCTGGCTAATAACAAGGGGATGCTCAAGCTGATGGCTAAAATCGGCTTTACCGTCTCCACCCACCCCGAAGACCGGCAGCTGACGTGGGTGACGCGGCCTTTGCTGTGACCTTTTCCCCACGCTAATGCCCCGCCCTAAAAAAGCGGGCGGCTGAACCGCTCACGGCTTAAACCACACTGCCCATTTCTGTGACAAGAAATGGGCAGTGTGTCGTTTGGCGTGCACCGCGCCGCACCAGCCATTGGTCAGCAAGCCCGCATTTTCAAGGTTGGGCTGTTATTCCCCTCTGGTGGAGGGGTACCCCGTCGGGCTGGGGTGGTTGCCTTTGGGGCTGGGTTTTAGCTCTGGAGGCCTCGCCACCAACCACCCCGTCCGGCTACGCCGTCGCCCCCCTCCCCCGCCGGAGGAAAAAAAACCCGTCCGCGTCCAGCCAACGCAGGATTCGCCGCATCTCGCAGACCTTGAACAGACCCTCAACGCAGCGTCAAACGCATATCGTCCCCCACGCGGCGGCAGTCGTGCCACGTCAAGCGAGGGGCAGCGGCCAAGTCGGGCAGCGGGGCAAAGTCCACCAGCCCCCGTCCGCTATGCCCCACCAGCATCGGCGCAAGGTAAATCACCCATTCATCCACCAGCCCTGCGGCGGCCAACGCCCCCGCCAAGCCCATGCCCGCCTCCACTAGCACCTCGTTAATCTGCGCGTCAGTAGCCAGCCGTGTCAGCAAGGCCGGTAAATCGACCCGTTCGCCCCCGGCAGCGGGCAGCGACCACACCGCCACGCCCTGCGCCAGCAAACGCTGGGCGGCAGGGTCGGTCAGGGGGCGGGCGGTGGCCACGCAGCTGGCACCGCCATCGGTGTAAAGCGGGGCATGGGGCGGCGTGCGGAGTACGCCATCCACCACCACCCGCAACGGTTGGCGGGCATCGGGCTGGTCACGCACGGTCAAACGCGGCAAGTCGGCGCACACCGTACCCGCACCGGTCAACATCGCCCCGACCTCGGCCCGCATCCGCTGCACATCGGCGCGGGCGGCAGGGCGGGTTATCCACTGGCTACGGCCATCGGCAAGGGCGGTTTTGCCATCCACACTCGCCCCCAGCTTGACCGTGACCCAAGGCCGTCCCCGCACCATGCGCGAGATAAAGCCCCGATTCAGTTCCCGCGCTTCAGCTTCCAGCACCCCGACAGTCGTGGCGATGCCCGCCGCCGCCAACCGCGCCAGCCCCTGCCCGCCGACCAGCGGATTGGGGTCTTGCATGGCGACCACCACACGGCTGACCCCCGCCCGAATCAGCGCATCGGCACAGGGTGGGGTGCGGCCGGTGTGGCTGCACGGCTCTAACGTGACATAGGCCGTCGCCCCCTGTGCCACCCCCCCTGCGGCTGCCAAGGCGTGGACTTCGGCGTGGGGCTCGCCCGCCCGCTGGTGCCAGCCTTCGCCCACCACCAAGTCGCCATGGGCAATCACACAGCCCACGCGGGGATTGGGGGCGGTGCTGCGGCGGCCTTGTTCGGCAAGCTGCAACGCCCGCGCCATCCAACGGGTATCTTGGGCAGAGAACAGCAGTGGCATGGCTTAACTTTCAGCGGAGGGGCGAGAGATTTCTTGAATCGCATCGGAAAACTGCGCGACATCTTGAAAGCTGCGATAGACCGACGCAAAACGGACATAGGCCACCTTGTCGAGCTTGGCCAGCTCACTCATCACCCGTTCGCCAATCTCGCGGGAGCTGACTTCGCGCTCTCCCAAGGCCAGCAGGGTGTGGGTCATGCGGTCTATCGCCGCATCAATCAGCGTGGCAGACACGGGGCGTTTGTGCAGCGCACGCAAAAAGCTGGTGCGGATTTTTTCGACATCAAATTCTGCCCGATGCCCATTTTGCTTGACCACTTGGGGCATATACAGCTCGGCGGTTTCAAACGTGGTGAATCGCTTGTCACAGCCTAAACACCGGCGACGACGGCGCACACTGCCGCCGTCTTCGCTGATGCGGGAATCCGCCACTTGGGTATCGGCGTGGCCGCAGAAGGGGCATTTCATTCGTTTTTGCGGGAAACCTCGCCCTTTGGGGCGGGGGAGGGATAGCACAGCAACGGCAAGTTGCTCATATTCCCGGCTCTCCATGAAAGCTATCCTTAGTTAAATGGGTAGGGCTTTATCTAGTTTTGCGCGTAAAACCCCTTCCTTTAGCTGGGGGCTGGATAGCGCGAACGGCGAAGCCGTCCGGTTTTGACTTTAAATGCGGTGTTTGCTGCTGCGCAATGGTTTGCCGAATTAGCGCAATCGGTGCGCCACCATATAGCTTCCGGCAAAGTAGCTAGGCGACCACAATGCACCACCCCAGCATTTTTTCTTAGAGCCTGTTCAAAGTTGGAAACCACCACTTTCAGCGGATAATTCACCAGCAAGTGAACATGGTCGTCTTTGCCGTCAAATTCCACCAATTCCGCCTCAAAATCAGTACACACACCAGCAAAGAGTGCGACAAAAGGGGTCAATCCATTAAGCCCCGCTAAACTGTGATTTAGCCTATTCCACCAAACGCATCGGGATAAACAAGGTGTTTTGCCCGCGTCGCACCAGCAAGGCCACGCCTTCACCCGCTCCGGCCATCAGCGTTTCAAAGGCTTTGAGGGTGGGGACGGGGGTTTGGTTGACCGCCAAAATCACATCGCCGCGCATCAAGCCCGCTTTCGCCGCCAGCCCTTGGGCGTTTTCAATCAGCAGCCCCCCAGGTGGGGTGGGGATTTCGCGCAGTGCCAAGCCCAGTGCCTCAAAGCGGGCAGGGGGAACGGCTGGGGCGGGGGCTTTGTTGCCTTGCGGCTTGGTTTCGTTGGCCAGCTCGGCGAGTTGCACAACGACGGTCTTGCCCTCGCCTTTACGCCATAAATCCACATTTACTTGGCTGCCCGGAGGCCGTGCGCCAACCAAAATCGGCAGGTCTTTGGAGCTTTCAATCCCCTTGCCATCAAACTGCAAAATAATATCGCCGACCTCAATCCCTGCTTTGGCGGCGGCACTGTTGGCTTCGACATTAACCACCAACGCGCCCTTGGCATCGCTGCGGCCAAAAGACTTGGCGAGGTCGAGGGACAGCTCCTGAATATGCACCCCCAGTTGCCCCCGCGATACTTTGCCGGTGCTCTTGAGCTGCTCGGCAACATTCATCGCGATGTCGATGGGGATGGCAAACGAAATCCCCATAAATCCCCCTGAGCGGCTGTAAATCTGCGAGTTAATCCCAACCACTTCGCCCCTGAGGCTAAACAAGGGGCCGCCGGAGTTGCCCGGATTGATGGCCACGTCGGTTTGGATAAACGGCACATAGTTTTCATCGGGCAGGCTGCGCCCCTTGGCCGACACAATGCCCGCCGTCACGGTGTTATCAAAACCAAAAGGCGCACCAATGGCCGCGACCCATTCCCCAACTTTGAGCTGGGCGGGGCTGCCGATTTTGACGGTGGGCAGGTCACTGGCTTCGATTTTGAGCACCGCCACATCGGTGCGTTTGTCCGCGCCAATCAGCCGTGCTTTGAATTCGCGCTTGTCGGTCAGCTTAATTTGGATTTGGCTCGCCCCCGCCACCACATGGGCATTGGTCAAAATATAGCCGTCTGGGCTGACCAAAAAGCCCGAGCCATACGACACGCTTTCTCGCGCTTGGGGGCTGTGGGG
>CALMOJ010000076.1 GCA_937871815.1 uncultured Neisseriales bacterium
CGCCATCTACGGCTTCTGTGGCAGCCTTGGCAGCCATTTTGTCGGTGACGGTGGCATTTTCGGTGTTCTGCGAAATGGAGGCGGTCATCTCTTGCATCGAGGCGGTGGTTTCTTCTACCGCTGCGGCTTGTTGGCTAGACGACTGCGCCAGTGACTGAGCGGTGGCGGACACTTGGCCTGCCGCATTGGTCAAGTTGTCTGAGGCCATGTGGACTTCGTGGATAATTTGGGTCAGGTTGGTGACCGTGCGGGCAACGGCGGTTTGCAGCTCGCCAATTTCGTCTTTGCGGGTCACGGTCATCACTACGCCCAAATCCCCATCGGAAACACTCTGTGCCGCAATTGCTGCACGGTGAACATCTCGCAGCGCACGCGACAGCACCACAAAAAACACCACGGTAATCAGCGTAGAGAGCAGCGTGAGTACCAGTGACACAATCAGCCCAATGCGGGCTTGGCTGTACAGAGTTTGGGCGGCGGTCAGGATGTCGTTGGCGAGGCGATCTTCAAAGACCTTCATGGTATCAATTTTGCGGGTAATGGCCTGAAACCATGTGGCAGGCGTAATCCCAAAATGCCCTTCGTTGACTTTATCCAGCACGACCTTGCGCATGGCGGCGGCTTCTTGCGAAGGTGGGCTTTGCAACAATTGCTCAAGGGCTTCCCCTTCGGAAGGGGTGGCCATGACGCGGAAGTTGGTCAGGTAGGTCTCTTGGCTAGCCAAAATGCCAGACAGACGACGCAACAGCACGGCATCCAGCGGCACATCTGCACCCAAGATGGCATTCAGCGCGGCCCGCTCTCGGCCTGCTTGCTCTTTGGCACTGAGGAAGCTCACATACACGTTAAACCGCCGCATCATGTCGGCTTGGCTAAGGGTGGGGGTAACTTGGGAAGTAGCAGCAAGGTTAAGCTCGATAGCACGGGTAAACCATGCAAACGTATCTGCTGGAGAGAGCACTTGGTTGCTAATGCCGCTGCGGTGGGCATCGACTTCAGCCATAAAGGCAGTGGCTTCGGCCAAGCTTTTTTTTACAGTGGCGGGGAGATCGCTGTCTTGCTGCTTGATGGCTTCGCTCAGGACTTTGGCGTGTTCGTCGGTGACTTTGCGTTGCACCATCATTTCATCGCGGAATTTTTCACCCTTAGAGGTCAGAAAGCCGCTGGACAGCCCGCGTTCTTTTTGTAGCTCGTGGTTCAAGGTACTGGAGGCCACCGAGACTTCGGACACCGCGCTAATCCGGCTACCCTCTTGCATGGCAGAAAAGTTGGTAGCGACATCACGCAGCAAATAGAACGAAAAAAACAGAGTGAGCAGCATCACCATCCCCAGTAAGCGGGTGCGGATGGAATGTAAATTTTTCATGGGGGTGTTCCTCGTTGGAAGACATGGGCAAGTCGGTACACACTGCTCACCCTTATTGGTTTGGGTGTTTCGCAGGGAAAGTCTAGTCAGATACCAACACGCCGCTAGCCGAGCTGATGCCTTCAGAAGCTGTCAGCATGGCAATTTCTTCGACCGATAGCACCTTATCGATATTCAGCAAAATGACAAACTTGCCCATAACCTTGCCCATGCCCAAGATAAAATCCGCCCGAATTTTTGCACCAAAAGAAGGCGGTGGCTCAATCTCACTACTCGGAATTTCAAGCACTTCGGACACGGCATCCACCACAATGCCAATATCATGGCGGTTATCTTGGTCGCTGACTTCCAAAATAACAATGCAGGTGCGCTTGCCTGTGGTGCTGGCTTTGCCACCAAAACGTGCGGAGAGGTCTATCACTGGCACCACGCTGCCGCGTAGGTTAATCACACCCCGAATAAACGGCGGCATCATGGGGATTTCGGTCAAGCTGCCGTATTCGATGATTTCTTTAACGTTCAAAATCCCGACGGCAAACATTTCTTTGCCAAGGGTGAAGGTCAAATACTGGGCCGGTGCGGCCTCTGCCAATACCAGCACAGACGTAGAAGAAGGGGCGGCACGTTTTGCGGGAACAGGGACGGTCATGCAGACTCCTTTGATGGGGGTTGAGTTTTGAGAACCTGTTTACACGCTGCGGTGCGGCGGTCAGCCCACCCCGCCCGCACAGGGCAAAACACACAATGGGGGGGATTATTCCATACAAAGACGGGGTTTCGCCCTATGCCAATAGACAAAATTCCCCTCCGCCAAACAAGATCGCCCTGCTCATGCCCCAAGACTAGGCGCAACCCCCATACAACTACCGAGCGGGGATGGGGTTTGGGGGGAAGGGCGAGGTGTTTTAGGCGGTCTTGGCTTTTATTCCCCTCTACTGGTGGGGGGCGACGGCAAAGCCGGTCGAGGTGGCTGCCGTCTGAACAGCGTGACGAAGCGGGCAATGCCCATATCGAGGCCAATCATCTTCCCGTTGGCTGGGTTGCTTCTATTTCGCGGCGGGTTTGAATTGACGTAAACCACTTGCCACCGGACTGGCTAATGGTTACGTTGCAAATTCACCCAGCACGTCGCGGCTATGGCGATAACGCAGCCAAGCCAACCCAGCTTGGGCAGACGGCCATTGCCTTGGTCGAGCTTGCAGCCTTGTGGGTGGCGAAAGCTGTCGCCCGTGCTTTTTTCTTGAAGCGCAGAAAATCTGCCCGTTTCTCGAAAAAATGAACGTAGGCGCGTTCTAGGTCTTTGAGGGTTCGCTACAAGGGCTGTGAATGGGTTTCTTTCAGCCAAAGTGTTTCTGGCTGAGCTTTCCATTCGGTGAGTGCTTTGCACAGGCCTGCATAGCTCAATTTCTTTTCGCCCTGAGCGTACCGTGTTTGCCGCAACGCCAACGCTTTGTTGTAAATAGCTTCTAACGCGGACGTTGACCGCGCTCGATGCGCACCCCGACATATTTCACTCCAGGCAAAATGCCCAGTTTGGTGACGGCTACCTGCACCCACGGCGCACCAAATTCTTCGCGAATCACGGTGGCAATGTGCTCGGCCAAGGCTTCAATCAAGAGAAAGTGTTGTGCGGCCAACAGGGCCCGGATGCGTTCGACCACCACGCCGTAGTGAATGGTGTCGCGGATGTCGTCACTGTGGCAGGGCTGTTCGCTGGGGATGCCGATTTCCAAATCAAGCTCGATGGTCTGGGGGGCAACGCGTTCCCAGTCATACACACCGATAATGGTCTCGACCTGCACTTGGCGTAAAAAGATAATGTCCATGCGGGTTCTATGCTGCGGTTTCACGGCGGCGCGGGGATGCCGTAGAATCCGAAATTCCGCATTGTATTGAATCCACTATGACCACGATAGCGTTTATTCTCGTCGCCTACCTGATTGGTTCGCTTTCTTTTGCCGTGATTGTCAGCCGCCTGATGCGGCTGCAAGACCCCCGCACCTTCGGCTCTAAAAACCCCGGCGCGACCAACGTGCTGCGCTCAGGCAAAAAGTCCGCCGCCGCGCTGACGCTGCTGGGCGATGGCCTCAAAGGCTGGCTGGCGGTTATGCTGGCGCACTGGCTTGCCCCCCGCTACGGCTTGGCCGAGCCCGAAATTGCTATGGCTGCCGTGGCCGTGCTGTTTGGGCATATCTGGCCGATTTTCTTTGGCTTTAAGGGCGGCAAGGGCGTGGCGACCGGTGTGGGGATTTTGGCCGCGTTTCACCCGCTGCTGGCACTGGGCGCGGTGCTGATTTGGATTGCCGTCGCCGTGACCACCAAAATCTCGTCGTTAGCCGCGATTGTGGCTTCTTTCTTCGCGCCTTTTTTGGCGTATTGGCTGCTGGGTGGCGGGGTGTATTTCGGCACCACCGTAGTCATTGCCCTGTTGCTGATTCAGCGGCACAAGAAAAATATCTTGGACTTGCTGGCCGGCACAGAATCTAGCATCGGCAATAAGCCCCCTATGCCCTGAAATGTCGCAAAACAGACCGCCTGATTGAACCCCAACCTAGCTGACTATTGGCGCATGGGCGGTAGACACAGCAACTACACCAACAAAACCGCCAAGACTCTGCGCCCCTCGGCCATCAAAAAATTATAGGTGCGGCAGGCGGCGGGGGTGTCCATCACCTCTACGCCAATGCCTTGGTTGGTCAGTGCCGCCAATAAGCGGGGATGCGGGAAGCGCAGGCGGTCGCCACTGCCAAACAGTACCAGCTCCGGCGCGTGCGCCAACAGCGCGGCAAAGTCCTCGGGGGTCAGCGCATCAAACCCTGCCACCGCCCACGGGGTGAGCTGTTCGCCCATCATCAACAATGGGTGGGTGTAAGGCGTTTTGTTGACCTCGACAAAGCCCGCGCCATAGCCGGTAAACAGATTCAGCGTTTCTTGGGTGTTTAATTGCAGTTTCATCGTTATTTTCCTTGAACAGACAGGGGTTTCTCAGAGCCTGTCTACGATCTAGCGAACGAAGGGTCAGCCAAGGCAAAATGCGCAAAAAAAGCGGCGTTGGGACTGAATCCACACGCAGTTTTTTGTGAATTTGAACGCAGAATCACCCGAGCATCGCCGTGCGTAAACAGCTTCTTGTTGCCCTTCGTGCGTTGCACAACACTTTCGGTTACGATTATACGTTCCCTTTTGTAGCCCCAGCCGCCTTCTGGGCTGGTCTTTGCCGGACACTACGCCATGCAAGTTATCCAAAAATCCAAAAAACTCGCCAACGTCTGCTACGACATTCGTGGTCCTGTGCTGGAACGCGCCAAGCAGATGGAGGAAGAGGGGCACAAAATCATCAAGCTCAACATCGGCAATTTGGCGGCGTTTGGCTTTGATGCGCCCGAAGAAATCCAGCAAGACATGATTCGTAACCTGCCCAATTCGGCGGGTTATTCGGACTCCAAGGGCATTTTTGCCGCCCGCAAAGCCATCATGCACTACACCCAAGAAAAGCAAATCAAAGGGGTGACGCTCAACGATATTTACGTCGGCAATGGGGTGTCCGAGCTGATTGTGATGGCGATGAACGCCCTGCTCAACGAGGGCGACGAAGTGCTGGTGCCCGCGCCAGACTATCCGCTGTGGACGGCCGCTGTCAGCCTCTCTGGCGGCACGCCAGTGCATTACCTGTGCGACGAAAAAAACGAGTGGCTACCTGACCTCGACGATATCCGCGCCAAAATCAGCCCTGCCACCCGTGCTTTGGTGCTGATTAACCCCAACAACCCGACCGGCGCACTCTACCCCACCCCGCTGCTGCACGCGCTGGTTGAGATTGCCCGTGAATACGGTCTCATCGTGTGTGCCGATGAGGTTTACGACAAGGTGCTGTTTGATGGTGCCACCCATACCTCGATTGCCTCGTTGTCTGAAGACGTACTCACCCTGACCTTTAACGGGCTGTCTAAAAACTACCGCTCGTGCGGCTACCGTGCCGGCTGGATGGTGGTGTCCGGCGATAAACGCGGCGCGAAAGACTATATCGAAGGGCTGGATATGCTGGCCTCGATGCGGCTGTGTGCCAACGTACCAGGGCAGTGGGCGATTCAAACCGCGCTGGGCGGCTATCAGAGCATCAACGACTTGGTCGCGCCCACCGGACGCATCTGCCGCCAACGCGACTTGGCACACGCGCTGATTACCGCCATTCCTGGGGTGACGTGCGTCAAGCCCAAAGCGGCACTGTATATGTTCCCTCGGCTGGACCCGATGATGTATCCGATTGAGGACGACCAAGCCTTTATCTGTGAGCTGCTCGAAGCCGAGCGGGTTTTGCTGGTACAGGGCAGCGGTTTTAACTGGCCCTATCCTGACCACTTCCGCCTTGTGTTTTTGCCGCACGAGGACGATTTGCGCGATGCGATTTCTCGCCTCGCACGTTTCTTACAGGGCTACCGCCGTCGGCATGGCACAGACGAATAAGAACCTGTTCAAAGCCTGCGAGACTCGGGTGAGTCTGCGTTGAAATTCGTAAAAAATGCGTGTGGATTCAGTTCCAACGGCCTTTTTTTCCGAATTTCGCTTTGGCTGACCCGTCGTTCGCTCGTTCGCAAACAGGCTCTAACAACGCACTGCGCCCCACCACCTTGCGGTGGGGTTCATTTTGATTGAATGAAAGAAGGAAATATTTGATGGAACCAATCCGTGTAGGGCTTTTGGGTGTAGGCACTGTGGGTAGCGGCACCGCCACCGTCTTGAAACGCAACGCCGCTGAAATCAGCCGCCGCGTCGGGCGCGATATTGTGCTCACCATGGCCGCCAACCTTGACCTTGAATACGCCCGCCAAGTGGTTGGCGAAGGCGTAGAAGTGGTTGCTGATGGCTTTGCCGTGGCGCGTCACCCTGATATCGACATTGTGATTGAGCTGATTGGCGGCACCGGCATCGCCAAAGAACTGGTATTGGCGGCCATCGACAGCGGCAAGCACGTTGTGACCGCCAACAAAAAGCTGCTGGCCGAGCACGGCAACGAAATCTTTGCCCGTGCCCAAGCCAAAGGGGTCATCGTGGCTTTTGAAGCCGCTGTGGCGGGTGGGATTCCCATCATCAAAGCCCTGCGTGAAGGCTTGTCTGCCAACCGCATCGAATGGATTGCCGGCATTATCAACGGCACCTCCAACTTTATCCTGACCGAAATGCGCGAAAAAGGCTCGGCCTTTGCCGATGTGCTGGCCGAAGCCCAACGCTTGGGCTACGCCGAAGCCGACCCCACCTTCGACATCGAAGGCCACGATGCCGCACACAAGCTGACCATCATGGCGGCCATTGCCTACGGCATCCCCATGCAGTTTGACAAGGCCTACCTCGAAGGTATCAGCAAGCTGACCGCCCGTGATATTCGCTACGCCGAAGAGCTGGGCTATCGCATCAAGCTGCTGGGCATTACCCGCCGCACCGCAGAAGGCGTAGAGCTGCGCGTTCACCCCACCCTGATTCCTGAAGCGCGTCTGATTGCCAACGTCAACGGCGTGATGAACGCGGTGATGGTGAAGGGCGATGCCGTCGGCGCGACCATGTACTACGGCGCAGGGGCAGGCAGTTTGCCGACCGCTTCTGCCGTAGTGGCCGACATTATCGACGTGGCGCGTTTGGCCACCGCTGACCCCGAGCACCGCGTGCCGCATCTGGCCTTCCAGCCCGACCAGCTCGCCGATTTGCGCATTCTGCCGATTGATGAAGTGGTTAGCTCCTACTACCTGCGCGTCAACGTGATTGACCGTGCGGGTGTACTGGCTGAACTGACCCAGATTTTGGCGCGTGAAGGCATTTCCATCGAAGCCCTGATTCAAAAGGGCAGCGAGCGCGAAGCCGAGGCCGAAATTGTGCTGCTGACCCATAGCGTGGTTGAAAAGCGCGTCAATGCCGCCATCGCCCAAATCGAAGCCTTGGACAGCGTGACCGGTGCCGTCACCCGTCTGCGGATGGAAGCCCTGAACAGCTAATTGCCCTAAGAACCTGTTTACGTTCTAGCGAACGCGGGGCAATCGGGGCGTGTCTTCAGCCCCCCGATTGCCCCGCGTTATCGCGCCCCCTTACCGAGTCAAAAACATGAAATACATCAGCACGCGCGGGGGCATGACCCCTGCCACGTTCTCTGACATTTTGCTGGCAGGGCTTGCGCCCGACGGCGGCTTGGCGATGTGCGAAAGCTATCCCCAGATTAGCCCTGCCGAGTTGACCGCCATGCGTGGCATGAATTACGCCGAGCTGGCCTTTGCGATTATTCGCCGCTTTGCCGACGACATCCCCGCAGCCGACCTGCAAGCCATTATCAACAAGACCTACACCCGTGCGACCTATGGCAGTGATGACATCACCCCGCTGAAAAAGCTGGAAGACGGCGTGTTTATCTTGGAATTGTCCAACGGTCCTACGTTGGCGTTTAAAGACATGGCCATGCAGTTGCTGGGCAATTTGTTTGAATACGCCCTCGCCAAAAATGGCGACACGCTGAATATTCTGGGTGCGACCTCGGGCGATACCGGCTCGGCAGCCGAATATGCGATGCGCGGCAAAGCCGGTGTCCGTGTGTTTATGCTGTCGCCCCACGCCAAAATGAGCCCGTTCCAAACCGCGCAAATGTTCAGCCTGCAAGACCCCAATATTTTCAATTTGGCGGTGCATGGTGTGTTTGATGACTGCCAAGACATCGTTAAAGCCGTCTCGAACGACCACGCGTTTAAGGCGAAATACCGCATTGGCACGGTCAATTCGATTAACTGGGCACGGGTTGTGGCGCAAGTGGTGTATTACTTTAAGGGCTATTTTGCCGCCACCACCGACAACACCCAACAGGTCAGCTTTAGCGTGCCCTCCGGCAATTTTGGCAACGTCTGCGCCGGCCACATTGCCCGTATGATGGGCTTGCCGATTAAAAAGCTGATTGTTGCCACCAACGAAAACGACGTGCTGGACGAGTTCTTCCGCACCGGTCGCTACAAAGTGCGCGGCACCGCTGAAACATGGCAAACCTCCAGCCCCTCGATGGACATTTCCAAAGCGTCCAACTTTGAGCGGTTTATTTTTGACTTGGTGGGACGTGATGCCGCGCAAGTCCGCAGCTTGTGGCAGGCCGTGGACGAGCAAGGGCTGTTCGACCTGTCCGCCTCCCCGCTCTTCCCGAAAATCGCCAGCGAATTTGGCTTTGTCTCCGGCAAGAGCACCCACGCCGACCGCTTGGCCACCATCCGCCTCGCTTTTGAGCAGTATGGTGTGATGGTGGATACCCACACCGCCGACGGGCTGAAAGTGGGCTTGGCACACCGCGAAGTCGGCGTGCCGCTGATTTGCTTGGAAACGGCCTTGCCCGCCAAGTTTGAAGCCACCATCCGCGAAGCCCTCGACCGTGACCCACCCCGCCCTGCGGGCTACGAGAATATCGAAAGCCTGCCACAGCGGTTTGAAGTCATGCCCGCCGATGTGGCGGCCATCAAGGCTTTTGTCGCGCAGCATGTGGCGGATTAGGGTTTAGGTATTGAGCCCTCCCAAAGCGATTCACCACACAAAACGCCCCCGCCTTGCGCTAGAAGGCGGGGGCGTTTTTGTCTGCCGAGGAGGGCGGCTGCGGCTTACTCGCGGCGCATCTGCGGGAACAGAATCACATCCCGAATCGACGGGCTATCGGTCAGCAGCATCACCAAGCGGTCAATGCCAATGCCGCAGCCGCCGGTGGGGGGCAGGCCGTATTCCATGGCGCGGATATAGTCGGCATCGTAGTGCATCGCCTCATCATCGCCCGCATCTTTCTGGGCGACTTGTGCCATAAAGCGGGCAGATTGGATTTCGGGGTCGTTCAACTCCGAATAACCGTTGGCGTGCTCGCGCCCGACAATAAACAGCTCGAACCGCTCGGTGATGGCGGGGTCGGCATCCGAGCTTCGCGCCAGCGGCGAGACTTCCACGGGGTAGTCGATGATAAACGTGGGATTCCACAGCTTGCTTTCAGCACAGGCTTCAAACAAGGCCAGCTGCAAGCTGCCCAACCCTGGGGCAGGCGGTAGCTTTTCGCCCAGCTTTTTGATTTCCGCCGTCACCCACGCCGCATCGGCCAATTGGGCATCGGTGTATTCAGGGTTGTGGTGCTGGATGGCTTGGGTAATGGTGAAGCGGTCAAACGGCTTGCTGAGGTCAACTTCACGCCCGTTGTAGCTCACCACCGTGGTGCCGCACGCGGCTTCTGCACAGCGGCGAATCAGCGTCTCGGTCATTTCCATCATGCGTTCGTAGCCGCTATACGCTTCGTAGAACTCAATCATGGTGAACTCAGGGTTATGGCGGGTGCTCATCCCTTCGTTGCGGAAATTGCGGTTGATTTCGAATACCCGCTCCAAGCCACCGACCACCAGCCGCTTCAGATATAGCTCGGGCGCGACGCGTAGGAACAGCGGCATGTCGAGGGCGTTATGGTGGGTGACAAACGGTTTGGCCGTTGCGCCGCCAGGGATGGCGTGCATCATCGGGGTTTCGACTTCAAGGTAACGCTGCTCCACCATCACTTCACGGATGGTTTGCACAATTTTGGAACGCTTAATAAACGTGCTGCGGGACAGGTCATTGCTAATCAAATCCACATACCGCTGACGGTAGACTTGTTCTTGGTCGGCGAGGCCGTGGAATTTGTCCGGCAGCGGGCGCAGGGACTTGGTCAGCAAACGCAGCTCGCTGACCAGCACCGACAGCTCGCCGGTATTGGTTTTCATCAGCGTGCCCCGTGCCCCAATAATGTCGCCCATGTCCCACGTCTTAAACGCGGCGTAGGTGGCTTCACCGATATTGTCGCGGCTAATGTAAAACTGGATGCGCCCTGTGCCGTCTTGCACGGTGGCAAAGCTGGCTTTGCCCATCACCCGTTTCAGCATCATCCGGCCGGCCACGCTGACAGTAATGGCTTCGGCTTCGAGCTGAGGCTTGTCTAGGCCGTCGTAGCGGCTGTGCAAATCCGCCGAAAAATCGTCGCGGACAAAGTCATTCGGAAAAGCCACGCCGGCTTGGCGCATCAACGCCAGCTTTTGGCGACGCTCTGCCATGATTTGGTTTTCGTCTTGTGCGGGCTGTTCAGTGGTTTGGTTTTGTTCGGTCATAGCCATGAATCCTTACGCTAACAATTGAGGGGGAGAGAGGGGCAGGAGGCGGGTTTACACGCCTTGTTTCAGGCTAGCTTCGATAAAAATATCAAGGTCGCCATCCATCACCCCTTTGACGTTGCCGACTTCCACATTGGTGCGAAGGTCTTTGACGCGCGATTGGTCGAACACATACGAGCGGATTTGATGCCCCCAGCCCACATCGGTTTTGCTGTCTTCGAGGGCTTGCTTCTCTTCGTTGCGCTTGCGCAGCTCCAGCTCGTAGAGACGGGCTTTGAGCATACTCATCGCTTCGGCGCGGTTCTTGTGCTGCGAGCGGTCGTTTTGGCACTGCACCACGATATTGGTCGGCAAGTGGGTAATCCGCACCGCTGAATCGGTTTTGTTAATGTGCTGCCCCCCCGCCCCAGAAGCACGGTAGGTATCAATGCGCAGGTCGGCAGGGTTGATGTCGATGTCGATAGAGTCATCGACTTCAGGGTACACAAACACGCTGGCAAACGAGGTTTGGCGGCGGTTGTTGCTGTCAAACGGGCTGTTTCTGACCAAGCGATGCACGCCCACTTCGGTGCGCAAATAGCCGTAGGCGTAGTCGCCATCGACCTTGATGGTCGCGCTCTTAATGCCGGCCACTTCGCCCTCGGACTCTTCCAACACTTCGACTTTGAAGTTTTTGCGTTCGCAGTAGCGCAAAAACATCCGCAGCAGCATCGAAGCCCAGTCTTGCGCCTCGGTGCCGCCCGCGCCAGATTGAATGTCGATAAAGCAGTGGTTGGGGTCCATCGGGTTGGAGAACATCCGGCGGAATTCGAGGGTGCCGAGGGTGGCTTCGGCGGTGGCGAGGTCGGCTTGGACGGCCACGAGGGTGTCTTCGTCTTCTTCCGCACGCCCCATGTCGAACAGCTCGCGGCTATCGGCCAAGGTTTGGGTCAGGGTATCAATGACCAGCACCACATCTTCTAGGGCTTTTTTCTCGCGCCCCAGCTCTTGCGCCCGTTTGGCATCGTTCCAAATATCGGGGTCTTCGGTCAGGCGGGAGACTTCTTCTAGGCGTTCTTGCTTGTCGGGGTAGTCAAAGATACCTCCGAATTTCGTCATTACGGGCGGCGAGGTCGGTTAATTTGGCATCAATTTGGTTGATTACTTCGGTTTCGAGCATGGCGGCTATCCTGAAAACGGCAGATAAAAAGGGCGGAAATAACCGGCAATTATAGCGTATGCGGCTTTATTCCGCGTTTTGGGGATGGGGTGTTCAGGGGATGGCAAAATCCTACGCAGTCGTGCTCGTGGTGCAGATTCGGCCGTTCAGTGGATAAAGGAAGGGCATTTGCCGTTGTGATTATCAAGAAGTTGGGGCGTTTTTGTTTGGCGACCCCGACGGGCTGCGCGCCTTCCCGTGGGTAGGAGTGCTACACTTGCGCCGCCTTTTATTATGGCGGGAACAGCTTTTTTAGCTGCGCCCCCTGACCCTCCCGCTCTGCTTTTTTACAGGAATGCTTTGATGACCCCTGCTTCCCTTCCTTGGTATAAACAACGCTGGCCTTGGCTGCTTATTTCGGGGCCATTGATTGTGGTGATTGCGGCCATTATCACGATGGTGATTGCGGTACGTACCGCCGACCCCTTGGTTAACGATGACTATTACAAGCGCGGCAAAGAAATCAACATCGAACTCAGCCGTGATAACGAAGCGGTGCGTTTGCATCTGTCTGGACAGGTGATGTTTGGGGACAACGGCAAAAACGTACGGGTGATGCTGAACAGCCCTGACCAAGCTGCACCTGACACCCTGACGCTGTTGATGCTGCATCCTACCTTGCCAGAGCATGACCGCACCGTGAACCTTAAACTGGCTGGGCAAGGCTTCTACGTCGGGGAAATGACCCTGCCTTCTGCTGCACATTGGTTTGTGCGAGTGCAAGACAGCCAAGACCGCTGGCGTTTGCAAAGCGAGTGGCGGCCTAGCGAAAACGAAATTGTGCAGCTTAAAAACCAGCCTGCCCCGAGCCTGACTCCGGCGGAGTAAGTTGAATCCCTCAGAGAGGGCGCGTGCTTTTGTCGCTCGCCTCTGCGGGACGCGCCAAGAAAAAAGGCAACACGAAGAACGTGTTGCCTTTTTTTGTGCGGCGAGGGCGTTAGTTTTGCAGATTAACGGCCATACACAGGGAAGCGAGCGGTCAGTGCCTTAACCTGCGCCGCCACATTAGCAAGATTGGCTTCGTCGGCAGGGTTGTCCAGCACGTCGGCAATCAGGTTAGCCAAGGTGCGGGCTTCGGTTTCGCCAAAGCCACGGGTAGTCATGGCGGGTGAGCCAATGCGAATGCCAGAGGTTACGAATGGCTTTTCTGGGTCGTTGGGGATGGCGTTTTTGTTGACGGTGATATGCGCCAGACCCAAGGCGGCTTCTGCGGCCTTGCCGGTGATGGCTTTGGGGCGCAAATCTACCAAGAACACATGGCTTTCGGTGCGACCCGACACAATGCGCAAACCGCGCTTGGTCAGCTCATCGGCCATTGCGCTGGCGTTGACTTTGACTTGCTTGGCGTAGGCTTTGAACTCTGCCGAAGCGGCTTCTTTGAAGGCTACGGCTTTGGCGGCGATGACGTGCATCAGTGGGCCGCCTTGCAAACACGGGAAAATCGCCGAGTTCAGGGCTTTTTCGTGCTCGGCCTTGGCCAGAATCACCCCGCCCCGTGGTCCGCGCAGGGTTTTGTGGGTGGTGGTGGTGACAAAGTCGGCAAAAGGCACGGGGTTAGGGTATTCGCCGCCCGCAATCAAACCGGCATAGTGCGCCATGTCAACAAACAGATACGCACCGACTTCGTCGGCGATGGCGCGGAAGCGTGCCCAGTCGATTTCGAGGGCGTAGGCAGAAGCACCGGCCACAATCATCTTCGGCTTGTGTTCACGCGCCAAACGCGCCACTTCGTCGTAGTCGATTTCTTCGTGGTCGTTCAGGCCATAAGGCACGACGTTGTAGAGCTTGCCGGAGATATTGACCGATGCGCCGTGGGTCAGATGGCCGCCGTGTGCCAAGCTCATGCCCAAAATGGTATCGCCAGGCTTCAGTACCGACACATACACCGCTTGGTTGGCTTGCGAGCCAGAATGCGGCTGAACGTTGGCGTATTCTGCTCCGAACAGGGCTTTGAGGCGGTCAATCGCCAGTTGCTCGGCTTGGTCAACAAATTCGCAGCCGCCGTAGTAACGCTTGCTGGGATAGCCTTCGGCGTATTTATTGGTCAGGACGGAGCCTTGGGCTTCCATGACGGCGGGGCTGACGTAGTTTTCCGAAGCAATCAACTCGACATGGGCTTCTTGACGGCGGTATTCCGCGTCCATCATGGCGGCGAGTTCGGGATCAAAAACATGAAGGGTCTGGTCTGCGGCAAACATCGTATTCTTCCAGTGCAAAAAAGGGCTAGGGCGGAATTTTACCCCAATTTACGCCGCCGCCACCCGTTTGACGTGTGAATGGTTTGCAGCGGCGCGATGAATTAAATCGTGCAATTAGTGGCGAACAGCTGAAAACTGCGCATCGTCCACGGTGACAAAGTAGGGGATGCCGTTTTCTTGGTCGGGCTGGACGGCTTCAACCAAGCGGGTGTCTTCGATTTGGCACTCTGCCATCAAGCCGCTAAAGCCTTCGGCAATGCGCTCTACCGAATCCAGCGGCGCGAGTGGCCAAACGTGTGCCAGCCAATTCTTGTCGTCTTTGGGGGTGCTGATGGTAAAGCGCAGCTCGTTGTTGTCGTGGGCGCAGGCAATGGCGGTAATCGGCACGGAGTGTTCACGCAGCTTGCGAATCATGTTGCTGGAGAAGCACTGTAAGTCCACTTCTTTGCGTGCCAATTGGCCTTGGCGCAAGGCTTCTGGCAACAGCATTGGCGCACGAGGAATGGGGAACAGGGTGACATTCGGTGTTTTGAGCTGCTCAGAGAACAGCTTCATGGCCGCCATGCCCCATGCGCCGGTGGTGCCGCCCAAGCGGATGGGCGGATTGGCATCGCCATTGTGCATGGCCACGCCCACTACAAAGCGCAAAAACACGCCGTCGTCTTTGGCGGGGACGGGGTCGCCCTCTAGGGCCACTGGCAGGCCGCGTCCGGCATCCACCAAGTTGCGGGTAAAGCGGAACAGCTGCGGAAAGGTGAGGGTTGCCAAGGCATTGGGGTGTATCAACTTGCCCGAAAGCTGGCATTCTGCACCGTCGGCAATCACGCCTTGCGCCTGCAACAGCTGCGTCAGGGCTTGGACATCGGCCAGCTGCGCGGGCAGGTGGGCTTGGGTTTTGCAGCCTGCGACCAAAATCACCGGCAGCGCAAAAATCACCGCATGGCGGATAGTGCCCACCGGCTGTGCGACGACATCCAGACCGGCTTGCCACAGGGCTTTGTAAACCTCTTGGGACGGCACTTGGTCGAGAGCCTCTTGCCAAGCGACATGGTCATCGGCTTCAAACAGGGCGCGTAGCGTGTCTTTGAGTGCTTCGGCGCGGGTCAGTGCCAAACCCGCTTCGCGCTCGGTGAGCAAGCCCATGGTTTGGCGAATCAGGTCGTTGGCAGGATTAACGCGGGGATAGCGTCTGGGGTCTGGCAGGATTGAGGTCATCGTAGGGTCACTTTGCGCCAATAGAAAAAGGGCTTACATCGCTGTAAGCCCTTTGCTTTAATTCTGTGGGGTGGATAATGGGACTCGAACCCACGACAACTGGAATCACAATCCAGGGCTCTACCAACTGAGCTATACCCACCACCGAAAACCATGTACGGTTAAAACCGTCAGAACACCCCGCACTGAGTGGTGTGCCCGACAGGAATCGAACCTGTAACCGCCGGCTTAGAAGGCCGATGCTCTATCCGGTTGAGCTACGGGCACTTAACCGTGCCGTCTTAAAAACTGGTTGCTATTCAGGAGAATGGTCGGGGCGGTGGGATTCGAACTCACGACCACCTGGTCCCAAACCAGGTGCGCTACCGGACTGCGCTACGCCCCGACAAAACTTGCTGAACAACAAGAGATGCGTAATTTACAGATGCCCCCAACAACCGTCAAGCACTTTGTGTAAAAAACCGCTTATTTTTTATAAAAAAGGGATTGTGGTGTGGTGGGTATGGTCGTTTTTAAGCACTATTTCGTTAGGAAAGCATTTTTAATTCAGGTGCTTAACCCCGCTTGGGCGTAGGTCGGTGGAGACGGCTGAGAGAAGCGATTTTCTACGCGGTTTTTTCACCCGTATAGAAAATCAAGGGCGATGTGCGGCAAAGGCCAGCCTTTAGCCATCCATCCCCGTTTGCCACGCCCCCCACATCCCCCGCAACGCCGCGCCAAAGTGTGCAGCAAACCGAGGGCCGTCACGCAGGGGGCTGGCCGCTACCCGTTCGCGTAACCCGTGGCGCAGGGCGGCAAGCTTGGGCAGGTCGTTGACCAGTGCCACGACTTTGTCGGCGTACTCCGCTGGGCTAT
>CALMOJ010000077.1 GCA_937871815.1 uncultured Neisseriales bacterium
GGGCGCAGGAATGGGGTGTATCAGCCGTGCTGCTGTCGGGCTAAAGCCGCGACCTACGGGCGGCGTGGGCGATATCGCCGCCGCTTTTATTCCCCTCCATCGGCGTGGGGGGGCAACGCCAGACGGGGTGGTTGTTGGCGACGCAGCTAGAGCTAAAACCCAAAGGCAATTCCCCCGCCTCCGGCGTATCCCGCCACGGGAGGGGAATAAAAGTTAAACCCTGTGCGGCGTAGTCTTTCGGGCTAGGCAAATCATTGCTGCTGCCCCTCCTGCCGGTGAGGCAGCGAAGCCGGATGAGTGGGGGCTAAAACACCGGCACAGCCTCTTTGAACACGTTCTTAATCCATCGCTGCCATCTGCCGTAAAAACGCCTGTACCGCTGCCGCAGGGTCGGCGGCCTCAAACACCGCGCCTATCACCGCCAGCCAATCCGCCCCCGCCGCCACAGCGGTCGCCGCCGTGGCAGGGGTAATCCCCCCAATCGCCACCACCGGCACCCCCAAGGCGCGTGCAGCCGCCAGCACCGACAAGGGCGCAACCGGAGCCAGCGGCTTGGTCGCCGAGGGATACATCGCGCCAAAGGCCACATAGCTGGCCCCCGCTGCCACCGCACGGCGAGCCAAGTTCAAGTCGGCGTAGCACGAGGCTCCTAGCCATGCGTCAACCCCAAGCTGGGCACGCGCCGCTGCCAATTCCCCGTCTTCGCGCCCCAAATGCACGCCATCGGCGGCCACTGCTTGCGCCAAAGCCACGTCGTCATTGATGACCAGCCGCGTACCGCTGGCGAGGGTTAGCTGCCGCAGGGCGCGGGCTTGGGTCAGTCGTAATGCCGCATCGGTCGATTTGTTCCGGTATTGCAGCACCCCAACGCCGCCGCCAGACAACGCCGCTGTGACTTGCGCCACCAGCCTAGGGGTGTCTGCCGTGTCGGGGGTAATCAGATACAGCCCTGCCATTATTCAGCTGCCGTGGGTGGCATGTTGGCGGCGGCCGTGTCTGCGGGCGTGGCCTCGGCGGGGGTCAGCGCAGTCGATTCCCGCGCCCAAAAGAGCCGGTCGGGAATCGACTGTCCCATACCAGGGCGGTAGCTGTGGCGCAGCGTTTGCCATGTGTATTCTTGCGCTTCACGCACTGCTTCAGACAGCGGCAAGCCGGTGGCCATCGCCCCTGCAATCGCCGCCGCCAGCGTGCAGCCCGAGCCGTGGTAACGGTGGGGAAGCCGCGCCCAGCTATCGCGGCGGGCAATGCCGTTGTGGGTGTAGAGCGTGTTGTAAACCTTGATGGTGTTGTCGTGCGTACCGGTAATCAGCACCGCCCCTGCCCCTGCGGCTAACAAGCGATGGGCGGCGGTTTCTTGGTCTAGGTCGTCTTCTTCGTCGGGTTGGGTGGCCGCAAGGCGGCGGGCTTCCGGCAGATTGGGCGTAATCAGCGTGGTCAGCGGCAACAAAATATCGCGGATGGCTTCGAGTAGCTCCTCATCGGCCAAGGGGTCGCCGCCATCCGAGGCCAAAACAGGGTCGAGAATCAGCGGAATATCGGGGTAATCGGCGGCAATACTCGCAATCACGGCGACGTTATCGGCACTGCCTATCATCCCGACTTTAAACGCCGCAACCGGCATGTCTTCCAGCAAAAAACGCGCTTGGTCAGATACCCATTCTGGGTCCATCACCAAGAAGCTTTCGACGCTGCGGGTGTCTTGCACGGTAATCGCCGTAATCACGGACAGCGGGTGGCAGCCAAGGCTTGCAAGCGTGAGCAAATCAGCTTGGATGCCCGCGCCCCCAGAGGGGTCGGCACCAGCAAAAGTCATCACAATAGGCGGGGTGGGGGCGATAGGGGTCAAGGTCGGCTCAGTGCAGAAAAGTTATACAATGCCATTTTACGCTTTAGGACGTGGGTGGAATGATGAAAACTTGGATGTGCCTCGTGTGTGGCTTTATCTATGACGAAGCGGCTGGTCACCCAGAAGACGGCATCCCGCCAGGGACATGCTGGGAAGACGTGCCGATGAACTGGACCTGCCCCGAGTGCGGCGTGCGTAAAACCGATTTTGAGATGGTGAGCTTCTAAGCCATGACCTATTTGTATATCAAAGCCTTCCACCTATTTTTTGTGGTGGCGTGGTTTGCCGGTCTGTTTTACCTGCCGCGTATTTTTGTCAATTTGGCCATGGCCACCGAAGCCAGTGAGCTGGCGCGGCTTCAGTTGATGGCCAACAAGCTGTATCGCTTTATGACCCCGCTGGCCGGCATCGCGCTGGCGCTGGGTTTGGTGCTGTGGCTGGGCTACGGTGTCAGCGGCGGCTGGCTGCACGCCAAGCTGGTACTGGTGTTGGGTTTGGTTGGCTATCACTGGGCGTGTCGGCAGTTTTTGGTGGCGTTTTTGGCCGAGCGCAACACCCGTAGCCATGTGTGGTTTCGGTTCTTTAACGAAGTCCCTGTTTTGATTTTGCTGGCGGTGACGGTGCTGGTGATTGCCAAGCCGTTTTAGAGCCTGTTTACGGTCGGCGAGACGTGGGTGAGCCAAAGCAAAATGTGCACAAAAAACGCAATCGCTGCGGTCTTGGCTACATTCCCCTCCGTCGGACGGGGTGGTGGCGGGCGACGCAGCGAAAGCTAAAACCAGCCCCACAGGCAAGTACCCCGCCCGCCGTGGTTTTGCCGGTCAGCCACCCCGCGTGGCTTGTTTTAATTTCGTGCGATGTGGCACAAACGTAAGGAATCCCCCCATGCCCATGGAAATCGAACGCCGCTTTCGGGTGATTGGCGACGGCTGGCGGCAAGCGCAGCCGCAGCGGATGAAGCAAGGCTTCTTGTCCGTCGAAAAAACACGGGTAGTACGGGTGCGGGTGGCGGGTGAGGCCGCTTGGCTTACCGTCAAAGGGATGATTAGCAACCTCTCCCGCCACGAATTTGAATACTCCATTCCCCTCGCCGATGCCGAGCTGATGCTCGCCCAGCTGTGTCCGCAGACCATCGAAAAAAACCGCCACCGTGTCTGGGTCGGCGGGCACGAATGGGAAGTGGACGAATACTTTGGCGACAACGCCGGCCTTGTCCTCGCCGAACTCGAACTGGACCACGAAGAAACCGACTTTCCCTTGCCCGATTGGGTCGGCGAAGAAGTCACCCACGATGGTCGTTTTACCAATGCACACCTGAGCCAGCACCCTTACCCTCGCTGGCCAGAAAACCTCGCTTAGGATGCCCAAGCCCATGACTAGCCGTAACCAAGTTTTGTTTGACCGTGCCCGCCGTACCATTCCAGGTGGGGTGAATTCGCCAGTGCGTGCTTTTGGCAGCGTGGGCGGCACACCGGTGTTTTTTGAACGCGCCAAAGGGGCGTATGTCTGGGATGTTGATGGCAAACGCTATATCGACTATGTGGGCTCATGGGGCCCCGCCATTGTCGGCCATGCCCATCCCGACGTGATTCACGCCGTCCAAGCCGCTGCCGAGCATGGCTTGTCGTTTGGCGCACCCACCGAAGCTGAAATTCTGATTGCCGAAGAAATCGTCAAACTGGTGCCGTCGATTGAATCGGTGCGGCTGGTGTCGTCGGGCACAGAAGCCACCATGAGCGCGATTCGCTTGGCTCGCGGCTTTACCGGTCGCGACACTATTGTGAAGTTTGAAGGCTGCTACCACGGGCATTCTGACAGCCTGTTGGTCAAGGCCGGCTCCGGCCTGCTGACCTGCGGCACCCCGTCGTCTGGCGGCGTACCGGCGGACTTTACCCGCCACACCTTGGTGCTGGACTACAACAACGTCGCGCAGCTCACCGAGACCTTTGCCCAATTGGGCGACACCCTTGCCTGCGTGATTCTGGAGCCGTTTGCCGGCAACATGAACTTGGTGCGCCCTAGTGCCGAATTTATGCAGACCCTGCGCACCCTCTGTACCCAGCACGGCACCGTGTTGATTTACGACGAAGTGATGACCGGCTTCCGCGTCGCACTGGGCGGCGCACAGTCGCTGCATGGCATTCGGCCTGATTTGACCACCCTCGGCAAAGTGGTCGGCGGGGGGATGCCGATTGGTGCCTTTGGTGGGCGAGCGGACATCATGGCCTGCATCGCCCCGCTGGGCGCGGTGTACCAAGCGGGCACGCTCTCCGGCAACCCTGTCGCCGTGGCAGCAGGCTTGGCCACGCTGAAACTGATTCAAGCTCCCGACTTTTACCAAGGCTTGGCAGACAAAGCCCAGCAGCTGGTGGAAGGGCTGCGTACCGCCGCGCAAGAAGCCGGTGTGGCATGTTGCGCTGACCGTGTGGGCGGCATGTTTGGCTTGTATTTCAGCCCGCGCGTGCCCACCCGCTACGCCGAGGTGATGACCGCCGACAAAGCCGCGTTTAACCGCTTTTTCCACCACATGCTCAGCGAAGGCATTTACCTTGCGCCCTCGGCTTTTGAGGCTGGTTTTGTTTCCGCTGCGCACACCGCCGACGACATCGAAGCTACGCTGGCGGCGGCACGTCGCGCCTTTGCCGCCGTATGACCGCGCCCCCCTCACTGGCAGACGACCCCAACTGGGTGGAGCTGACCTTGCGCTTGGCGGAACAAGACGATTGGATTGACGCGCTCAACCTGACCGTCAGCCGCCAGCAGCAGCGCATAGACCGGCTAGAGCGCGAATTTGCCGCTTTGTCCGAACAGCTGCAGCACAGCTTGCGCAGTCAGGGCATTGCCCTTGACCCTGCTCAGGAAGTGCCGCCGCACTATTAAAACCAAGTGCCGCCGCACGATTAAATCAAGTGCCGCCGCACGGCGAGACCTCCCGCCATGCGGCTCTTCCCCATTCGCAGGCTGGTCGGCGGCGCACCCCGCCCAGCAGACCGTGTTGGTCAAACCAAGCCATCTGCTAAACTCAGTGCCAAACAGAGACCGATGACTATGCCCCCAGCTCCCCCCCTTTCGCGCCAACTTCCCCTGCGTTTTGCCAACGGGCAAACCGTCAGCCGCTTTGCCAAACACTGCCCGCGTTGTCGGCATGTGGTGGGCAGCGAGCACATGCACGGTGAAGTGCGCTTGGTGCAAGACCGGATTGTGATTGCTGCCAAAGCCACCTGCCCCCAGTGTGATTTTAGCTTTGGGGTGACCTGCATCATTACCGACGACAAAGAAGTCCACAAAGTCGCCCTGCCCAACTGGATATTGGCATGGTGGCTGCGCCGCACCCTGCCCACCCCGCTGCGCGATGACCGCGAAGCTCGGGCATGGCGTTACGAAGCCCCCAAACTGCCCGCTGCGACGGCCACCCCCGCCAGCACCGAGACCGACAACCCTCCTGCAGCGGCATTGCCCTTGCCCGATGTCAGCCGCTTTGTCGCCTCCGAAGAAGCCGTGGGACGCTATCAAGACCAGCCCATCCCCGCATGGTTAATGCTCGAAGATGTGCGCTATGCGTTTCACCGCATTGCCACCGTTGGCAGCCCCTTGGCGGATGGCGAAGTCCTGTTTCAGCGCAGCCTGATTTACCGCCGTATCCCGCTGAATTTGACCGCCTAACGCTGCCGCGTGGTGTCCTTCTGCTCTGCACCTGTTTACCCTCGACCCCGAGCTCAGCGATGCCAGCCAGCCTCTGAAAATCGACCGCTTTCATCCCGTCGGCAACCCCAGCGTCGCCAATATTGCCGATAATTTATGGCCTGCCGACGGATACGGTGCAGGGGTGGCGGCAAGTGCGGCGGGTGACGGTGGATTGGGTGGGCTTAGGGTGAGGTGGGGTGGCTTGACCGAATGGGCTGAATGTAGTGGTCTGGACTCTTCCGAGTGCCACGGTCAGGTTTTTAGCCGCTGAATCGCTAAGGTCAATTCGGCAATGGACCTGAGATTCATTTTCGCCATGGCATTGTGCTTGTGTACTTTTACGGTGCTTTCCGTAACAGTCAAATCATAGGCAATCGCCTTGTTCTGTTTGCCTTGAGCCACCGCACGCATAATCTGTTTTTCTCGGGGGGTCAGTGTGTCAAAACGCTGGCGCAAACTTGCCAGTTCAGTACGCTCATTCACCGTTGAGCTCACCCGCAACAGCGCAACCGCAATGGCATCCAACAAGTCGGTGTCATCGAAAGGCTTGTTCAGGAAGTCAATCGCGCCGGCCTTCATGGCACGAACCGCGACAGGCACATCACCGTGACCGGTAATGAAAATGATCGGTATCTCTACGCCCAGCGTGGTCATTCTCTGCTGTAGTGCCAGTCCATCCAAGCTTGGCATACGCACATCGAGGACGAGACAGGACAAGTCGCCGAGTTTCTCCTTTGCAAGAAAATCAAAAGGTGAGGCAAACACCTCTACCGCCATGCCCGCCGAGCGCATCAGACTGCTCAGAGATTCACGAACAGAGGCATCATCATCGACGACATAAACAATCGGGGTTTCTGAAGTCAGGCTGGTCGTCATTGGCTGTTCGGAATATTGAATACAAAGTGAGCACCGGGGCCGATCATTGTTTCCAGCCGCAACCACCCCCCATGATTTTCGATGATGGAACGGCTAATCGCCAGCCCCATGCCAAGGCCATCACGCTTGGTTGAGAACAGGGCATCGAATATTTGCTCTTGCATGGCGGGTGTAATGCCCAGCCCCGTATCACTAAAGCGAAATACAGCCCCCTCGGTCACACTTGCGGTGACCAAGATGGTCAAAATACGCGTGTTGACCGCAGGATCGCGCATGGCATCCACCGCATTAACCACCAGATTGAGCATAACCTGCTGCAACTGAACAAAATCAGCCCGTAACACAGGCAAATTCGGCGCAATTGAGACCTCTACCGTGACCCCTGATTCCCCCAACAAGGTTTGCAGCATCAGCAGTAAATCATCAAGAATGCGCCCGATATCAAGCACATCTCGCTTGATTCCCCCGCGACTGAGAAAATTGCGAATACGGGTGATGACATCCCCAGCCAGACTGGCATCACGGTTAACCCGCTTCAAGGCAGCCACCACCTCGTCGAGGTCGGGCTTTTCCCGTGCCAGCCAGCGCAAGGCAGCCTGACTATTGGTGGTAATTGCTGATAGGGGCTGATTGACCTCGTGTGCGATAGAGGCAGCGAGTTCGCCCATTGCCGTGAAACGGGAAACCCTAGCCAGCTCTGCCTGTGTATTCGCAAGGGAAGTCTCGGCCTGCTTGCGAGAGCTGACATCCTCGACAATCACTGCCAATCTTGGCCCCTCTCGGTCAACGGCAGGAATCAACGAAACGCTCACATTGGCCCAAAGAAAACCGCCCGTCTTGGTCTCGTAACGCTTTTGTACGTGGTAGTTATCAATGACACCATCAAACAGGCCATGCACATTGCGCTTGGTCATCGCTCGCTGCGACTCCTCTGAAATCTCGACAAACGAGACACCCACAATATCGTTCTCATCGTAGCCGAGCATACGTTGCAAGGCCGGATTGGCATTCAGAATCCGCCCCTCTCTGTCAGTAAGTGCAATGCCAACCGCCGTGTTTTTATACAAACCCAGCCAGCGACGCTCCGATATTTGCAAGGCCACCAGACCGTCCTGCAATGATTTTCGGCTCGCCACCAGACCGGCGGTTAATTCACACACATCGGAAGCCTGAGAATTTAGTTCCTTCTGAAGAATATCAACCGTGCGCTTCACCATGACCAAATTGCGGACGCGTGCCCGCAACTCCAGTGGCGAGAAGGGTTTGGTTAAGTAGTCCTGAACCAATTCCCCCAACAAGGTTTCGCGCAGCGCGTCATCGGCGCGTGCCGAGAGCACCAGTACGGGAACATTGGGAAAACCTGCACTGGCACGCAACTCCCTAACAAATTGTTCGCCGTCGAAAAAAGGCATCATGAGGTCGGTAATCACGAGGTCCGGCGGATTTTCCAGTGCCAACGAAAGCGCAATCGCACCGCTCTCGGCCAGCATCACGTTGTAGTCGTCAATCAGTACGTCGTAGAGAAAATGGCGCAAATCGGGGTTGTCCTCTACCACCAGAATCCGGCAACTGCTCGGCTTGTCATGGCTGACGGCCTGATGGTGAGGCTTAAAAACATCAATAGGCTGATAGCCAGCCAAACCAACCTCATCACTGCCCTCACGGACGAATACCCCTTTCGGGGCACGCATGGGCATTTCTACTTGGAAGATCGCCCCGCCCCCCAGTGCATCCAAAACCACGACCGTGCCGAAGTGCAACTCGACGAATTCCTTGACAATGTTCAGGCCTAAGCCACTTCCGCCCCCCGATAGGCCATCCTGTCCTTGGGTAAAACGGGAAAAAATGTGGTCCTTCATTTGTGACGGCACACCCGGGCCGGTGTCTTGTACGCTCAACAAAAATCGACGATTCGCCACACGTGTGATCGAACAGCAAATACGACCACCGACGGGCGTAAATTTAAAGGCATTGGAGACGAGGTTGGCCATCACCCGAGCCAATTTAGCCCGATCAATATCCGCATAGAGTTCACTCGGACCTTCAATCAGCAAGGTAATGGATTTTTCTTCCGCTGCCGCAGCGAAAGTAGCCATCACATCCCGCAACAAGGCAATTACATTGGCGCAAACGTAGGCCATAGGCATTTGCAACGCGTCAATCCGCGCCAAATCAAGCAGATCGTTAACCTGATGCAACAGGGACTGGGCGTTGCGCTTGATGGCTGTCAGTCGGAAGCGTTCTCTCGCCTCCAATTGGCTGTTTTCCTTTAGAAGCTGGTCGACCGGTCCAAGAATCAGCGCAAGAGGTGTGCGCAGTTCGTGACTGACGTTGGCAAAGAACTTTGTTTTAAAACCATCAATTTCTCGCAACTTTTCCAGAGCCAGTTGCAATTCGCCGTTCTTGCGAGTCAATTCAGCTTCAATGGCAATTTTTTCGGTGATGTTTCTCCCCTCGGGCAGGAGAAAAGCAACCTGACCTTTATCATCGAAAATGGGCATCAGCGAAAAATCGACAAAAATCGTTTTTTCCCCTTGCTGGTCGCCATAAATTTCCATATCGCAGCGAACAAACTGCCCCAGCCTAGCCTGCTCGACCATTTCGCGTATGCGATGACTTGACTCTTCAGAAATGGCCCACCAACGCGCCTCCCAGAAAGGCTTTCCAATAACGTTTTCGAGGCTGACACCCGCCCCTTCCAGTGCGGCGCGATTGATTTCTAGGACAATCCCGTTAACGTCCAGCAAACCGAGGAACTGGTACATGGCATCCAGAATAATGCGTGCTAGCTTTTGCCGCCGAACCTCGGTCGTATCGTCGGATGCAAGTGCCACCCCTTTAACTGAGGCGGGGACTTTACTGCACGGCAACAACAAATCTGCTTCCATCCTCACTCCATTAAGCCAGATTGCGATGAGGTAGTATCAAGCTGCCTCCGGCCAGTTCGCATGAAAAAACGACCATCATGACCATCTCTGCGTGTTCTGGGCATACCAGCAAAAAAAGGCGAGCCTAAACTCGCCAAAACCATCAGAGGATGGGGAAAATTTTTAGAAGCGATAACGGTCACTTGTGCTTCTGCTGTCCTGCGAGTGTGCAACCTTAATTGGCGCGAACGTATTCGGTAATACGTGTGTTGCCTACGTTGTCGTCGGCACCAAGGGCAAGAATGGTCTGGTCTTTGTCGTCTTGGGGAAGATGGATGCTCACATCACCCATTTCGCCTCCTTCTATTTTTGAAAAACACTTCAAAAAAAGCGGTCAAAATGAATCTGCTCAAAGGGCACCTGATGGCTGAGCATCAGCAATTCTTGAAAGGCCTGCGTCATTGGGGGTGGCCCAGCAAAATAAAACTCGTAGTTCACCAGTTCACGCGGCAAGGTGCGCACCACGGCATCATGCACAAACCCAGTCTCGCCGCCCCACTCCCCTTTGTCGCCGGGAACCGAAACCACGGGAACATAAACAATCTGCTCACCGAAACCCGCCAAAACGCGCAGCATTTCCTCCCCGCAGACATCGCGCGGTGTACGAGCACCATAGAAAAAATACAGTTTTTTGCCGACCAGTAGCCCCGCTTCAACGGCACCACGGCTGATCGATATCATGGGTGCCAAGCCCGAACCCCCAGCGACACAAACCATGTCGCGCGGCGAATCGGTGCGTAGATAGGCTGTGCCATAAGGGCCATCCAGCCCGATTTCATCACCTTCGGTCAGTTGCTCAAAAAGCACCTGCGTACCCTGCCCGTTAGCGACTCGGCGAATCTGGAAATGCCATTCGCGCTTTTCATTGGCGGTGTTAGACAAGGAATAGGCTCTCGAAGAGGCAAGGCCTGGCAGGTCCAGCATGGCGAACTGACCCGGCAGAAACTCAGCGTCATCTTCTGAACGGAAACGAAATTCGCGGATGTCGTGCGTGATGTCGCGCGTACCGATCAAGCGGACACGCTGTCGCTTGGGCAGAATCTTCGGCTGATATTCAGATGCCGTGGGCGCTTTGATTTTGATATTGCCCTTGGCCTTGCACTGACAGGCAAGATGGCGACCACGCTTGCGGTCACGCTCGTTCAAACCTGGTGCCTCTGCCCACAAGGTTTCGACCTCCCCTTCGAGCAATTCGATCTTGCATCCACCGCAGCCCCCGGAGTTACACTCATACGAAAACCCCAGCCCAGCACGCAAGGCAGCACGCAGAACGGTGTCGCCATCCTCCTGTTCGCAGACAGAGCCATCTTTTTCATTTCGTATTGTTGATTTCATCATGGCAGCGCAAATCAAAAGTCGAGTTTGACCCGCACCTTGCGGCACAAGCCAAACTCAGGTTATTAGACGATTACAGACCGAGGGCGCGACGAAATTCTCGCGTTGCTGACTTAGCGGCTTCTGCACCACCAGCTAGATCAGGCAGCGTTGCGCAATAAGCATCAATGGCCTTGTCGGCAAGCGGTTCCCACTGTGCGATCCAGCCCTGAATCAGTTCCAGATTGCCCGGCGTTTCGAGTGCCATCTTGACGAAGGCCGCAACCCAGCGACGATGGCGAGCGGAATCGATCAGTTGAGCATCGGTCACGAGGCCGAGCAGCGTGTCGCCATTGTGACGCGCCGATTCGCCTAATTTGCGCAGAACCGCTTCATCAATGGCCGGCTTGGCCACCAGATTGAGCACAACAATCGCCTCACCCCAATCCCAGACAGTCAAGGTTTTTTCCATCAGCGCGCGGAAGCCCTGCCAGACCGGATCGGTTTCCCAGTAGGTGCGCTCGTTGATGGCAAAACCCTTATCGGTGAAGGCGGTTGAAAGTTCTTTTGTGCGGTAAGCGGTATGGCTCAGCCAGCGGAAGCTGTCGGCCATCTGGAAATAGTGACAGTTGGTAATCGTCGAAGCCGGCGACACCTGACCGATATAAGCCGATGCCATCTGAACGGTATGAAACAGATAGCGGGAAGGCGTGTAAAAACGTGCCAGCGTGCCGGCCCAGCACGGGTCGAGAGCGATATCATGCTCGCGCTCATTGAACTGGTTGAAGAGGCCAAAAACATAGGTTTCCTGACCATCCTGCATCATATTGTAAGTACGATAGACCACTTCTTCTGGGTCGCGGAAGGCATTCCAGTCGGCATGTTTAAGGGCGGTGCCGAAAGTGTTCTTCTTGTACCAAGTGTTCATGAACATATTGGGATCAAGCTCGTACGGCGCATTGGCATCCCGATTGTTGTAGTGCAAGTTGGCACTGACGATTTCATATTCACTCGGTTTGCGACGGCGTGCGGCGAGATGGCTCCAGGTCTTGAGCGGCTTCAATACTTGTGTTTCCGACATTCTTGTCTCCTTTATTTTGTGGTCTTGGCTAACCGGCTGGCGGCGGACCAGCCTTTACATCTTTTTGACGAAATAGAAACGGATGGAGTTATCACCGCTTTCGATCTGGCCGGCAAAGGAACTCAGATCGACTTCCAAATCGTTCATCTTGAATGGACGACCCAGCTCTTCTTCGATGGTGGCGCGGTGCAATACCATCTCGTGTTCTGTGTGGATACGCAGATAGGCACGTTTGTCGTCGACAAAGACCTCCTTCCCAGGGTTATCAATTTTTGCTGCCTCAATAACCGCCATGGCCAGATCACCAGCACGCATCACTGGACCCACCATATTGTTGTGATAGGCCTGCGCAGAACTTGTAACGCTCATCGTGTTCTCCCTACTTTCCTTGAAATTCGGTTCGCCAACAGTGTTCGCCGGTACGGTATGGTTCTCTTGACCAGACGGCTTTTGTCCGCCCCCAAGCAATACCCCTAGCCAACGAATATGCCCATGCCACGATCCCCGTTGAATGGGTGGAATGCACCTAATCAGGTGTGCGCAAACAGGGGTTCAACCCCTTCGGTCTTAACGTAGACATCCTCCCCATCCAATTTGACGGGGTACTCGGCCAGCGCACAATCCGAGGGATTAATGCCCTTTCCAGTTTCTGCATCGAACTGCCAGAGATGGGCACGGCAAATCAGTTTCTTGCCATCAAACTTACCCTCTGCCAAAGAGATGTCTTGATGTGGACACATCGCTTGAAACGCCTTGATCGAACCGCCATCGCCACAGACCAAAACGATCTCGTGACCATCAACGGTGAACGGTGCCATTTCACCTTCCCAAACGTCATCGACGGTGCAAACCTTGGTAAAACTCATTCCTGACTCCAATTCAATCCAAACGATAAAGCACACTTGAAAGGTGGTTAGAACCTGTTCAAAGTCTCGCGAACAAAGGGTCAGCCAAGGCGAAATTCGCAAAAAAAGCGCAGTTGACACGAGGTCAATGAGCATTTTTTTGTGAATTTCAACGCAGGATCACCCGAGTCTCGCAGACTTTGAACATGTTCTTAGGCCTTCGGTGCTTCCCAGATAATTTCGATGGTTTCGGTCGGCTTTAGGCCGGATTCGGAAACCTTCAGCGTACGCGGCAAAAATTCTGCCCCGCCTTGGCGACGGACACGCATGATGTGACCCGGACGCGCACGAACACGCCGACCGACCGAATGCACCGCTGCTGCTGCTGCCACTTCGTCCATGGTGTTCTCGCTATCGACAGCCACCAGTTGCAGAACAAAGTCGCCTTCAAAATTCGAAGTCAATGGAAATAAAGCCATTTAAGTCATCTCCTGTGTTCAATAGACTCGGCACCAGCGGCACCGAGTGATGTCATGCCAACGTTCAGCCTGCCGCCTTGGCCGCGCGCATCGCCTTGTAAACTTCGGCCCACGCATAGTTGTGGGCATCGTCACCCATTTCGCCGGGCGCAAGGTTCATGTATTTGAGCGCACCTTCTAGGTTCATCGGCTGAATCATGCCGGCCAAGAAACGATCAACAATGCTCAGGTGGCCGGCGTAACGCTCCGGCTCCTGCTCGAAGACCCAGCGATCGACTTCCGAGCCGAAGTGGTAGAGGCGACCGTTGTATTCGAGTGGGTAGTCCTTGACGTTCCAGCCCTTGCCCGGCACACCAAGAATCGGCAACTGGCACATGTTGCAGACGTAAGGCAACGTTTCTGGGTAGGTCATGGCCATGTTGCCGTCCACCACGTTGTCGATGAACACATCCCAGCACTGCCCCCAAGTGTCATTCCACCCCGGATATTTCTGCTCCAGCCAGTCGCGTTCCGCTGGGGTAACGCCGGCGGCGGGATTCCACCACAGGGTCGGACGCCAGAAGTAAGAACCGAGATGCATGCCGTGGTGAGTCTGGCTAATATCGTTCAGGAAAATATCCCAGTACCAAGGCAGTTCGAGCCCCATGTCGGTCAGGGCACGCTCAAACTGGGCAACAATCCATTCCTCCATGAACTCCTTGAACGACTGCTTGCGGTGCTCAAGCGGCGTGTAGTAGTCCATGATCGGGCCGGTCAGCACGGAGAACAGCTTCCAAGCACCCCATACGGCGATATCAACGCGCTTCTGCGCTTCCGCCTTCTGACCGTTTTCGATCAGCACCTTGAGTGCTGGGCCGCCAATCTGGGCGTGACGGGATTCATCGGTCTGGATACTGGAGATCAGGTTGGCGAAGGTGTGGTCGCCGGCTTCGGCAGCATCTGCGGCTAGACCGAGGAACTGCATGTTGGTGAAGCCGGTCTCGAAGCTGAAGGTCAGCATGATGGACACGCTGATGGCATCCCGCGTCATCATGATGTCGTCGAAGAAGTGACGCGCCGCAATCATCGCCCATTCGTTGGTGTCGTAGGCCTTGAAGGCCCAGTCCATCTGGCGGTCTTTTGAGACATGTTCATGCGGGAAATAAAGCTGCATCTGGCCGTGGCGTATTTCGTCGAGGCAGCCCAACGTGGCCATGTTGCGCATCCCTGGTGCCTTGGAGAAACGCATCATCCGAGCTTCAGCGCTGGCGGCAGCATATTCGCCGCGTGCGATGGCGCCGTAGTGTGCTTTCATGACCGACTTCCAGCCCGGATCAGAATTTTCGAAAATCCGGCTGCGCTCCAGTGCCGCCTTGACGGAGTAGGCACCCGCGTCTTTGTCGCGCTGAACCTTTACATACTCTGGGTAGGTTTGCTTATAAGGCTCGTCGTATTTTTCCCACGCGTTTTGCGGCAAACCGAAAGCGCCCGAAAGTAGCGGCGGAAACAATTCATCTTCCGTCACATACGTGGGTGTCCAGTTGGTCGTTCTGGCTAGGTCATACCAGTCCATCCTGTTTAGCACAGCCATCTATGTCTCCTCCTTATGTAGCAGGATTGGGCATCCCGCATGTCCCATATCAAAGCGATCTCTGTCGCCAAGCTCTCGCAGCGAACCGAAGCGCAATATCAGCTCGCATTGGAATAACGATATTAGGGAACCCAAAAGGGAACTATTAGATTTTGGTTTAGAGCCTGTTGAAAGGCTACGAGACTCGGGTGATCCTGCGTTGAAATACCCCAAAAATATGCGTGTAGATTCAGTTCCAACGCCGCTTTTTTGGTTCATTTCGCCTTGGCTAACCCTTCGTTCGCTAGATCGTAAACAGCTTATAAGGGCTATGGCCGGAGCACTTGGCGCAAAGTCCGGTAGGCTATTGGTGCACAGAGACCTACACTGCCCCCTTTCTGACTTTCTGACCCTACAGGCCATTCCCATGCAACTTGCCACTTGGAACGTAAATTCGCTGAAAGTCCGGCTGCCACAGGTGTTGGACTGGCTGCTGACCCGCCCTGTCGATGTGCTGTGTCTGCAAGAGCTGAAGCAAGAAGACGCGGCGTTTCCGCTGGCCGCACTAGAAGAAGCGGGCTACCACGCGGTTTTTGCAGGGCAAAAAACCTATAACGGCGTGGCGATTTTAAGCCGCCACCCGCACCCGCCCACCGACGTGGTGCGCAACATCCCTGGCTTTGACGACCCCCAGCAGCGGGTTATCGCGGCGACGGTCAACGGGGTGCGGGTGGTCTGTGCCTATTTTGTGAATGGCGAGGCTGTGGGTTCGGAAAAGTATGCGTATAAGCTGCGCTGGTTGGCCGCGCTGGACAGCTATCTCAGCGACCAGTTGGCCGCCCATCCCGCCTTGGCTTTGCTCGGCGATTTCAACATCGCCCCAGACGACCGCGATGTGTATGACCCCGCCGCGTGGCAAGACAAGGTGTTGTGCTCCGCCCCAGAACGGGCGGCGTTTCACCGGTTGCTGGACAAGGGCTTGGTAGATAGCTTTCGAGCCTTTTGCGCCGAGGGGGGGCATTACAGCTGGTGGGATTATCGGGCAGCGATGTTTAGGCGCGATTTAGGCTTGCGGATTGACCATATTTTGCTCTCCCCCCCCTTGCAAGCCCGCGCCACCGCCTGTGACATCGACCGCACCCCTCGCAAGCACCCTCGTCCCTCGGACCATACGCCGGTGGTGGTGACGTTGGGGGCGGCTTTGTTGCACAAACCCCTCTTAGCTTGAGTTCCCCCTTATCCCAAGCAGGCTTATGCCACGCGCACCGTCACGGGCGTGCCGAGGTGGGTGACGCGATTGAGCAGTGCGGCACGCACTTGCAG
>CALMOJ010000078.1 GCA_937871815.1 uncultured Neisseriales bacterium
ACCGACACCCCTGCCCGCACCAAGCTGATTGCGGTGGATGCGGTGTATAGCATGGAAGGCGACACCGCGCCGTTGGCGGCATTGCTGGCCTTGGCAGAGCGGCATGGGGCGTGGCTGTATCTGGACGATGCCCACGGCTTTGGTGTGCTGGGCGAGGGGCGCGGCAGTGTGGTGGCGGCGGGATTATCGAGTCCCCAGCTGATTTACATGGCGACCTTGGGCAAGGCAGCAGGGGTATCGGGGGCGGCGGTGGCGGCGCAGCAGACGGTGATTGATTGGCTGGTCAACACGGCGCGACCCTATATTTTCACCACCAGCAGCAGCCCGATGGTGGCAGGGGCGTTGTCGGCCAGTGTGCGGCTGATGGCCACCGAGCCTGCCCGCCGTCAGCAGCTGTTTGCGCGGATTGCCCAACTGAAACAGGGCATCGCGGCAGCCGGTTTGCCGTGGCACTTGCTGCCCTCGGATACGCCGATTCAGCCGCTGATTATTGGGAGCAATGCCGAGGCTTTGGCGGTATCTGCCGCGCTCAAAGCCCAAGGGCTGTGGGTGACGGCGATTCGCCCGCCGACCGTACCAGCGGGGACGGCACGGCTACGGATAACGCTGTCTGCCGCCCACACCGAGGCCGATGTGGCGCGGTTGCTGGCGGGCTTGGGACGGGTGGCGGGCAGCGGTGTTAAGTCCCCCGAAAATCGGGGTAGGTAGGGCTACAGACTCAAGCACGCCCCCACCCCTTTAAGAACCTGTTTACGATCTGCGAGACTCGGGTGATCCTGCGTTGAAATTCAGAAAAAATATGCGTAGATTCAAATTCAACGGCATTTCCCCCCAAAGTTCCCCTTGGCAACCCCTGCACCATTGGGGCTTTGAACAGGTTCTAAGGTGTCGTCGGCACCAACGCCGCTTGGTCGGCACTCTCTGGCAGCACGCTAATCGTCACCCGCCGATTCCGCGCTCGACCTTCGGGTGTGGTGTTGGGGGCGACAGGGCGGTTTTCTGCGTAGCCAATGGCAATCAGCCGGTTGGGGGCGATGCCGTTTTCGACAAATAAGCGCACCACACTGCCCGCCCGTGCCGCAGACAGCTCCCAATTAGATGGGTAGATGGCATTTTTGATCGGGCGGTCGTCGGTATAGCCTTCAACCCGTACCCGATTGGGCTGCGGGGTCAGTGTTTTGGCCAGTTCGCCCAGCCACTCGGCGGCGTGCGCCGAGGGGCGGGCTTGGCCGGATTCGAACAGTGCGTTGTCGTCCACCTCAATCGCCACCCCCAGCTCGTTATGCGACACCCGTACATGGCCTTTTTTCATCAGCGGGTCGAGCAATACTTTGAGCTGGCTGGCCAGCTTGTTCAGCCGAATCGCCTGTTCCTGCTCCAACTTCAGCTGGGTGGCGGTTTTTTTTGCGATGGGCAAGGGGATTTCAACGGCGATTTGGGTGTTGGCACTGCCAGTTTGTCCCACGGCGACGACACTGACACCCCCCTGCCGGAATGCCGAAATCATCGAGGTGGTGAGCTGCTTATACTTGCCTTCATTGGTGGACGAAATGGCGTACATCACCACAAAAAAGGCAAACATCAGGGTGACAAAGTCGGCATACGACACCATCCACCGGTCAGGATGGTCTGGGTCTTCTAAAAAGCGGCGGCGTGGCATGACGACTCTCCCCGTTGAAGTGGTGGCGGGCTTATTTTAGCCCGCTGGGCAGCAATGCGCTGGTCAGCCCTACGCTCATGCCCATCCCTAGCTTTTTGGCAAAGCGGTCAGACAGGTTTTCGGTGGGGGTGACATCAACCAAGGTTTCGGCCTGCAAGATGTCCCGCGCCACGCTCTCCACTGTGCCATACGCATCGGTTACGCCGAGCATCAGGCTTTTATCGCCTAGCCAATACATCCCAGAAAAAATCAGCGGGTCTTCTTTCAGTCGCATGCCCCGCCCTGCTTTGACTGCCTGAATAAACTGGGCGTGAACCTCGTTTAGCAACTGCTGGCGGATAGCTTCATCACGCGGATTACGGGGCGAGAAAGGGTCGTTCATCGCTTTGTGGTCACCGGCGGTCATCAAGCGACGCTCTACGCCCAGCTTGTCGAGCACGCCGCTAAAGCCAAAGCCGTCAGAGAGCACGCCGATAGACCCCACGATGCTGGCGCGGCTGACAAAGATTTTGTCAGCGGCAGCCGCAATGTAATAGCAGCCCGAGGCGCAGACCTCTTCGACCACTACATATACCGGCAGATTGGGGTTTTTGGCTTTAAGACGGCGAATTTCGTCATAGACAATGGCGGACTGCACTGGGCTACCGCCTGGGCTATTGGCACGAATCACCACCCCTGCGGCGTTTTTGTCTTTGAACGCCTTGTCTAGGGCTTTCACCATGTGCTCGCCAGTTTTGTTTTCGCTGCTGATTTCACCATTCAGCGTAATCAGTACCGTATGTCGACCCGAGCCGAGGGTGTCGGTGGCGGTGTCTTCATCGCCAAATAGCGCGACCCCGCCTGCCACCAGCAGCACCAACCAACAGAGGCGAAAAAACACATTCCAGCGGCGGCTACTGCGCTGCTCTTTGACGGCAGCGAGGGCGACTTTTTCGAGGGTTGCGCGTTCCCAGTGGGGTTGTTCGCTCATCGGGTGGGGCTTTCTGATTTTTTAAGTAGGGGCTGCGGTGTGGATGGGGGGCTACCCGCCTACGCGCGGGGCAAGCCAAGCCTGCAAGGGGGTAAACGCGTCAAAAATAGCCAAAGGTTGGGCTTCGTTGAGCAAGGCGATGGGGTGTGCGCCGTAGCTGACCCCGACTGCCCATGTGCCCGCGTGCTGGGCCATCAGGAGGTCATGCGTGGTGTCGCCGACCATTAGCGTGCGCCGTTTGTCTGCCCCCAAGACCTCGGTGATGTCATCCAGCATCTGGGGATGGGGTTTGGAGGGGCATTCGTCCACCGTGCGGGTGGCAGCAAAAAAATCGACCAGCCCGCTGGCTTCTAGCGCACGGTCTAGCCCGACGCGGCTTTTGCCAGTGGCGACGGCCATCAGCACGCCGGCCTCCCGCCACGCGCTCAGGGCTTCGAATACGCCATCAAACAGCACCATACCCGCGTCACCGGCAAGGTAATGGTGACGGTAGGCTTCCATCATGTCTTGGTAGCGGGATTCGGGCAGATTAGGGCAAACATAGCGCATGGCATCCACCAGCCCCAGCCCAATCACATGGCTGGCGGTGCGGCGGTCAGGCACGGGCAAATCCAGCCCCGCACACGCCCGCTGAATCGAGGTGGTGATATGGGCGGTGGAGTCCATCAACGTGCCGTCCCAATCAAATACCAGTAGGTCGAAACGGTCAGGGGCAGTCAGCATCATGGGGCAAGGGTATCCAAGAAACGTTGCAAATCGGGGGGGAGCGGAGCTTGGAGCACCAAGGGCGCGTCGGTGAGGGGGTGGCTTAATTTAAGCTGCCACGCATGGAGAAACATCCGCTTGAGCCCCCGCTTTAGGAGTTCGCGGTTGGCGGTGTGGTCGCCGTATTTGTCATCGCCCGCAATAGTCGCCCCGTTGGCCGCCATATGAACGCGGATTTGGTGGGTGCGCCCGGTTTTAAGCTGGGCTTCGACCAGCACAAACGCGCTGTTGTCGTGGCGTGACAGCACCCGAAAACGGGTATGGGCATATTGCCCCTCGGCTTCGGTGGCAGCGACGCGTACACGGCGTTCGCCATCGGGTAGGTTGTATTTGAGCAGGGGCAACTTCACATCGTGGCGGTTATGCGCCCAATCGCCACAGCCTAAGGCCAGATAGCGTTTATCGAGGTTGTGGTTGTCACGCATCATGGCGTGCAGCTTGACCAGTGCCGGTCGCTTTTTGGCAATCAGCAGCAAGCCGGAGGTTTCGCGGTCTAGCCGATGCACCAGCTCCAAGAAACGGGCCTCGGGACGCGCCGCACGGAGCTGTTCAATCACCCCAAACGACACCCCCGACCCACCATGCACGGCGACCCCTGCCGGCTTGTTAATGACCAGCAGCGCGTCGTCTTCGTAAACGATGGGGAATTCGAGGGCGGGGACGGCGCGGGGCGCGTCGGGAGCGGCAATCCGCACCGGCGGAATGCGCACCTCGTCGCCCAGCTGCAAGCGGTAGCTGGCATCAATCCGTCCTTTGTTTACGCGGACTTCGCCGCTCCGCAAAATGCGGTAAACATGGCTCTTGGGCACGCCTTTCAGCACACGAAGAAGGTAGTTGTCGATGCGCTGGTCTTGCTCGGCATCGGTGATGGTCACACGGGTGACGGAGTCTTTGCGTATATCTGGCATTTTGCTTATACTTCTTTGCGCTCGGAGCGGGTTGTGGATAACCCGTGTACTTCCAGTGCATAAGTTCGGGAAAATAAGCACTGTCGCCTCATCGTCCCGACCATGCCGAAACGCCCCATTGCACCGCAGTGGCGCAGCATGGAACGCGGCGGCGACACGGTTATCTCGCTCACCGAAAAGCAGCGATGGTAAAGCATTTACACGCAAACCGCACTCACCAGAACACGCCGTTTTTCGGTGCAAAAGCCCGCCGAAAAATCATGCAGCAAAGTTTGACCCGACGCGGTCACCAGATAGGGGCGCAAGCCCAAAATTTTCCAGCCGAATCGCATCGGCTGATGCAATGGCCTGATTGTAGCGGCGGTGTCGCCGGTGTCGTGCCGAGTGGCCTATTGCCCGGCTTCACATTGCCCCCCGCACTCTCTCCGGCATCCTGGTTCGCGCTTTACGAAAGTTGGCTTCTCCCTACGCTTCAGTGCTCTTTACCCAACACTTTCTCGGTTCAACGCCTACTTTGGTAGGCCGTCAAATACTTGCTGCGACGTTGTTTTACCCTTGCCCTAGGGCATCTGGCGATGGGGTCTGCTCCTTTTCGTGTCTTGGCTTAATCGAGGCTCAAGAGCGAAAAAAGCATCCTCATCTCAGCATTAGAACGTGTTCAAGGCCTAGCGAACGCAGGCTCACCCGAGTCTCGCCGACTTTGAACAGGTTCTTAGAGTAAAACGCGTCCTTTTCCTGTTGTTGCCCCGTTCTCGTCCAGTCTCCGCCCCTTTATGTGCCTTCCTGGACCAAGGGCAGAAGCTGTTTCGTGACAGGCTGTCAGCAGCGAATCCCCCACTGCGTGAGTGCCGCGCAGAGACCCCCCATGAAAAGAATGTTATTCAACGCCACGCAAGCTGAAGAGCTGCGCGTTGCGATTGTTGACGGGCAAAAGCTCGTTGACCTCGATATTGAAACCGTTGGCAAAGAACAGAAAAAAGGCAACATCTACAAGGCCACCATCACACGGATTGAGCCTTCGCTAGAAGCCTGCTTTGTCGATTACGGCACCGACCGTCACGGTTTTCTCCCGTTCAAAGAAATCTCCCGCACCTACTTCAAAGACCACGAAGGCGGCGGTCGTCCACGCATTCAAGATGTGCTGCGTGAAGGCCAAGAACTGATTGTTCAGGTTGAAAAAGACGAACGCGGCAACAAAGGCGCGGCACTGACCACCTATATCAGCTTGGCGGGTCGCTACTTGGTGTTGATGCCGAACAACCCACGCGGCGGTGGCGTGTCGCGCCGTATCGAAGGCGAAGAGCGCAACGAGCTGCGCGAGCTGCTCTCCCAGCTCGAAAGCCCTGCTGGCATGAGTCTGATTGCCCGCACCGCAGGCATTGGCCGCACCCTAGACGAACTGCAATGGGACTTAAACTACCTGCTGCAACTGTGGACCGCCGTCGAATCCGCCGCCGGTGCGCAAGCCGCCCCCTTCTTGATTTTCCAAGAAGGCAGCTTGGTGATTCGCGCGATTCGCGATTACTTCCAGCCTGACATCGGCGAAATCCTCATCGACACCGAGGAAATCTACGAACAAGCCCGCCAGTTTATGAGCCACGTCATGCCGGGCAATGTGGGGCGCGTCAGGCTCTACAAAGACGATGTGCCGCTGTTCTCGCGCTTCCAAATCGAACACCAAATCGAAACCGCGTTCTCACGCGCCGTCAACCTGCCTTCCGGCGGCGCGATTGTGATTGACCACACCGAAGCCTTGGTGTCGGTCGATGTCAACTCTGCCCGTGCCACACGCGGCACCGACATCGAAACCACCGCGCTGAATACCAACGTCGAAGCGGCTGACGAAATCGCCCGTCAACTGCGCCTGCGTGACTTGGGCGGCTTGATTGTCATCGACTTTATCGACATGGAAAGCCCCAAGAACCAGCGCGAAGTCGAAACCCGTCTCCGCGATGCGCTCAAAACCGACCGCGCCCGCGTTCAAATGGGCAAGCTGTCCCGCTTTGGCTTGCTGGAACTCTCCCGTCAGCGTTTGCAGCCTAGCCTAGGCGAAACCAGCCACATGCCTTGCCCACGCTGCCACGGCACCGGCTTTATTCGTGGGATTGAATCGTCCGCCCTGCACATTTTGCGGATTATCCAAGAAGAAGCGATGAAGGACGGCACCAACGCCATTCACGCCCAAGTGCCAGTCGATGTCGCCACCTTCTTGCTGAACGAAAAACGCGCCGACTTGTTCACCATCGAAGCCCGTTTGCGGGTGGGCGTGGTGCTGATTCCCAATATCCACTTGGAAACGCCGCACTACACCATCGCCCGCTTGCGCAGCGAAGATTCGCCAGAAAGCGAATCGCCCAGCTACAAAATGGTCGAAATGCCGACCGAAGAAGGCTACGCCGCCAGCCACCAAGACAAAGCCAAGGCCAAGCCCGAGCGTCAACAGGCTGCGGTGCAGGGCATTACGCCAGAGCAACCGGCTCCCGTCTCGGTGCGTGACCAACGCGCCGAAGCCGCTGCCCCCGCTGCCCCCGCTGCGGCTGCACCGGTGACCCCGCCCCCCGCCCCGCCCGCTGGCTTGCTTGCCCGTTTGGTTGGCTGGTTTAGCCAACTGTTTACCACCGCCCCCGAGGCCGCCCCAGCAGCACCGGCTGCCCCTGTGGCTGCGCCCGCTTCTCGCCGTGAAGGCAGCGGTCAACGCCGTGAGCGTCGTCCGCGCACCCCGCGTGGCGAAGACAGTGGCCGTCGCAATGGCGAAGACCGCCCAGAGCGCGGCGAGCGCAACGAAGGGCGCGGCAACAGCGAGCGCACCGAACGCGCTGACCGCAACGAAGGTCGTGAGCCCCGTGAACCGCGCGAGCCACGCGAACCCCGTGCTGAGCGCGGTGGACGTAACAGCGAACGCGGCGAACGGGCTGACCATCAGCCGCGTCCAGAGCGTCAAGCCTTGCGCCAAGAAATGCGTGACCGTGAAGAGCGCGAAGCCCGCGAACAAGCCGCTGCGCCAGAGCGGGAAGGTCGTGCGGAAAAAGCCGAACGTGAACCGCGTGAGCCGCGTCCTGACAATCGCCGTCGCCGCACACCAGAAAGCACCGAGCAAGCCGCACTGGTTGAGCCGATGAACGCACCAGAAGCCGGCAACGAGCAAGGTCTAGCCGAAGCCGAGCGCAACGAGCGTGGCGGTCGTCGTCGTCGCGGTCGTCGGGGTGGCAACCGTACTGACCGTGAAGGCGTAGAAAACAACGACAACAGCCTCGACACCAGCGAAGGGCAAGAAGTCGCCCTCAACAGCGAAGCCGCCCGCCCCGTTGACGTGGCTGTGCCTGTCGCTGCCTTGACTACGGCCACTGTGGCGGCGGTTGTGGTGCACCACGCAGAGGCCGTCGCCCCTGCGGCAGCCCCTGCTGTAGTGGCTGAACCCGCTGCAGAAGTCGTGCCTGTTGCGGCAGTGGTTGAAGTCTTGCCGGTGGTTGAAATGACCCCTGTTGCTGTAGCTGCTGTTGCGCCCGCCGTGGTGGCTGAAGCCCCTGTGGTCGTGGTCGCGCCGGTCGTCGAAGTCGTCGAAGTTGCCCCCGCTGCGGTGGTGGTTGAGCCGGTGACCGTTGTTGCTGCCCCTGCGCCAGTCGTGACCGCCCCTGTGGTGGAAGCGCCTGCCGTGGTAGCAGCGGTGGCACCGATGGTGGTGGAAGCTGCCCCTGTCGTCGTCGCCCCTGTGGTGGCTGCGCCGGTGGTGTCCCCAGTGGCACCCGAAATCCCGCTCGAAACCGTATTGGCTGAAGCAGGCTTGGTATGGGTCAACACCGCCCCCGCTGCGGTGACCGTTGCGCCCGTGGTTGACCTCTCCCCTACCGCCAACACCCGCCGCCGCCGCGATAGCGTCAGCAGCACCGCCACGCCAGAGGCCGCTGTTGAAGCCTCTGCGCTGTCCTTGGTGGAAACCCAAGCCGCGCCGGTGCTGGCACCTGAGCTGCTTGCACCGGTGGAGCCTGTTGTCCGCCGCCGTCGGGATGCCCGTCCGGTAGCCAGTGTCGTCCCTGCGGCCATCCAGCAAGTTCAAACGGGTGAAGCACCGCCTGCCGCGTAATCTGCTGCTTGGCTTGCCCTGTATCCCCCGTCACAGTCTTTGTGCGGGGGATTTTTGCTTTTGCGTCCGTATGGACGGATTGTTTTCACGAGAGGCTCGTTGTGAATTTCCCTGCCCAGTTTTTTGATACCAGCACCCAAGTGCTGTCGCTGCTGCTGGCGTTGGCTATCGTGGCCGAGGCGTTGCGCCGTGTGGCGTGGCGGCAGCTTGATCCTGTCAGTGCCAATGCGTGGCTGGGGGCGTGTGTCGGGGTGATGGTGCTGTGGTCGCTGAAGGGTGGGCTGAAAGAGGGGTTGAATTTCCATCTGCTGGGGGCGGCCACGCTGACCCTGATGGCGGGGCCGTGGCTGGCACTTATCGGGATGGCGATGGTGCTGCTGGCCTTGTCAGCCTACGGCCATATCGAGTGGATGGCGTGGGGGGTGAATTTTCTGGTGTCGAGCGGTGTGCCGATTGCGGTCACCACCTTGGGCTTACGGCTGACGCACCGCCATTTGCCGGCCAATTATTTTGTCTATTTGTTCGGCAATGCGTTTTTGGCGGGTGGCGTGAGTTTTTGCCTCGCCAGCGTGTGTGGGATGGGGGTGTTGGCTTTGGCGGATGCCTATCCGATAGGCTATTTGCTGGAGGATATTTTGCCGTTTTATCTGCTGCTATCGTGGTCAGAGGCATTTTCGACTGGGCTGATG
>CALMOJ010000079.1 GCA_937871815.1 uncultured Neisseriales bacterium
TCAAAAGTCAAAAGTCAAAAGTCAAAAGTCAAAAGTCAAAAGTCAAAAGTCAAAACAACCACCCGCCGCCGCCAGCCTATTCAAACGCCAAGGTATAAAACACATCCACCGCGCTGTCTTCCCCCGCACGGGTGACCAGCGACCAATGCTGCGACCACTGCCATGTCAGCTTCAAGGCACTGCTGGTGCCGGTCAAGCCCTGTTCGTAGCTCATATACAGCGTATCTGACAGCCGTTTACCAAAGCTCACCACGCGGTTGCTCAGCGGGCTTTGCGCCGTACTGGCGGCGGTGCGGCTTGCGCTGACGGTGTTGGCGTTGCGGGTGTCCGCGCTGGTCAAACTGATGTCGTCCAAGCCCAGCCGCTCGGTCACTTGGCGTTGCAGGTTGCTGGATTCTCCCGCCGATAGCAGCGTATTGGCAGCGGTAAATAGCAAGCCGGTATCGCTGCCCTTGAGGTTATCCGTGCCGCGCCCCAGCACCAACCAAGACAGTTTTTCTCGGTCGGGCAGGTCGGGGGTGGACACCAGCCGCACCCGTGGCGCGAGTGCTGTGCCGCTGATTTCGACACCGGCTTCGACCGCTTGGCGTTTGCGCAGGGCGACAATATCCAGCCCCGGGTTGTCGAGCTGCCCAACAAAGCTGACCACGCCGCGCTCAATGGTGAGCTGCTGACCGTAGGCGGTATAACGCCCCTCTTCTACCCGCACCGCCCCCCGTGCTTTGAGCGTCTCGGTCGGGCTGCTGCTGATATGCAATTGCCCCGCCAAACGCGCCTCTAGCCCGCGTCCATACAGCCGGAATTGGTCGCCCAAATCGACATCCAAGGCCACCCGCACCGGTGTGGCGGCGGGGGCAGGAGGCGGCGGGGTGTGCCCCACCCTGACCACATCATCGTCGAGTTCGGGAAGGTCGGCGGCGGGCAGGGCAATCCGGCCTTTGTCGGCGCGGAGCTGGCCGGTCAGGGCGAGGATGTTGTTTTGCCACGCCAAATCGGCATCGCCACTGACCAGCAAGCTGCGGTTAGGGGCGGCCAAGGCGGCAAAGTGGTCGAAGCGCACCGTGGCCTTGGCTTGGGGGGCGGCGGCATTCAACGCCAGCCCCCCCGTGGCGGTGATATGGCCGCCGTGGGTGTCTTGGAAGCTGAGCGCATCAATCCGCACCGCCTCACCGGTCAGGGTCAGCAGGGCTTGCCCCTTGTCCAGAGCCAGCCCGCTGTCGGTGTCGCTGACAGCTAATTTATCGCCACGCACGCTGCCGGTGAGGCGCGGCGCACCCAATGTACCGCCCAGTTTGGTGTCTGCGGTCAGTTGTCCTTCTAGCCTTAGGCCACTTTTAACCAGTGTGCCCAGCCACGCCACACTGGGCAGCGTGCCGCGCCAAGTGCCGTCCAGCGTGGTTTTGGCATCCAGTACCGGCTGACCCGCGCGGTTTTTGCCCAAGCCCAAGGCCACCCGTCCGCTGTGTTGCCCCAAGGTGGCCGCCGCCAGCCGAAACTGGAGGTCAGGGCGGGCACCGGTGCTGCTCAGGGTCAGCGCGAGGTCAGACAGGCCCAGCGGCACCCGCCGCGCCCACGCCCGTTCGCCGCTTTTTAGCACCACGTCGCCGGATTCGCGGGTCAGGTTGAGTTTGCCGCTGGGGGTCGCGCCGCCCCACTGGGCATCCCAATCCGCCGCAAGAGATAGCGTCGATTCCCACGGCAGGGGTCGATTCAGCAAGGCGGCAAAGCGGGCAGGGGCAATGCCGCGCCAGCGTCCGGCGGTGTCGAGCCGTGCGCCGTCCCAGCGCAAGCGGCTGAGGTTGAGCTGGCTGTCCAGCACCCGCAGCCCCACCGCCCCGACTTCGACCCGCTGGGGGGCGAGATTCAGGCTAAACGGGGCTTCCGCCGCCACCGGCACGCTGCCAGTATTGACCAGCCGCAACACGCGCCCCCGCCACTGTCCGGCTTCTGGGCTGCCGCCACTGGCTTCGAGCTTGGCATCAAACGGCTGCGCCTCCCAACGGCCTCGCGCTTCGGCACGGAAGCTGTGCTGGCGAATTTTGCCTTCGCCTTGGATGTCGGCGTGGTCGAGTGTCAGGGCGGCCACGCTGATGTTTTTTGCCCGCACGGCCACCGCAAACGGCGCGTCGGGCACGGTGCCCAGCTTGGCCGAAGCCGTCAGCTGGTCTGCCCGTATCCCCTCTGGCAACCGCAGTTGGTCGGCGGTGAGGCGGGCATCCATATGCAGTGATTGCCAATCGCCCGCCACCGTGCCACCGCCCTCCGCGCGTCCGGCAAAGCCCTTGCCGATTTGCGCCAAGTTGGGGGCTTGGATGGCAAAGGTCAGTGCGTCCGCCCGCCCACCCATCGCTCCTTTGGCGGTCAGGCGGTTGTCTCCCAGTCGCAGCGTGAGGTCCAGCCCTGTGGCACGCGCCCCGCTCCACGCCAGTTCTGCCGTGCCAGACAGTGGCTGGTTGTTAAAGCGGCTGTCCCGAATATCCGCCCGTCCCCACGCGGCTAAACGGGGAAACTGTGTGCCTTCTGCCGTCAGCGTGGCGTTCAGCACGCCGCTGGGCGCGGCGACAAAGCGGGCGGGGTCAAAGGCCGTTAACCGTGCAGACAGGGCAAACGGCTGCGGTGCGGTTAAGCCCCCGTGCCCACTGGCTTCGAGCCGCGCCGCGCCCTCGGTCAGCCGCAGATGCGCCAGCTGCCACTGCCGCTGGCTGGGCGTGCCGCTTAGGGAGAATGCAGCTTGGAGCGTGCGGCGACCCTCGGCGAGGTCTAGCGTCACACGGGGAAGGGCGGGCTGCCCCGATACGGTCAGCGTGCCACCCAACGCGGTCAGCGGGGAATCTGGGCTGAACTGGCGGGTATCCACCCCGACCAGTTGGCTGTGCAGGTCAAGCGCGGCTTCGCTCAGCCGCCCTTTTGCCGTCCAAGTGCCGTGCAGCAGGGTGGTGGTGAGGTCGGTCAGGGTGATGCCTTGCGGGTCAAGCGTGGCTTCGGCGGTGAGGCGCGTCACCGGCAGCCCGCCTTGGTGCAAGGCGGCGGGCGTGGCGTTGTTGACCTGCACCGTCACCTGTTGGCTGGGCAAGGCGGGGGCGGCGGAAGGGGCTGCGGCGGCAGCGGGCGACAAGGGGACGGCTTGCGCGGCACTGGTCATGGTCACCGAAAGCTGGGTGGGCGTGGGGCCGAGTCCAAGGCGGGCAAGGTTCAGCCCTTCGGCACGGAGCTCAATCCGGCGCAGCATGGCCAGCGGGGTCGCGGCAAACGGCGCAAGGGTGACATCCATCCCCAAGCCCGCCTCACCGATAAATGCCCCTGCGGCCAATACCGGCGCGGCCAGCGTGCCAGAAAGATGGGCCACCCCGCCCAAGGCTTGGTCTTGCCAACGCCCCTCGGCGGTGAGTGTGCCGGTCAGGGCAAAGGGGGCATCCGCCGCCACGCTGAACGCCCCATGCGTCTGGTAGCCGCCACTGTGCAGCGTGTGCAGGGTCAGGGCATGTTGCCCCCCGTCGCTGTGCAAGGCCAGCCGCAAGTCGGTCAGTGGCGGCGCGGTGGGCGACAGCACCAGCTCGGCGATTTCTAGGGATTGGACGGTGACGGCCAGCGGCAGGCGCAAGCTGTCTGGTAGGGTCGGCGGCAGGCTATCCGAGGGCGCGGCGGCGTAGTGCGTTTTGCCCAAGGCCAAGCGGTCAATCTGCACCCGCCCTGACAGCAGGGCACGCGGCTGCCAGTCGAGTTGGAGTGCGCTCAGGCTTAGGTGGGTGGTGGCGGTGTCAAAGCGAATTTCCTGCAGCCGCAAGGGGCTGGCGAGGCTGCCTTGCACCTCGGCCACCGCCAAGGCACCGCCACTCAGCCATTCTGCCGCCCGCACCCACTGCGCCATCCCTGCCGCAGAAAAGGTCGTGGCCAGCAGTCCCAGCAGCAACAGCAATAGCCCAAACCCCGCCGCCAGCAGCCCGATCAGCCCGCGCTGCCACAGGGGACGGCGGGGGGGTGAGGGCGGAGCTGGTGGCGCGGCGGGGGTGTTGGTGGGTGTGGCGGGGAGGGTCATGGGGTGGGTCGTCGCAGGAGGTCAGGAGGAGAAGGGGGGGACGGTGCGTGGTCGGCCTGTCGAAACGGGTTATTTTGTTACCGTGTCGGTGCGGGTGAGAAACCGTATTCCGCCCGATGTTGTGGCTCAAAACGTCGCCCCCAGCGCAAGGTGGAGCTGCATTTTGTGGGTGCTGGCACCATAGGCCAAATCCACCCCCACCGGTCCAATCGGGCTGCGCCAACGCGCCCCCACCCCGTAGCCGTAGTTCAGCGCAAAATCACGCCAGCTATCCGCCGCATCGCCCGCATCGACAAACACCGCCATCCGCCAGTCCGGCTTAATCGGGTGCTGGTATTCGGCACTGGCGGTCGCCAATACCCGCCCGCCGACAATGGCGTTGCCGGTTTTCAGCCCCAAGCTTTGGTAGGCATAGCCGCGCACGCTGCCCCCGCCGCCACTGCGAAACAGCCAATCCATCGGCACATCTTGGCGGCGGGCGGCCCACACTTGCCCCAGTTCGCCCCGTGCAATCAACAGCCCCTTGTTGCTGAGGGGCATCAACCATGCGCCCCGCACCCGCCCACGGACAAAGTCGGTATCAGACAGCAAGGCGCGGCTGGCTCCGCCGGCTTCCACCGCCAACAAAGTGCCGCGCTGCGGGTGGAGTAGCGAATCAAAGTCGCGCCGTGTCCACGTATAGCTGGCGGTCAGGGCGCGGGTTTTGGTGCCGACTGCGCCGTGTGGGGTGTCTTGCGCGCCAATAAAGGTCAGGTTATAGCCCCGCTCAATCAGCCCCAAGGTACGGGTGCGGCTGAAATACAGCGTCTCTTGCTGGGTCAGCAGGTTTTGGATGTCGCTGCGCTCGGCTTTGACCCCGAGGGCGGACAAATAGCCATCGCCATCACGCGGCAAAAAGAATCGTCCGTCCAAAAACTGCTGGCGGGTTTCCAGTTTGAGCTGATTGTGGAACACCACGCCTTGCCCCCAGACGTTGTTGTGCTGGTAATCCACCGAGCCACGCATCCCGCCATCGGTGCTGTATCCCAAGCCAAATCCGACTTTTTGGCGCGGCGCATCGCTGACCGTGACCCGCACCGGCGCGTGGTCGGCGTGGCTGGGGTCGGTGGGCATGTCCACCATCACGCTATTGAAGTAAGGCGTGGCTTGCAGTGTGGCTTGGTAATCCAGCAGCAGCGATTGGCGATAGGGGGTACCAGGGGCAAAAGCAGCAAAGCGGGTAATCAGCGCGGCGGGATAGCGGGTTGAGCCGCTGACCTCAATCTCGCCAAAGGTAAACGCCGGGCCGCTGTCTAGTGTCAGGCTCAGGTCGGCGGTGTGGGTGGTGGGGTCGATGCGGGCTTGGGTGTGCTGCCAACGTGCGGCCGGAAAGCCGTCTGCCAACACGCTTTGCAGGGCTTGGCGTTTGGCACGCGCCCAGTCTGCTTGGCGAAAAGGGTCGCCAATGTTCAGCCCGCTGGCACGGCGCAGGGCGGCCTCGCGTTCGGCGGCCTCTTCGGTGTGCTGAAGGGGGCCGACGGTGGTCCAGTTGATGTGCTTGAGCGTGGTTTGCGTCCCCTCCGCCACGCGCACCGTCAGCGTGGGGAGCGGTGTGTCGGTTTGCCAGCGGGGGGTCAGTGTGGGGGCAAAATAGCCCTCCGTGGTCAGCAGTTTTTCGGCTTGGCTGACGATGGCTTCGGCGAGTGCGGCACGGGCAGCGGGGGTGTCGCGGTCGGCTTCGTCGCCTTCTTTCGCCCAGTGTTCGGCGGTGATATGGGTGCTAAGCAGCGTGGTCAGGTCGTCGGTGCCGTCAAACACCAAGGCAAAGCCCGCCGAGGATTCGGCCCAGACGGGCGACACGCTGCCCAGCATGACGCTGGCACAGCACACGCAAACAAGGGGGAATCGCATGTCAACCACCCAAGGGCTCGGTAGAGAAAAATCAAAGGGATGCGGGATGCAGCGGCGGTACCCCCTGCGGCTAGTGCAACAGTGCCGAAGCCGGTCGGTCGGTGTGGGCACTGTCTGTCAGCCAAGCGGGCCACAGGGTCAGCGGCCATTCGGCACGGCAGCACTGGTCGTACACAATGCCCAACCACTGGCGCAGTGCTTGAATCGGTAGCACCACACTGGCGGCGTGCTCGGCATCGGGACACAAAAACGTCAGGCGGACGGCATGGTCAGCCAGCGACAAGGCCACCGAATCGGCCAACCACGCCGCCCGCGTGCTGGTGGCGGGGACAGGGGCTTGCGGGGTCAGCTCGGCACGGGCGGCGTGCTGGGCAAAGCTGTGCAACACATCGGCCTGAAGGGCGTGCGCTCCCTGTTGCTGGGTCAACCCATTCAGCAGCACCGGCACAATCCGTATCAGCAGGCGTTGGGTCAGCCAAATCACCACCGGCGCGTCGCCCTCTACTTCGCCGGTCAGCCGCAGACGGTCTTCGGTTTCGTCAAAAACCGTGGTGAGGCGGGTCAGCAAGAGGGGGACGGGCTCGGCGGGGAGCACAATGGCGGTGGCTGGCACGCTCAGACGCACCCCGCCCGCACCGCTGGGAAGTTCAACGCGAAGTCGTCCGCCCAGTCTGGCAAGCTCAGCCCAAAAGTTTCGGTGAGCTTGTAGCTGTCTAGGCAGGAATACGCTGGACGTTGGGCAGGGGTGGGGTAGTCGGTGGTGGGAATGGCACGAATCTGCTCAGGGGTCAGCATCAAGTTCATGCCTTGTGCTTGGGCGGCACGGACAATGGCACAGGCAAAAGCGTGCCAGTGGGTTTGACCGCGTGGGGTGAGGTGGTAGATGCCGCTCCGCTCTAGCCAGCCGTGGCGCTGGTACTGCAATTGCGACACCACAGCCAGCGTGGTATCCGCCAAAAGCCGCGCACTGGTCGGTGCGCCCAGTTGGTCGCTGACCACGGACAGGGTGTCGCGGGTTTGCGCGAGCCGCAAAATGGTCTTCACAAAATTATTGCCGTGTGCGCCATACACCCAGCTGGTACGAAAAATCAGGTGCGGGCAGCCGGTGGCGATAATCGCCGCTTCGCCGGCCAGCTTGGTGCGGCCATACACACTTTGCGGGGCGGTGGCATCGGTTTCGCGGTAGGGGGCGGTGGCTTGACCGGCAAACACATAGTCGGTCGAAAAATGCACCAGCGGAATCCCCAGACGGGCGGCTTCTTCGGCCAAGACCGCAGGGGCGGTGGCGTTGAGCGCGGCGGCCAGTTCTGGTTCACTCTCGGCTTTATCCACAGCGGTATACGCCGCCGGATTAACGATCAGTGTGGGGTTAGTTTCGCGCACCACGCGCCGAATCGCGTCCGGCGAGGCCAAGTCAAGGGCGGCACGCAGGGGGGCGATGACCTCGCCCAGCACCGAAAGACTGTGGCGCAGCTCATGCCCCACTTGCCCTGTGCTGCCGGTGAGTAAAATCCGGCTCATGCAAACACCTCGGCCTCAGCCAAGGCGCAACCGGCGCGGTCTTTGGGCGAAACGACGGGCGAAATGCCCTCGGGCATCGGCCATTCAATCGCCAGCGTGGAGTCATCCCACGCAATGCAGCGTTCGTGAGCTGGGGCGTAAAAATCAGTGGTCTTGTAGAGGAACTCGGCAAATTCGCTCAAGACCAAAAAGCCGTGGGCAAAGCCTTCTGGCACCCACATTTGGCGTTTGTTATCGGCGGACAAATACGCCCCGACCCAGCGGCCAAAAGTGGGCGAGCTGCGGCGAATATCCACCGCCACGTCAAACACTTCACCGCTGACCACGCGCACCAGCTTGCCCTGCGGCTGCTGGATTTGGTAATGCAGCCCCCGCAACACATTCCGCGCCGAGCGGGAATGGTTGTCTTGAACAAAGGCGGTGCTGCAGCCCATGTCCTTGGCAAACTGCTGGGCGTTAAAGCTCTCAAAGAAAAAGCCCCGCTCATCGCCAAAGACGCGCGGCTCTAGGATTTTGACATCAGGCAAGTCGGTATCGAGAACGTGCATGGTTACAGCCCCTTATCCACAGCCAGTGCCTGCAAATATTGTCCGTAGCCATTTTTGCTGAGCGGCGCGGCCAGTTTGAGCAGTTGTTCCGTATCAATCCAGCCTTGGCGGAAGGCGATTTCTTCGGGGCACGCGACCTTCAAGCCCTGCCGTTTTTCGATGGTGTGGATAAACTGGCTGGCTTCGAGCATGGATTCGTGGGTGCCGGTGTCCAGCCAAGCATACCCCCTGCCAAAGACTTGCACGTCCAGTTGGTTGCGTTCCAAGTAAGCGCGGTTAACGTCGGTAATTTCCAGTTCGCCACGCGGCGAGGGCTGGATGTTTTTGGCGATGTCGCACACTTGCTGGTCGTAAAAATACAGGCCGGTGACGGCATAGCGTGACTTCGGCACGACGGGCTTTTCTTCTAGGCTAACGGCTACGCCCTGCTTGTCAAATTCGACCACGCCGTAGCGTTCGGGGTCTTGCACCGGATAGGCAAACACGGTGGCACCGCTGGGTTGTTGGTCGGCGGCGGACAGCAAATTGGCAAAGTCATGCCCGTAAAAAATATTGTCGCCGAGCACCAACGCGCTGGGCGCATTGCCCAAAAAGTCTTCGCCAATAATAAAGGCCTGCGCCAAACCATCGGGGCTGGGCTGCACGGCATAGGTCAGGTTAATGCCCCACTGCGCACCATTGCCCAGCAATTGGGCAAAGCGTGGCGTGTCTTGCGGGGTGGAAATCACCAAAATATCCCGAATCCCCGCCAGCAGCAGGGTGCTGAGCGGGTAGTAAATCATCGGCTTGTCGTAAATCGGCAGCAGTTGTTTGGAAACCGCTTGGGTAGCGGGGTAGAGTCGTGTGCCGGAGCCGCCGGCCAGAATAATGCCTTTGCGTGTCATGGGATTAGTTGCCTTTTGCATAGTGGGTATCAATCCAGTGGCGATAGCTGCCGGAGGTCACATTGTCTAGCCAGTCTTGGTGAGCCAAGTACCATGCGACCGTTTTGCGGATGCCGGTTTCAAAGGTTTCGGCGGGAGTCCAGCCGAGTTTAGCTTCGATTTTACGGGCATCAATGGCATAGCGGCGGTCGTGGCCGGGGCGGTCTTTGACAAAGGTGATTTGGTCGGCGTAACGCCCATTGGCGCGGGGTTTTAGCTCATCCAGCATGGCGCAGAGGGTGTGCACCACGTCGAGGTTGGTTTTTTCGTTGCAGCCGCCGATGTTGTAGGTTTCGCCGACCTTACCGGCTTCCAGCACGCGGCGGATGGCACTGCAGTGGTCGGTGACATACAACCAATCGCGGACATTGAGGCCATCGCCGTAAATCGGCAGGGGCTTGCCGGCCACCGCGTTGAGCAGAATCAGCGGAATCAGCTTTTCGGGGAACTGGTACGGGCCGTAGTTATTGGAGCAATTGGTGGTCAGCACCGGCAAACCATAGGTGTGGTGCCATGCCCGTACCAAGTGGTCAGATGCGGCCTTGGAAGCCGAATAAGGGCTGTTGGGGGCGTAGGGCGTGGTTTCGGAGAAGGCGGGGTCGGTGTCGGTCAGCGTGCCATACACTTCATCGGTAGAGACATGCAAAAAGCGGAAAGCGGACTTGGCCGCGTCATCCAGCCCTTGCCAGTGGGCACGCACGCTTTCGAGCAAGCGGAAGGTGCCGGAGACATTGGTTTCGATAAAGTCAGCGGGGCCGTGAATGGAGCGGTCAACATGGCTTTCGGCGGCAAAGTTAATCACTGCACGCGGGTTTTGCATCAGCAGGCGGTCAAACAACGCGCTGTCGCCAATATCACCCTGCACAAAATGGTAGCGGGCATCGCCCTGCAAGCTGGCGAGGGTGGCAGGGTTGCCTGCGTAGGTCAGCTTGTCCACGTTAATTATCGGCTCATCGCTCTGCCGCAACCAATCCAAGATAAAGTTAGCACCGATAAAACCGCAGCCGCCTGTGACGATAATCATTGAAAAATTCCGAGGGTTTTGGAAGTCAGTAGAGTGAGGCGCAGGACGCACCTGCTGGAGAAGCCCGCATCATAACGAAAAAGAACCTAGGTCGGGAGGGCGGTAGTGATGCCTACATTCGGTTACACAAGCCGTTATGACCCCTGTGCTACTATCCGCAGCTAATCAAACTACCTCGAATTGTCTGCGTGTTGCCATGATGGCATTGCCCGCAGGCCGTCCCCCTGGAAAGCATGAAAAAACATCTCATCCCCCGTACAGAACTCAGCGAAGTGCTGTTTAGCTTCCGCAAAACGTTCTATCAGCTTGGCGCATTTAGCCTAGTGATTAACCTCCTTGGCATCATGCCGTCTATCTACATGTTGCAGGTTTACGATCGCGTACTGGCCAGCAGCAACGAAACCACGCTGCTGATGCTGACCCTGATGACGCTGGGGCTGTATGTGCTGATGGAGTTGCTGGAATTTACCCGTTCCAGCGTGCTGATTCGGGTCGGTAACAAGCTCGACATGCTGCTGAACCAGCGGGTGTTTACTGCTGCGTTTGAGCGCAACCTCAAGCGGACGGGTGGCAATCCCTCGCAAGCCATCCACGACCTGACCAATGTGCGCCAGTTCTTAACCGGCAACGGCTTGTTTGCCTTTTTTGATGCGCCGTGGACCCCGATTTACCTGCTGATTTGCTTTATGTTTCACCCGCTGCTCGGCCTGTTTGTGCTGATTGGCGCGGTCTTGCTGTTTGGCTTGGCGTATGTCACCGAAACCGCTACCCGCAAGCCTTTGGCTGATGCCAACCAAGCGGCCATGGCCTCGTCGGCGTTTGCCAACAACAACCTGCGCAACGCCGAAGTGATTGAAGCGATGGGCATGATGCCGGCGATGCGTTCGCGCTGGTTTAAGCACCACGGGCGGATTTTGGAAAACCAAACCCTCGCCTCTGACCGTGCGGCACGGATTTCCGCCGTGACCAAATTTGTCCGTATCAGTATGCAGTCGCTGATTCTGGGCTTGGGGGCGTTGCTGGTGATTGAAGGCAAGCTCACCCCAGGCGGCATGATTGCCTGTTCCATTTTGATGGGTAAAGCCTTGCAGCCGGTTGAATTGGCGATTGGCACATGGAAGCAACTGCTGAATGTCCGTACCGCCTACGCACGCTTGGATGAGCTGTTGACCAGCCACCCCGCACGCGGCGAAGGAATGCCCTTGCCACCGCCTAAAGGTCAGATGACCCTAGAAGGCGTGATTGCGGTGCCGCCTGGTGGCCAACACCCCGTATTGCGCGGCCTGAGCTTTAGCATGAATCCTGGCGAAGTGGTCGGCGTGATTGGGCCTTCAGCCTCGGGCAAATCGACTTTAGCGCGGCTGTTGGTCGGTGTGTGGCCTGCCCAAGCCGGTAAAGTCCGCTTGGATGGCGCGGATATTTTCCAGTGGAACAAAGACGACCTCGGGCCGTGGATGGGCTATCTGCCCCAAGACATCGAGCTGTTCGAAGGCACCGTCTCTGAAAACATCGCCCGCTTTGGTAAAGTCGATTCGACTCAAGTGATTGATGCGGCGATTCGGGCCGGCGTGCATGACATGATTTTGCGCTTCCCACAGGGCTACGACACCCGTTTGGGCGCGGATGGCGGGATGCTGTCTGGCGGTCAAAAGCAGCGCATTGGCTTGGCGCGGGCGATTTACGGCAATCCGTCGTTTATCGTGCTGGACGAGCCGAACTCCAACCTTGATGACGTGGGTGAAGCCGCACTGGTACGCACCGTGCTGGACTTGAAAGCCCGTGGCAAAACCGTGGTGCTGATTACCCACCGCACCAGCATCATCAATGCGGTCGATAAACTCTTAGTGCTGCGGGAGGGCGAACTGGCTGCCTACGGTCCGCGTGACCAAGTGTTGGCGCACCTGATGCAGCAACAGCAACAAGCCCAACAGCAGGCCCAACAAGCCCAAGCCCAAGCGCAGGCCGCTTTGGCGCAAAGCCCCGCCGCCGGTGAAGGCTTTGGCGCAGCCCCTGCCGCCCCCGCTGCCGAGCAACCTAGCGAAAAAGAGTAAGCCCATGAACTGGTTCAATCGCCTTAAACATTCGTTTTCTGATGCAGCGGATACCCCTGCAGATACGCCTGCCTCCGTCGATACCGATGCCCGTAAACCGGCGCATGTCGGCCTGATCATGCTGCTGGTCGGCTTTGGCGGCTTTATGCTGTGGGCAACCTTTGCCCCGCTGGATGCCGGTGCCACCGCGCCCGCTAGCGTCAAAGTAGCGTCCAACCGCAAAACCATCCAGCACCTGACCGGCGGTATTGTGGATAGCATTGATGCAAAAGAAGGGCAGACGGTCAAAAAAGGGCAGGTGCTAATGCGCCTCAACCCGACACAAGCCAACGCCCAGCTGGGTATCTCCCAAGGGCAATTTATTACTGCTCGGACGATGGAAGACCGCCTGATGGCCGAGCGTGACCACAAAACCACGCTCGTGTTCTCCAAAGAAATTACCGAAAAATACAGTAACGACCCCCGTGCCCGCGAGGCCATGGCGGTGCAAACCCAGCTCTTCAACACCCGCCGCGCCACCCTGCAAGGCGAGCTGAGCATTCTGCGTGAAAACCTGCAAGGCATGAACGAGCAGCTCAAAGGCATGGAAGCCCTCAAGCTCTCCCGCGAGCAGCAAGTGAAGTTTATTAACGAAGAGCTAAAAGGCGTGCGGGACATGGCCGCCCAAGGCTATGTGCCCAAAAACCGCATGTTCCAGCTAGAGCGCGGCTTGGCCGAAATCAGCGGTCAGTTGTCCGACGCGATGGCCAATATTGGCCGCACCCGCAATGGCTTGGCCGAGCTGAAATTGCGCGTCTTGCAGCGTGAAAATGAGTACCAAAAAGAAGTCGAAAGCCAACTGGTCGAAGTGCAAAAAGAAGCCCGTGCCCAAGCCGACCGCGTCGCTGCAGCGGAATACGAACTGGCCAACACCCAAATCAAGTCACCGATTGATGGCATTGTGGTGGGCTTGAATATCCACACTGTAGGCGGCGTGATTCAGAGCGGCTTCCACATTATGGATGTGATTCCCCAAAACGAGCCGATGCTGATTGAGGCCAAGATTGCCACTAATCTCATCGACAAAATCCACCCCAAATTGCCCGTGGATATTACCTTCCCTGCGTTTAACCATGCCAAGACCCCCAATATTCCTGGCGAAGTGGATGTGGTCGGCGCGGATACGCTGATCGACGAAATGACGCGGATGCCCTACTACTTGGTGCAAGTCAAAGTCACTCCCGAAGGCATGAAAAAACTAGGTGATGCCCAAATTCGCCCAGGGATGCCCGCTGCCGTGGTCATCAAGACCGGCGAGCGCACTATGCTGAACTACCTGATTAAGCCACTCTTCGACCGTGTTGACGGCGCATTCAAAGAGGACTGACCGTGAAGCTAACCCCGCTTGCTGCCCTGCTGTCTGGCGCACTGCTGTTGTCGGCAACACCGGCCAAAGCATTGGGCTTTTTAGAGGCTTACCGCGCTGCACTGACCAGCGACCCGACTTACCAAGCTGCCATCGCTGAAAATGACGCAGGGCAAGAAAACATTGCCCTCGGTCGGGCAGGGCTGTTGCCGCAAATCTCCGCGTCGGGCAGCCGCTACAAGGTCAAGGGCGACCAAGAGTATCCGCAGCAAACCCTGACTGGCTCTCGCCGCGTTACCAACCCACTGGACTACACCAGTAATTCTCGGGTGGTGCAGCTCCGCCAAACTTTGCTCAATTGGGGCAGCATCGCCCAATACCGGCAAGGTAAGGCGCGGGCGGGCTATAGCGGCGAAATCTTCCGCAGCAAACAGCAAGACCTCGCGCTGCGCTTGTCGTCCAGCTATTTTCAGGTGCTGCTGGCGCAACACAGCATCGAGCTGGCCGAAGCACGGCGTGACACCCTGAACCAGCAAGTCAAAACCACCGAAAAGCAATTTGAGGCAGGCGATGGCACGATTACCGATGTGGACGAAGCCCGTGCGCGGTTCGACCTCTCGGCGGCACAGCTGATTGAAGCGCGTGACCAGCTGACCGTGGCCTTGCGCAGCCTGCGCGAGATGGTCGGCGAAACACCGCTTTCGCTGGCCGTGCTCAAGACCGAGCTGCCCTTGGTTTCACCCGCCCCCGACACCCTAGAAGCGTGGATTGAACTCGCCCTAGACAGCAGCCCCGAAATTGCCGCCGCACGGCAAGCCCTCGAAGTGGCCGCGCGTGAAGTGGATAAAAGCCGAGGTGGGCATTTACCCACGGTGGATTTGATTGCGGCGTATAACAAGTCGCAATCTGAAACCGTCACCAGCATTAACCAAGACACCACCACCCGTCAGGTTGGCTTGCAGGTGAATATCCCGATTTTTTCGGGGGGGTATACCAACGCGCTGACCAACCAAGCCATTGCCAACCGCCAACGCGCCACCTACGAGCTGGAAGCTGCCGTTAACCGCACCCAGCTAGAAGTCACCCGCCAGTTCTCTGGCACGTTGTCGGGCATTGCCAAGGTGCAGGCCTTGCAATTGGCCGTGGCCTCCAGCGAAAAAGCCGTGCATTCCACCAAAATGGGCTTTCAGGCAGGGATGCGTACCAACGTGGACATCCTGAACGCTGAAGAACAGCTTTACCAATCGCGGCGCAATTTGGCCGAAGCCAAATACCTCTACTTGCTGTCGTCCCTGCGGCTACGGGCTGCAGGGGGGATGTTGAGCGAGGCGGATATGGTGGCGGTGGATAGCTTTTTTGGCGCAGAAAGACCCGTCCGCCCGCCCAAGCTAGGCAGCACGCCAGATAAATCGGCGGGGCAAAAAAAATCAGCACGGGTGGGCTAAATGCCCACGGCCTCGGCCTACCCGATGACCCCCATCGGGTACTTGGCTTCTCCGTTCCAAGAGAAATTTGGCATTCCACGTCAGCCAGGCTTGGCACCGCACGCCCGCGCCACGCTCACCCTGCTGCCGCCGTTTAATGTGGCCGACAGCGTGCGCGGCTTGGCGGCTTTCTCGCATGTGTGGCTGATTTTTGCCTTTCATGGCACGGCGGCACAGGGCTGGCATCCCACCGTGCGCCCGCCACGTTTGGGCGGCAATGCCCGGGTTGGGGTTTTTGCCAGCCGCTCTACCTTCCGCCCCAATCCGCTGGGGCTATCCGTCGCCAAGCTGGTGCATGTCGAGACCGAGTTGGGGGTGACCTTAACCTTCAGCGGGCTAGACCTGCTCAATGGCACGCCGATTCTCGACCTCAAGCCCTATATCCCCTTTGTCGATAGCCAGCCCGATGCGTTGGGCGGCTTTGTAGCCGGTACGCCGCCGACCTTGCCGGTTATCTGGACCGCGCAAGCTCGCGCCGATGTGTTGCCCTTTGCGGCAGAATATCCCCATCTCCCCGCCCTGATTGACGAGGTCTTGGCACAAGACCCGCGCCCTGCTTATCAACAAGACCCAACGCGCCACTACGGGGTCAAGCTCTATTCGTGTAATGTGCGGTTTGTGGTGACAGAAAAAGGGGCAACCGTGCTTGCAGTTGAAGCCGCCGTCCCCATTTGCCAATCTGCTCCGCAATAGAACCAAATTCTCTGTCACCCGTCTGACGATGCGTGACTGTTTTTTTACGCTTTGGAGACTCCCCTTATGGCTCACACTGCCAAGCACCTCGTTCTTGCCCTTACTACGGCTACCCTGTTTGCCACTCCTTTTGCTGAAGCTGCCAAGTTTGGTGGCGGTAAATCCAGCGGGATGCAGCGTTCTGCTTCGCCAGCGCGTAGCCAACAAGCTGCTGCGCCTCAATACAGCCGCCCTGCGACTCCTGCGCCTGCTGCCGCACCCGCACGCCCTGGCGTGGGTGTCGGCACGGCGATTGCCGCCGGCGTAGGCGGGGCTGCCGCCGGTTATATGCTGGGCTCGGCGATGAATAGCGGCAATGGCAACCATAGCGGTGCTGCCCCTGCCGCTGCGGGTAGCACCGCCGCCGCCACCGCTGCCCCTGCCGGTGTGGCTGCCCCTGCCGCCGCAGGGATGCCAACCGCGCCGCAACAACAAAGCGGTGGGATGCCGTGGGGCTTTATCTTCTTGCTACTGTTGCTGGGCGGTGGCTTCTGGTGGATGAAACGTCGCAAAGCGGAGCAACAACCCCGCGCCGCAATGAATACCGGCTTCCGCCCTGTTGAAAAGACCATTAGCGACGACAGCAACAGCTACCGCAACACCCCCATGCCGGTCGCCGGTGGGGCCGTTGGCAGCTTAGCCGCCAGTGCTGCTGCGCCTTTAGCCACCAATGGTCGCCTGCCTGACGGTACCGAAGTCCCGCACTTCTTGCGCCAAGCTAAAGCGACGTTTATGCACCTGCAAAGTGCCAATACCCCGCAAAACGTGGAAGAGGTTCGCAAATATCTGACCCCAGAAATGTTCGAGTCGATTAAGGCCGATGTCAGCAGCAACAACGAACCCGCTGACTTCCCAACCTTGAACTGCGACTTGGTGGAGGCGGAAGAAGAAGGCAACCGTCTGATTGCCAGCGTGCGCTTCCACGGTATGGTCAGCGAGTCGGTCAATGCGCCGATTGAGCCATTCTCGGAAGTGTGGCACTACGTCAAGGGTGCAGACACCGGTAACAAATGGCTGGTGGCAGGGATTCAGCAAGGCTAACCCCCCCCTCCTGCTTGGGGCAGGCTAGACCGCTGCCCCACGCCACGACAAAACGCCCGCCCAGTGGATGCTGTGGCGGGCGTTTTGTTGGGATGAGGCTTGGTTACTAAATGGGCAGCCTGCGAGAGAACAAGCCATTCCTGCGTGCAATCAACCTCAGGGCAATGGCTCTCTACCGCAAAAAACCCAGCTCAAACACCAGCGGCTGGAGCTTTTCGGTCAGCGCCGTGTAGGCGGTTTCAAATGGGGTGAAGTTCACGGGGGCGGTGTCGCCGCTGCTGCTGCGGGCTTTCAGGGCGTTGCGGATTTGGTACCAGCCCACGTCAGCGCGGTTGAGTTTGAATTCGTCGCGCACGCTGCGCTCATCGGTGTGGGCGAAGTAGGTTTTCCATAGTGTCTTCCCTGCACCCAGCACCGCTTTCGCCTCAGCCGACAGCACTTTTTTGGCCAAATACCGCACCATGAAGTCGGACTCAAAGCGGTCTGGCGCACCCACTTCGGC
>CALMOJ010000080.1 GCA_937871815.1 uncultured Neisseriales bacterium
ACAATATGGCACTTGCGCCCTTGGTTTTCTTGCCACCATCTCGGTTGGCAACATCTGCCACTGACAGCCATTTTTGGTCAGGTAAAGAAAGCGTTCACAATCAGCCGCTTGTCATGCAGGGAAGGTCTTCCACGGTGACTGGCAGGTTGAAAATGATGGGCAATGGGGTGCCACTGTGGCGTGGTCAGGTCGGTTGGATACGCCAAGAGTTGTCACTGATTGTTCTGGGGGCTTGATCTTCTCGCAATTTGATTTTCAAGACAGCTTCTTATTCCGCTCCGGCGGGGGAGGGGTGGATGACAAAGCTGGACGGGGTGGTGGCTGGCGACGCAGCAAAAGCTAAAACTAGACCCAAAAGGCAAGCACCCCACCCTTGCGGGGTACCCCTCCAGAGGAGGGGAATGCTAGCAAATGCAGGGTCACCCGAATCTCACTGTCTTTAAACAGGTTCTAATAACCTGTTTAAAGACAACGGGTGTGGTTTACTGCTTAAGTGGCACCGGCGCAGCATTCCCCGCTTCCGCTTTAGTCCCCGCCATTTCCTCTTGCCAAGGCAGGGCAACAAGATGCTGGTTAATGCTCAGCTCGCCTTTTTTCCAGACCGCTGCGGTGTTGATTTGCCCATTGGTCAAGGACAAATAGCCTTGCTCTGCCCATGTGTCTAGCTGGGTCGCCAGCAGGTTTTTGGCGAGGTCATCAATCTCCGCCAGCGAAGGCTGGTTCTCGGCACTGGCATCGACGGTAAACAAGTTGCGTGCTTGTGCGATGACCAAGGATTGCAGCGTGGCGTGGGGCAGGGTGAGCTTGGCATCGGCTTCCAGCTTTTTCATAAATACCAGCGGTGTTTTCAGGTCGCCATCGACATAGCCGTTGAGTGCCAGATTGCCGGTTAGACTCATCTCCCCTTCGGGCAGCTTGAGCGAGAAGGTGTTCACAATCAGCCGAGGGTTGTTGGCCAAAATCGGCCCGCCTTCGAGCGTGATGGTGTCCAGATACTGCTGGCGCAAGGCGGCAGGCTCTACGCCCTCGATTTTGATGGCAGACAGCGCACGGTCGAGTTTGAGCACACTGGCGGCGTGGAGGTGATTGGCCGAGACATCCAGCTTCATCGGACCATAGCTGGTGTGGTTAATCTCGAACCGCTCAAACTGGAACTTGCCACGGGTGTCGATAAATTCGCCTTGCTCGCTGGTCACAATCTGGTATTTCAGGTCAGACAGCGCGGCTTGCGAGGGCTTGATTTCGCCGGCGGGGTTGATAAATTCCCCTACCCGAATACGGGTCAGCAGCGAAACCAGTTCGTTAAGCCGAATTTTGTAAGGCAGGTTTTCTTTGGATTCGAGCTGCACCTTGGCGACGGACAGTTCGCTATTGCCGACGGTTACGCCGGTTTCACCAGGGCGGCTGTCAGACTGGTAGGCCAGATTGGTAAAGCCAAAACGTCCCTTCGTCGCCGCTTCGACCATGAGGCCAGGGAAACGCGCATCGACCGAATATTGCTTGTAGCCAGCGGCGTAATGGACGCGGGTCAGCAGGCCTTGCCAGTTGATTTTGACCCCAGACAGGGTTTCTTCGTAGTCAAATTTCGGCACGCTGACGGTCAAATCGCCGCCGCCAATAAAGTTAAGCCGATTGGTCACGGTAATCGGGGCTTTGTCGCCAAAAAAGCGGGTCAGCGTTTTTTTGGTGTCGTCCGACATGGTGAAATCGGTTTGCACCACGGCACGGGCAGGGATAAAGCCAAAGCTGCCAATTTCGGGCAAAGGGCCATGCTGGATACGGTTGACGTACTGAATGCGCCCATCCAGCAAGGCTTTTGCGCCGTCAGGCAACAGCGATTGATAGGGGCGGAAAAAGTTGGGGTTTAACGCCAGCTCAGTGGTTTCGGTGGAAGAAAACCAGCCGCGTTGATAGCTGTGGGACTTGACCACAAACAGCGGTAAACCGGCGATAATTTTGTGCTGCTCCGCCAAGGTTTGTTCGGCTTTTAGCCCCATCCAGTAGGACGCGCCTCCGTAGCTGATTGCTACCAGAACCCCGCCCACCACTGCGCCTTGCCACATGCGTGCTTTCACCCGTTTTGCTTCCTGTGAGATTCGTTTTAACCGCGCAATGTTACCAGACGAGCGCGTGAAAAACCGCCTGAATTACGGTTCTTATGCTACGCCGCAAAACCCCTGCTAACAGAAAGGACTTACATAAGCAATAGGCCAGATGGCAAATAATGCGATACACTGCAAAATAATTGAAATTGGCGTGTTTATTGCGCCCCCCCTGCGAGAAGGAAAGAGACAACGAATGGAATACCTGAACGGTTTAATAGATTTGCCTTGGTGGGGTTACGGGCTGGTGACGCTGGGCTTAACCCATATCACCATTGCCGCCGTGACCATCTTTTTGCACCGTCACCAAGCCCATCGTGCCTTGGATTTGCACCCGATTGCCAGCCATTTTTTCCGTTTTTGGCTATGGCTGACCACCTCGATGATTACCAAAGAGTGGGCGGCGATACACCGTAAGCACCACGCCCGCTGCGAAACCGAAGACGACCCCCATAGCCCGCAAGTGCTGGGGCTGAAAAAAGTGTTGTGGCAAGGCGCAGAGCTTTACCGTGCTGCTGCCGAAGACCGTGCCCTCGTCGAAAAATATGGCCACGGCACCCCAGATGACTGGCTAGAGCATAATCTTTATACCCCCCACAACAACTGGGGACCGACCTTGATGGCGGTGATTAACCTCGTATTGTTTGGGCCGATGGGGCTGACCATTTGGGCGATTCAGATGGTGTGGATTCCGTTTTGGGCGGCGGGCGTGGTCAATGGTATTGGCCACTACTGGGGCTATCGCAACTTTGAAAACGAAGATGCGGCCACCAACCTTGTACCGTGGGGGATTTTGATTGGCGGCGAAGAGCTGCATAACAATCACCACACCTTTGGCACGTCTGCCAAGCTGTCTTACAAGTGGTTTGAGTTTGATATTGGCTGGATGTATATCCGCATTTTGGCGTTTTTGGGGCTGGCGACTGTGCGCCGTATTGCACCGGTTTTGCAGCAGGGCGAGGCGCGGGCGCAGTTGGATGCGGCGGCTTTGCAGGCCTTGATCGCCAATCGCTACGCCATTGCGGCACGCTATGCCCGCACCCTGAAGGCGGAATGGCGTATGGAAATTGACCTCCTGTGTGCCCAAGCCACCTTGCCTGACTTTCACGGGATATACCTCCCCAAAAAAATGAAGGTCTGGCTGAAGCAAGATGCCAAAGATACGCCCACCGAAGAACGCGCGGCGTTAGCACAGGTGTTGGCACACAGCCCTAAACTGGCCACCATCTATACCATGCGCCAAGAGCTGACCCACCTCTGGGAACGTTCGTCGCGCACCAAAGACGAGCTGGTACAAGATATGCAGGACTGGTGCGCCCGCGCCGAAGCCTCGGGCATTCGCCAATTGCGTGAATTCTCAGTATCGTTGCGCTCACTGGCTTAGAAGCTGCACAAGCGAAGAGCCAGCCAAGGCGAAATACCCCCAATTGACATCCTCCCCCACCTCTCGCCAGAACTTCGTTCTTAGCGCACCCGATAAGCGGGAAAGAAAGGGGATTCCTACGGCGGTCAGCTAAATGTAGTGGTCTAATCTTTTCGAACTCCCCGATAGGTGGAACAATCCAACCACCCC
>CALMOJ010000081.1 GCA_937871815.1 uncultured Neisseriales bacterium
ACGAGGGGTTTCATGCCTTCACCTTGCGCCCCTAATCCCCCTCACGCCCTACCCGCCGACCTGCTGGCCGATTTGGTTTCGGTGTCCAAAGCTACGCTGCAAAAGTGGGAAGCCAGCGGCAAAATCACCCCCTACTTTGATAGCCACGGCCAGAAGTGCTACGACTTGCGACCCTTGGCGGATTTCCCCGATGTGGCGGCCATGCTGCAGTCTGATTGGGCGGCAGAAAGCCAGGTTCGCCCGACGCGGCCTTATACGTCCATTGAGCTGTTTGCTGGCGCGGGGGGCTTGGCGGCGGGGCTGGAGCAGGCCGGTTTTCAGGCCGTCGCGCTCAACGAGTTCGACAAACACGCCTGCGCCACCTTGCGGCAGAACCGGCCTGATTGGCCGGTTATCGAGGGCGATATTCGCACCGTCGATTTTTCGCCGTGGGCAGGGGTGGATTTTTTGTCGGGCGGCTTTCCCTGCCAAGCGTTTTCCTACGCAGGGCATCAACGCGGCTTTGCCGATACACGCGGCACTTTGTTTTTCGAGTTTGCCCGCGCCATTCAAGCCACCCAGCCCAAGGTGTTTTTGGGCGAAAACGTACGGGGCTTGTTGGCACACGATGACGGCAAAACCTTGGCGACTATTCAGGCCGCGATTACCGAGCTGGGCTATACCCTCGTGCCGCCCAAGGTGCTGAAAGCCATGCTCTACCGTGTGCCGCAAAAACGGGAACGGCTGATGCTGGTGGGCATCCGCAACGACTTGCTGTCCTATGCCGAATTCTCTTGGCCTACGCCTTACCACACCGTATTGACGATGCGTGACGCGCTAAAAGCCGGTGAGCTGTATCCGTGCGATGTGCCCGCTTCGGCAGGGCAAAGCTATCCCGCCCGCAAAGCAGAGATTTTGAGCCGTGTCCCGCAGGGCGGCTATTGGCGCGATTTGCCCGACGATTTGCAGCGGGAATACATGAAGGGCAGCTATCACCTTGGTGGCGGCAAAACCGGCATGGCGCGGCGTTTGGCGTGGAATGCGCCCAGCCTGACCCTGACCTGTGCCCCTGCACAAAAGCAAACCGAACGCTGCCACCCCGAAGCCAACCGCCCGCTGACGGTGCGGGAATATGCGCGGGTGCAGACCTTTCCTGACGATTGGGCGTTTGCCGGTCCCGTCAGCAGCCAATACAAACAAATCGGCAATGCCGTGCCGGTGAATTTGGCGGCGGCGGTCGGTCGTCGCTTGGTGGCCTTGCTCAACCACATCGAAGCTCATGCCTCTGCGGCCTGTTTGTCACCTGAAAAGCCCGCAACCCCCACTGCTTCCCCTGCCCAGTTGAGCTTGTTTGCCTAGATCCTGTTTGCACCCTAGCAAATAGAACCGCCCCCCAAGGCGAAAGCGGCAAACCCTGTTCCCTGTTGCGCTGCAGCGACCACTTTGGCAAGCAGGTCACCCCGCAGTCAGACTTCGTTAAGCCCATCGCTAAATCAGACTGTTATACTTTGCGCCGCGTTTTTCCCCGTTTTTTCTGCACCTTACTTTTTGATAGCGAAACCGGCATGGCCATACGAGATTATAAAAATTCCCCCCGCACGCGTGGCGGCGGTGCGACGGCGGCACCACAGGGCGAAAAAGGCACAGCCAGCAAAGGTGGCAAGGGCAAAGGCCTTGTGATGGGGGTGCTGATTGGCTTGGCAGGGGGGGTGATTGCGGCGATTAGTCTTGCCATGTACCTCAACCGGCAAGGCTCGCCTTTTGCCGAGCGGGTCAAGCCGCCGGTCAGTGCAGTGACTCCTGCCGCCGGTGAGCCGCCTGCTGCCCTCGAACCCAATCCGCAAAAAATCAAAGCACCCGAGCTCCCCCCGCCAGTGGATGTGCCAGCAGCGGCACCCGACACCCCGCCAGCTGCGCCGAGTGAACCCGCTATCGAGCCGCCTAAACCTGCCGCCGCCCCCCCTGCCCCGCCGATGAGCAAAGCGGTGACGATACCCAGCGCGGTCAGTCCCGCGCCGGTCGCCAAAGCTGTGCCGGCCACCCCCTTGGCCACGCCGACCGTGACACCGGTGGTATCGCCTGAGCCAGTTAAAGCCGCGCCGGTTAAACCGCCACCGCCGACAACAGCCGCTGAAAAACACGCCCAAGCCGCCAAGCCGAATTACGACTTCTACAAAATTTTGCCTAGCAATGTTGCACCAGAGCAAAAAGAACCTAAACCCGAAAAACCCCAAAAAACCGACAGCCCTAAGCAGGTGTATTTGCAGGTCGGGGCGTTTGCCCACGAGATGGAAGCCGACAACCTGAAGGCACGGCTGGCGCTGCTGGGGGTGGATGCCAAAATCCAATCCACCACCACCGAAAAAGGCTTGCTGCATCGGGT
>CALMOJ010000082.1 GCA_937871815.1 uncultured Neisseriales bacterium
GCTGTTTCCGAGGCCAGCAACAGGGCGCAGGCCGCATCGTTCACCCCTGAGGCATTGCCCGCTGTCACGGTCATGTCGGGGCCATTTACCCCCTTGAGCTTGGCCAGTTGCGCCAGCGTTGTTTCTGGGCGGGGGTGTTCATCGGTATCCACCACCTTGGGGTCGCCCTTTTTCTGGGCAATCACCACCGGCACCAGCTCATCCGCAAAGCGTCCTGCCGCATGAGCCGCCCCCCAACGCTGCTGGGAGCGAAGGGCAAAAGCGTCTTGGTCGGCGCGGCTGATGTTGAACTGTTCTGCCACGTTGTCTGCGGTCTGCGGCATGGAATGCACCTCATACAGCTGCTTCATCGCCGGATTAACGAAACGCCAGCCTATCGTGGTGTCAAAAATCGTGGCATTGCGCGAAAAAGCAGACTCGGCCTTGCCCATCACAAAGGGCGCACGCGACATGCTTTCTACCCCGCCCGCAAGCATCAATGCCGTTTCGCCGGACTTAATCGAACGCGCCGCCAGCCCCACGGCATCCATGCCGGAGCCACAGAGGCGGTTAATCGTCGTCCCTGGCACGTCAATCGGCAGCCCTGCGAGCAAGCCGACCATCCGCGCTACGTTACGGTTGTCTTCACCGGCTTGGTTGGCGCAGCCGTAGATAATGTCTTCGACTGCCGTCCAGTCCACCTGCGGATTGCGGGTCATCAAGGCCTTGAGCGGCAGGGCACCGAGGTCATCTGCCCGCATCCCAGACAAGGCACCGCCGTAGCGACCGATGGGTGTACGAATGGCATCGCAAATAAAAGCTTGGGTCATCGTTGTTTCCTTCAGTCTTGTACGGGGCGTTGGTCGAGAACACGCTTGGCTTTGCCCACTTGGGTACGCGGGATGGCATCGACCGCCATCACGCTGACCTTGGTGGAGACCCCGATAATGGCCTTGATGCGGTGCTGCAACTCTTTGCCGATTTGCTGAATCTCTGCGGCGGAGAGCCTGCCGGACCACTCGCGCTGGATTTCGCACCGGACTTCTAGGTTGTCCATATAGCCATCGCGGCTGGCGACAATTTGGTAATTGCCTGCCAGACGGGGGTCACGCAGGATTTGCTCTTCAATCTGGGTGGGGAACACGTTTACGCCACGGATAATCAGCATGTCGTCAGACCGCCCCGTGATTTTGCCAATGCGGCGGAAGGCGCGTGCCGTCGGTGCCAGCAAACGGGTCAGGTCGCGGGTGCGATAGCGGATGACGGGGAAGGCTTCTTTGGTCAGCGAGGTGAACACCAGCTCGCCTTCGG
>CALMOJ010000083.1 GCA_937871815.1 uncultured Neisseriales bacterium
CCCCCATTCCGAAGCCTTTCAGCCCGTACCGAAAGCTTCACGCAAAGCCCCATAGAACCTCGGTTCGTGGGGTTTTTTGTTGCCTGTGGGGTCGGATGCGTTCCGATTGTATCCAGCGCAACCAAGGGGTACATTTGGGGGTACATTCAGTTCGACAAGAAAAGTACCCCAAAATGTCACTTTCCGCCCTTGCTGCAAAAAACTTCCAGCCCCAAGCCAAGGCCTACAAAAAGGCTGACGAAGGCGGGCTGTTTCTCTTGGTCAATCCAAACGGCTCAAAGTATTGGCGGCTCAAATACCGCTTTGATGGCAAAGAGGGGGCTGTTCGGTGCTGTGCCCTGCCAAATTTGATGCGTAGGGAGATTTTAAGGCGAGCCCAACCCGTTTGTTGTGGAGGGCTTAACCAGCCATCGTTCCCAGTTGCCCACCCCAACCCCAGACGACAAAAAGCCCAACCTTGTGAGTTGGGCTTTTTGCTTAATTCTGTTGGCTCCCCGACCTGGGCTCGAACCAGGGACCTGCGGATTAACAGTCCGTCGCTCTACCGACTGAGCTATCAGGGAACAGAGAGGCGCATAATACTGAGGTTTTCAGAACACGTCAAGCCTCTGTCCCTATTTTTTGCACCGCTAGATGACCTACCCCTATCGGCAGATTGACCCACCGAGGCAGTCGGCAGTAACATCCCATTAAATTAGTCAACTATTATGAGGACACGCCCCATGACCGCTTCCGCCCAAGACACCATCCGCCAGCAAGTTACCGAAAACCCTGTTGTGCTGTATATGAAGGGCTCGGCACAATTCCCCCAGTGCGGCTTTTCTGCCAAAGCGGTGCAAATTCTCAAAGCCTGCGACGCGGCCAAAATTGTCACTGTAGACGTGCTGCAAGATGCTGACATTCGCCAAGGCATCAAGGAATACGCCAGCTGGCCCACCATCCCCCAGCTCTATATCAAGGGTGAATTTATCGGCGGCGCAGACATCATGACCGAGATGTTCCAGTCTGGTGAGCTGCAAACCCTGATTGCCGCTGCCCAGTAAGCCCCACCTTACCGCATTGCCATCCAAAAAAACGCCACTGCGCTTGCCGCCGGTGGCGTTTTTTTATGGGCGCGAAGCAGGGAAAAGCCTGCCGCTGCACGCTATTTTTCCAGCGCGACATGAGCGGACTCACGCCCCGCCCCTTTCTGCGCCTTGCCGCTTATTTCGCTGCATCGCCCACCGCTCCAGCAGACACCCCCCCGCCCCTGCTTTGCCTGCATCGCATTCAGCGTGTCATCGACAAAATCAATATGCGCCTCGGCGGCTGCCCGTGCAGCCGCAGGGTCACGCGCCTGAATCGCCCGCCAAATGGCACGGTGCTGTGCCAGCAACTGTGCCGATACCGGCGCGACGGCAAATAGATTGGCGATATTGTCCCGCACATGGACTTTGAGCATGGTCAACAAGCTGGCCGACAAATGGGCAAACAACACGTTGTGCGCGGCTTCGGCAATCGCTTGGTGAAAAGCCACGTCGGTGCGAGACAGGGCGAGCAAATCCTCCCCCGCAAAGGCGGTTTCCAGCTCGGCCAATAATACCGCCAGCCGTGCGCGGTCGGCTTCGGTGGCACGCTGCGCAGCGCATTCCGCCATTGCGCCTTCTAGGGTGCGCCGAAACTCCAGCACATCGCGGCGAACATGCGGGTGCGCCGACAGCAGCGGTTGCCACGGGTCAGAGAACACGGTCTCTAGCCGGTTGGTGACATACGTCCCGCCGCCCTGCTGGCTGACCAGCAAGCCCCGCGCCGCCAACTGCTGAATCGCCTCCCGCAGCGAGGCACGCGACACCCCAAGCTGCGCCACCAAAGCCCGCTCTGACGGCAAGCGGTCGCCCGCCTTGAGTGCGCCCTCCAGAATCAGGGCTTCGAGCTGATGCACAATCACCTCAGCCCGCTTGGGGGGCTTGCCCTGTGCCCCGACGGGGGAAAGTGTCACCATATGGCCTCCGCTTAAATTGGTCAGACCAATAATAGCATCCTCGCCCTTTTTCGCGCCAGACTCGCCCCCAAAAAATCGGCACACATCACTTTTGTTGACAGGCGGTGCAGCTTGCTTTTACAGTCTAAATCACCACCCAAATATTGGTCAGACCAATTAGCCCACCGGAGCGCGTCATGCCCCCCATCGCCTCACCTTCACGTCCCACCGACGTGTATTTTTTTGGCACTTGTCTGCTGGATTTGTTTTTGCCCGAAGCCGGACTCGATGCCATCACCCTGCTAGAGCGCGAAGGGCTGCGGGTGCATTTTCCGCAAGGGCAAAGCTGCTGTGGTCAACCCGCCTACACCAGCGGTCAACCCGCCGAAGCCCGCAGCGTGGCGCGGGCGCAGCTCGGCCTGTTTCCGCAGCCGTGGCCGATTGTGGTGCCGTCTGGCTCGTGCGCGGGGATGATGCACCGCCACTGGCCGACCCTGTTTGCCGATACGCCCGACCACGCCCAAGCGGTGGCCGTTGCAGGGCGGGTGGTCGAATTCGCCGACTTTCTGCTCAATGTGTTGCAGTTTGCACGGCACGACCACGGCGACCCCACCCAAGTGGCCGTGCATACCTCGTGCTCGGCACGGCGTGAAATGGGCACCCATCTTGCCAGCGAGGCCTTAGTCGAACAGCTCGACAACGTGACCCGCGTTTCGCCCGCGCGTGAAGCCGAATGCTGCGGCTTTGGCGGCGCGTTTGCCCTGCGCCATCCCGATATTTCAGGGGCGATGGTCAGCGACAAAGCCGCCGCCTTGCAGGCCAGCGGCGCGACCACCTTTGTCACCGCCGATGCCGGCTGTCTGATGAATATCAATGGCAAGCTGGGCTGTGGCACGCAGCCGTTCGCAGGGCAGCACCTCGCCAGCTTTTTGCTGCACCGTACCGGAGGCCAAGCATGAAAACCGCCCGTGACCGCATTTTGGCCAAGCTCCGCGCCGCACCGGTGCAGCCGCCGGTTGAACCCGATGTGGCGGGCTATTACGCCCAGCACACGCCCCCCACCACCTTGCCAGACCGGCTGCGCCAATTTAGCCGGATGATGCGTGCCGTCCATACCGAGCTGCACTATACCCACGCCCACGGCTGGCCGACGCTGCTGGCCAGAATTGTGCGAGACAAAAACATCGGCTCGGTGCTGCTGGCACCGCGTACCCCGCACGGGGAACGGGCCGTGGTCGCTCTGAGCCAGTTGGATACCGCGCCGCAGTTGCTGACCTTTGACCAGCCGATTGAGGCGTGGAAAGACCAGCTCTTCAACGGCGTGGCCGCCGCGTTTACCGGCAGTCGGGCCGGCATTGCCGATACCGGCGCGTTGGTGCTGTGGCCCGATGCGGAAGAACCCCGCAGCATGAGCCTTGTCCCGCCCATCCATCTGGTGCTGTTTGAGGCCAGCCGTCTGTATGAAAACCACTATCACGCCATGACCGCAGAGGGCTGGGCGCAGGGTTTGCCGACCAATAGCCTGCTGATTTCGGGGCCGTCCAAAACCGCCGACATCCAACAAACGCTGGCCTATGGGGCACATGGCCCGCGAGAGCTGGTGGTGTTGGTGCTGCTGCCCGATGACCTTGACCCCGCCACGCTGGAGGTGCAGCCATGAGCACCCACGCCCTGACCCGCCACCCCACGCCGTCGTTTAAAGCCCAGTCCCACGCAGCGGTCAACAACCCCGACTTGCGCCAGAGTTTTGGCGGGGCGATGGATTTTTTGCAGGCCAAACGCGCCAGTCAGTTCCCCGACCCAGAAGGCTTTGCTGAACTGCGCCGCCTAAGCGAAGCCGTGCGCCGTCGGTGCTTGGCCAAGCTGCCGGATTTACTGGTGCAGCTCGAAACCCAGCTCACCGCCAATGGCATCCACGTCCATTGGGCCGAAACGCCAGACGAAGCCAATGCCCTGATTCACGGCTTGATTGCCGCCCGCAAAGGCAGGCTGGCAGTCAAAGGTAAGTCGATGGTCAGCGAAGAAATTGAGCTGAACGCCTATCTCGAAGCCCGTGGCGTGACAGCGATTGAAAGCGATATGGGCGAATACATCGTCCAGTTGGCGGGTGAAAAGCCCAGCCACATCATCATGCCGGCCATCCACAAAACCAAAGCCGACATTGCCGCGCTGTTTCACCAGCACATCCCCCACGCCCCCTACACCGAGGATGTCGATGCCCTGATTCAGTTGGGGCGCAATGCCCTGCGTGAACACTACCGCCAAGCCGATGTGGGCATCTCTGGGGTGAACTTTGCCGTGGCAGAAACCGGCACGCTGTGTTTGGTCGAAAACGAAGGCAACGGGCGGATGTGTACCACCCTCCCCGACCTGCACATTGCCATTACCGGCATCGAAAAAGTGGTCGAGAAGCTCACCGATATCGTGCCGCTGTATGCCATTTTGCCGCGCTCGGCCACGGGGCAAGCCATCACCACCTACTTCAACCTGATTTCCGCCCCGCGCCAGCCCGACGAAAAAGATGGCCCGCGAGAGGTGCATCTGGTGCTGCTGGATAATGGCCGCTCACAAGCCTATGCCGATGAACAGCTCCGCCAAACCTTGCAGTGCATCCGCTGCGGGGCGTGCATGAACCACTGTCCGGTGTATCGCCGGATTGGCGGCCATGCTTATGGCACGGTGTATCCAGGTCCGATTGGCGAAATTATTTCGCCCCATATGCTGGGACTGGAAGCCACCCGTGACCTGCCCACCGCCTCCACCCTCTGCGGCGCGTGCAGCGACGTGTGTCCGGTCAACATCCCCATCCCCGACCTGCTGATTCGGCTGCGGCAAGAGGCCGCCCGCCCGCCCAGCGACATGCCGCTCCATCCCCTGCAAGGCCAAGGGGCCAGCTACCGGCTGACCACGGCATGGGTATGGCGACTGTGGGCGGCGGTGTATGGGCATCCGGTTGGCTATCGGCTGTTTAGCTGGTGCGCCACCCGTTTTCGGCGGCTCACCCCCCGCCGTCAGGGCGGCTGGACAGCGCACCGCACCCCGCTTATTCCTGCGGCGCAGTCACTGCATGAGCAGCTCCAACGCCGCCGCCCGACCGCCCCCGCTGCCCCAGAAAGCCACCGACCATGAGCCTGCCCACCCTCTCGCCGTCTCACCGCGCCTTTCACGTCGACCTGGCCACGCTGTTGCCTGCTACATAAAAAACGAGCCGCACAGGGTGCGACTCGTTTCATGACCCAGCAAAATAGACTGTTACAGCAGCACCCGCTCAATCCCCCCATTCCGTGCATGGCTGACATAGTCCTCTAACCATGTTTCGCCCAGAATTGTCTTCGCCATTTCAATCACAATATAGTCGGCTTGGGTGTCTGCATCGTTGTTGTAGCGCGACAAGCCCTGCAAGCAGGACGGGCAAGAGGTGAGGATTTTCACCGCACTGTCTGGGCTTTCCTCACGCAGTTGGCCGGCCACTTTGCGGATTTCCTCTTCTTTGCGGAAGCGGACTTGGGTCGAGACATCGGGGCGGGTGACGGCCAGCGTGCCGGATTCACCACAGCAGCGGTCAGACAACTTGACCTCGCTGCCCATCAGTTCGTTGACCACTTTCATCGGCTGATAGGTCTTCATCGGCGAGTGGCAAGGGTCGTGGTACATGTAGCGCGTGCCTTGCACCCCATCCAGCTTAATGCCCTTCTCCAGCAAAAATTCGTGGATGTCCAAAATACGGCAGCCGGGGAAAATCTGCTCGAACGCGTACTTTTGCAGTTGGTCCATACACGTCCCGCACGACACCACCACGGTCTTAATGTCGAGGTAGTTCAGCGTATTGGCCACGCGGTGGAACAGCACACGGTTTTCGGTGGTGATGGCCTGACCCTTGTCGGCATTGCCGGTGGCGTTTTGCGGATAGCCGCAGCACAAATAGCCAGGCGGCAACACGGTTTGCACCCCTGCGTGATACAGCATGGCTTGGGTTGCCAAGCCCACTTGGCCAAACAGCCGTTCTGACCCACAGCCGGGGAAGTAAAACACCGCTTCGTCGGTTTCTTGGGTTTTTTTCGGGTCGCGAATCACCGGCACAATATTGGGGTCTTCGATGTCCAACAAGGCGCGGCTGGTTTTTTTCGGCAGGTTGCCCGGCATGGGTTTGTTAAAGAAGTGAATGACCTGTGCCTTGACCGCTGGTGTGCCCACGGTCGCAGGGGGTTGGCTGGTTTGGGCGCGGGTCATCCCCAGCTTTTGCATCAAGTTGTAGCCGAAACGTTGCGCCTTGTAGCCCAGCCCAATCATGCCAAAGCGGATGGCTTTGATGGTGGCGGGGTCTTTGGCGTTGAGGAACAACATGGCGGCCGCTGTGCCTGGGTTGAACTTCTTTTTGCCCGCCTTGCGCAGGAAATTCCGCATGGCCACCGACACATCGCCAAAGTCGATTTTGACGGGGCAAGGGCTGACGCACTTGTGGCAGACCGTGCAGTGGTCGGCCACATCCGACAGTTCGTCAAAGTGCTTGAGGCTGACCCCGCGTCGGGTTTGTTCCTCGTATAAAAACGCCTCGGTCAGCAGCCCCACGCCGAGGATTTTATTGCGGGGCGAATACAGCAAATTGGCGCGGGGAACGTGGGTCGAGCACACCGGTTTGCACTTGCCGCAGCGCAAGCAGTCTTTGATCGAATCCGAAATCGCGCCCAGCTCGGATTGCTCCAAAATCAGGCTTTCTGTGCCCATCAGCTCAAAGCTGGGGGTATACGCATTGCGGAGGTCGGCTCCGGGCAGCAGCTTGCCTTGGTTAAAGTGCCCGTGCGGGTCGACTTTGGCTTTGTAGGCCACAAAGGGGGCAATCTCGTCGGGGTGCAAAAACGCCAGCTTGGTGATGCCGATGCCGTGCTCGCCCGAAATCACGCCATTCAGCCCGCGTGACAATTCCATAATCCGCTCCACCGCTTTGTGGGCGGTTTGCAACATGTCGTAGTCGCTGGAATTGACCGGAATATTGGTGTGAACGTTGCCATCGCCCGCGTGCATGTGCAGGGCGACAAACACCCGTCCCCGCAGCACTTGTTGGTGAATGCCGGCCACGGCGGTGCGAATGGTGACATCGGTTTTGCCGGAGAACAGGGTCTCCAAGTCGTCTAGCAGCTCCCGCTTCCACGACACCCGCAGGGCAAAATCACGCAGGGCAATAAACACCGCGCTGCCCGCAGGCACGGCGTGGGCTTCTAGCGGGGCGTGGGGATAGCGGGCGGTGTAGTCGCTAAACGGGGCATCGAGGTGGTCAAAAATCCACTGCCAACGTTCACGCACGGCTTCGATATAACTCAGCGCGGCTTCGCGGCGGTCGCCCACCAATTCATCAGCGGTGACCGCACTGCCCAGCGTATCGACCGGCAGCCGCCCGTGGAAGAACTCGGTCAGTTGGGTGGTCAGGCGTAGCTTGTTGGCAATCGACAGCTCAATATTGATGCGTTCGATACCGTCGGAGTAGTCGCCCAAACGCGGCAGGGGAATCACCACGTCTTCGTTGATTTTAAAGGCGTTGGTGTGCTTGGAAATGGCGGCGGTGCGGCTGCGGTCGAGCCAGAATTTTTTGCGGGCATCGGGGGTGACAGCGATAAACCCTTCGCCGACCCGTGCATTGGCCACCCGCACCACATGGCTGGCAGCAGCGGCAACGGCGTTCTCATCGTCCGAGACAATATCGGCAATCAACACCATCTTGGGGCGGCCTTTGGACTTGGCTTTGGTGGCATAGCCCACGGCGCGAACATACCGCCAATCGAGGTGCTCCAGCCCTGCCAGTTGCACCCCTGCGGCCAGCCCTGCGCCACCGGCTTTGAAATAGTCGGTGATTTCGACGATGGCGGGGGTGGCTTCGGCGACCGTGCCAAAGAATTCCAAACACACGGTACGGATATGCGCAGGCATCCGGTGCAAGACAAAGCGGGCACTGGTAATCATCCCGTCGGTGCCTTCTTTTTGCACGCCGGGTAGCCCCGACAAGAACTTGTCGGTCACGTCTTTGCCCAGCCCAACCTTACGGAAGGACGCGCCAGGGATGTTGAGCATTTCTTCGCTGACCAGCGTTTGGCCGTCGGGCTGATAGCGGCGGATGCGGAATTGCGCCATCTCGACATCGTGAATCTTGCCGTAGTTGTGCCCCACCCGTTCGATAAACAGCCAATTGCCGTCAGGGTCAACCATCTTCCAGCTGGCGAGGTTGTCGAGCGCCGTCCCCCAGAGCACGGCTTTTTTGCCGCCGGCGTTCATCGCCACGTTGCCGCCAATGCACGAGGCTTCGGCTGAAGTGGGGTCCACCGCAAACACCCGCCCTGCGGCACTGGCCGCTTCGGAGACGCGCGCCGTTACCACCCCTGCTCCGCATTGGATGGTGGCGTGCTTGCCTTCTAGTCCGGGCAATTCGATGTATTCGACCCCGTTGTGGCGGTCGAGCTTTTCGGTGTTAATCACTGCCGAGCGCGGTGACAGCGGTACGGCACCGCCGGTATAGCCGGTGCCACCCCCACGCGGAATCACCGTCAGCCCCAGCTCAATACAGGCTTTGACCATCGGGGCGATTTCGGCTTCGGTGTCGGGGTAGAGCACCACAAAGGGATATTCCACGCGCCAGTCGGTGGCATCGGTGACGTGCGCCACCCGTGCCAAGCCGTCAAAAGCGACGTTGTCTTTGCGGGTAATGGCGGCAAAGCGGCGTTGGGTTTGCTGGCGGAGCGCGGCGGTATCGCTAAAGCTTTGGGCAAAGGCATCGACGGCTTCCCCTGCGGCGGCCAGTAGGGTGGCGACGCGGTCGTTATCGCCCCGCCGCTGCCCCATGTCGGCCAAGCGGTGGTGCATGGCATCCACCAGCAGCGCGAGGCGTTTGGGGTTGTCGAGCAAGTCATCTTGCAAATAGGGGTTGCGCTGCACCACCCACATATCGCCCAGCACTTCAAACAACATACGGGCGGAGCGACCGGTGCGGCGTTCGGCACGGAGGTCGTTAAGCAGTTGCCACATGTCTTCGCCCAACACGCGGCAGATAATTTCGCGGTCAGAAAACGAAGTGTAGTTGTAGGGGATTTCGCGCAAACGGGGGGTGGAGGCAGTCATCTTTTCATCCCTATGTTGGGGGGTCTAGCCTGTGCAAAGCCTTGCGGTAAAGCCATGCGGCGTAGGTCGGTTTGGGGGGCACGACGCGGCGGCATGGCCACCCAAAAACGGGCGGCAAAAAGCAGAAACCCTTGCAACAGACAGGGCTGGCAAGGGCATCCCAAGGCAAAACTGGCGGTAATTAAGCTATTTTAGCCCAATTGCTGTGCTGCAAAAACGTGTTCTGAAACAAGGTTATTGGGCGGGCGAGGCGTTAGAGCCTGTTTACGATCTCAATGGCGCAGGGGTTGCCAAGGCGAATTTCACAAAAAAGAGCAAAAAAGCGCAATCGCTACGGGGTGGTTGGTGGCGAGGCCGCCAGAGCTAAAAACTAAACCCAAAGGCAACCACCCCACCCCTCCACGGGAGGGGAATCACGGCCAAGCCCCGCTGCTACGAGCGGCAGGG
>CALMOJ010000084.1 GCA_937871815.1 uncultured Neisseriales bacterium
CGAAGCGGCGCATTTGCTGCGCTTGCTCGCCGTTGGGCTGTAGTTCGAATTTAAAAGCTTGAAGACGTTCCATAACACCCATTATGCCTTTGTGGCGGTACGCCGATTGCGGTGATTCGGCAAACCATTGCGCAGTAGCAAACACCGCACTAAAGTCAAAAACAGGATTGCTACGCAATCCGTGCTATTCATCCCCGCCCTAAAGGACGGGGCTTTCCGCACACTGGGTAAAAAAAGGGAAAAAGGGGAGAACAAAGCGTGCCATTGTGCCGGTCAGTGATTGCATTTTCCCCCTACAACGCGCACACTTCCCCTCACCCATTAATCATAATGTAGCAGCGGTGTAACCGCTTTCTATCAGGACTTAGACTTGTGTTAACTTGGCTAAAACAACAATTCCCCAGTGCCGGACTGACGGCGTTTATCACGCATCCCGACTGTATGTTGCACAACGTGGGTGAGGGACACCCCGAAGCCCCTGAGCGACTGGTCGCCATCCGCGACCAGCTTGTGGCTTCGCAGCTTTACGACGAGCTCCACGAAGTCGAAGCCCCCGATGTCACGCCGGAGCAATTGGAACGGGTGCATCCCCCTCACTATTTGGCTATGCTCGAAGCCAGTGCGCCGGCTGCCGGTACGCACCGCATCGACCCTGATACCGCCATGATGCAACACACCTTGCGAGCCGCGCGTCGGGCTGCAGGGGGGGCAGTCAAGGCCGTAGACATGGTCTGCCAGCGACTGGCACCCAATGCGTTCTGCAGCATTCGTCCGCCTGGACACCATGCCGAGTCTGCCGCCTCAATGGGTTTTTGCTTCTACAACAACGTGGCCGTCGCCGCCACCCACGCCCTGTCCGAATACGGCCTAGAGCGCGTGGCTATCATCGACTTTGATGTTCACCACGGCAATGGCACCGAAGAAATCTTCCAAAACGACCCCCGTGTCATGATGGTGTCTATTTTTCAGCATCCATTTTTCCCCTACTGCGGCGACAATCCAGTAGGGCAAAACATGCACAATGTTCCCATGAAAGCAGGCAGCGGCAGCATGGCCTTCCGCGAGGCGGTCGAACATATTTGGTTGCCCAACCTCGAAGCCTTCCAGCCGCAAATGCTGTTTATCTCCGCCGGCTTTGATGCCCACCGCGAAGACGAAATGGGCTCGATGGCACTGACCGAATCCGACTACGAGTGGGTGACCCGCCAACTGATGCAATTCTCTTTCCGCTTCTGCGAAGGGCGCATTGTGTCGGTGCTAGAGGGCGGCTATGACCTCTCTTCTTTGGGGCGCAGTGTCGCGGCGCACATCAAGGTACTTTCCGGTGGTTGATGCCGCCTAATGCCTGCCCCTGCCCTGTTTCGGGGCAGGCTTATCCTCACGGGCAGCAAGGCTGGTTCTTGCTGCCCGTTGTCATGCTTTTGTTCGCCTTGAGCTTGGGCAGTTACTTTGCGTTAGCCACGACCAATGCCCGTTCGTCGGAGGCACGCCGTGCCAGCACCGATGCGGTCGCGCTTGAAGCCGCTCGTGCTGCTTTGCTGGCATGGGCTTTTACGCCCCCTGCCCCCTCTGCGGCTCTCGCCGCCCAAGAAGTCAGCCCTGCTACCTTTCCTTACCCTGACCGTCAAGGGAAGGGCTACAGCACCTGCCCCACCCAAGGCACGAATCTCAACACCGCCGCCAGCGAAGCCCGCCGCTTTGGCTGGCTCCCCGAGCGTGGCGAAGCCCTCCCCAACCCGCCTTCCGCCCCTTGGGCGGCTTCGCCCTGCGATGGCAATGGCGAAGCCGTGCCGCGTAACCACATGCTCAGCTCAGGATTGCGGGACAGCCTCAACAACCGGCTGTGGTATGCCGTCTCGGCTAATCTACTGGATCGGCGGGTCAAGCACAGCACCACCTATCGCCAGCCCATTACCTTTGCCTCACTGGATACGACCAGCCAATGGCTGACCGTGTGCGACCGCCAAGGGCAAGTGGTGTCTGACCGTGTGGCGATGGTTTTGCTGGCAGGGGGTGTGCCACTGACAGGGGTGGTGCGCCCTGCCAACAGTGCCAATGCCGCTTTGTATTTGGATACGACGATCTTTCCTACCACGGCGGATGCACGGTGCAAAACGGGCACTGCGCTGCAAAATAGCAATGCGGATGCCGATGCCCGCTTTGTCCTAGGCGAAGCCGATGCCACGTTTAATGACCGCGTGCTCCTGCTAACTGCTGACCAGTTTAAGGGCATGCCCGTAGGGGATGCCTGCGATGCCCTGCCGCTGTCCGATGCGTGTGCATTTCGCCAAGATCATCCCACATTAGAGCGGTTTATCACCCAGTTTTTTGCTGCTTGGCTGCGTGACCACCCCACCCCACCGTTGGTGCGCTATACCGATACGCCACCAGAGCAAGACCCTTATGTAGTGCCGCCCGCACCGCTGTGCGAAGTGGCTGCACCGCTGAACCGCCCCACGCTTAAAACTGCCGCATGCTACCCTTCCGACCCCACGGCGGTCGATTTCCCCGTCTGGTTAAGTGGGGACTACGACCGCAATCCTGCGGGACTCAATCGCCCTGCTGGGGTGGCGACGCAAACGTGGCTGGCCACCCTGCGTTACGAACCTGTCAGCACCGCCACGCAAAAAGGTATGAAGCTGCAGTTTGATGGCTGGCCATTTTGCTATCTACTGACCCGTGACCTTACCGCCCCCACCACCACGCCAACCCGTATCCAACGCCGAGCCTATGTTGCCACTTCGCCCGCCTGTCCCGCACCCTGAGTCGGGCTTTTCCCTGTTAGAGCTGGCCATTGTGCTGGCGATTGTGGGCGCGTTGATTGGCGGTTTGCTGCCTATCTTGCAGCCCTTGGCCGACCAACAACGCCGCCAAACCACGCGTGAGCAGCTCAGCTTGTTTCGCCGTGCGCTGACCGGCTATGTGCTGGCTCAAGGGCGTTTACCCTGTCCTGCTGACCCCAGCAAGCCGACCTCCGATGCCAACGCAGGGCGCGAAGAGCGTCAGCCGATTGCCTCACCGCCTGTGGCGGTTAATAAAGACACCGCTGCCTGTGTACGCAATGCGGGGGTATTGCCATGGCGCACCTTGGCGGTGACCGAGCTAGACGGCTGGGGGCAACGCTTTGGCTATGCGGTCTCGCCCTACTTTACCTTGGCGCGAAATGGGGAGGGGGGTTTGAGCACATTTACCCTGCCCATCGACTTTTATCAGTTTGTGTTTGTGAAAGACGACCCCGCCGCCGCCCTTGCCGTGGATAAGGCGGCGGCGTTTGTGGTGTCGTATGGGGCGAACCATCTGGGGGCGTGGAATAGCCAAGGGCAGCAAACGCCCTACGCTTCCGCCACCGCTGCCGAGCTGCTGAACATTCACAACACCGGCGCAATCGGCGATACCCTGCCGTTTTTTAGTGCGGGAATGGGGGGGCAAGCGGATGATTTGACTGATGTGATTGGACTATCAGAGGTCTTCTACATCCTCAATCGAGGTGGATATCTACCATAACAATGCGTCATGAACTTGGTTAGAATGGGAGGCTTATGTAGCGGGTCATAGGCATATCTTGGTAGATGCACCCACCATGCGGTGCATGCTGTTTATTTGATTTTTTGATTTTTTGATTTTTTGTTTTTTTGAAAGGCAGGTATGTCCAAGCAATCTCAAAGCGGCTTTACGCTGGTCGAACTGGCCATTTCTCTCGTGATTATCGGGTTGGTGTTAGGGATGACTTTCAAAGGGCGCGAGCTGATTGACGGCGCAAAAGTCAAAAGCGTCCAAGCTCAATATGGCAAGGTCAGTGCGGCACTCAATATCTTTTTTGAACGCTACGGTCGTTATCCTGGCGATGGCTGTCCCAGTAATGACACCACGGCCTTTACTGCCTGCACCAATACCCCCGATGGCATTTTGAGCACGACCGCAGAACAAACATCCTTCTGGTCCCTGCTTAATACCAGCAATACTTTGCCTCTGTCGGAAAAGAAAAACTCGATTGGTGATGCGTGGCAAGTCATTTCTGGCAACGGCATTGGTGCCGCCATGCCAGCTGTTTTTCCGCCGACATGGACCTTCCTTTATTCCCCTGCCGTCGATAGCCGGATGCTGTGCCAGCTTGAACGTCAAATTGATGACATGAATCCCTCCACCGGCATTATTCGTTCTGATTCCACGGTATACAGCTCTGCCACCCAAGACTGCTGGGCACTGACACCTCAGCCATCTAAAATTGCGCTGAAGCTCTTGCCGTAATTACAGCACCCCGCCTCCCCACTTTTGCTGGACCCGTTGCCCCTCGCCCCCGCCGTACTGACCTACGCTGGGGGCGAGGGGCTTTTTGCGGCGTGTTTTTGATACGGCGGGGGCACGGTGCGTCGGGTGGGAATCATCAAACAGCTTTACGTTAACGTAAACGTAATGTTATGTTTGCTGCCGACCTGTTGCGGGTTTGCGTTCTGCGTGGGGCAAACCCGCAACGCACGCAAGGTTATCGCTGCACCGCACCATCTAAAGTCATTGGCAAGCACAACAAGTTTAGTTACGCTGCCAGTACACAAGGTTTACGTTAACGTCAACGTAACAATTTCGGAGACGCACCGGTTAAGAGTGCGCCCAAATATAAATACCACCCTGCGGACTCGCCACAAACGACACCCGACAGCGAGGATGGAGATACCACGATGGAAAGCCAGCAAGTCCCCCACGTCGGCGGTTCGGGTACGAACCTCGACACCTTCCCCAAGCTGCTGATGCACCACGCCAAGGTGCGCGGCGAGCGCCCCGCCATGCGCGAAAAAGGGCTCGGCATTTGGCAAACATGGAGCTGGGCAGAGGTTGCCCGCGAAGTCCGCGCCATTGCCTGCGGCCTGTCTGCCCTTGGCTTTAAACGCGGCGACCGCTTGGCCATTATTGGCGACAACCGCCCCCGCCTATATTGGGCGATGGCGGCGGCGTAGTGCTTAGGCGGCGTACCGGTGACGCTGTACCAAGATTCTGTTGCCGAAGAAATGGCCTTTGTGCTCAACGATGCCGAAGTCCGCTTTGCCGTGGTCGAAGATCAAGAGCAAGTCGATAAGCTGACCGAAGTCCGCGACCGCGTGCCCACGCTTGAACACATCCTCTACGACGACCCCCGAGGGATGCGTCACTACGGGCAAGACTTTTTGCACAGCTTTAGCGAAGTGCTGGGCGGTGGACGGGTTCAGGACGATGCCAACCCTGCCCTGTTTGACCAAGAAGCCCTTGCGACCAAAGCCGGCGACCCTGCCATTATGCTTTACACCTCCGGCACAACCGGCAAGCCCAAGGGCGTGGTGCATACCTATCACAGCATGATTGTCACTGCCCGCAACAGCGTCGAAGCCGAAGGCCTGACCGACCGCGAAGAAGTCTTGGCGTATCTGCCGATGGCGTGGGTGGGCGACAACCTGTTCTCCTATACCCAGTCGATGGTGGCGGGCTTTTGCGTGTCCTGCCCCGAATCCAGCGAAACCGTGATGAACGACATGCGCGAGATTGGGCCAACTTACTATTTCGCCCCACCCCGCGTGTATGAAAACCTGCTGACCCAAGTCACCATCCGTATGGAAGATGCCAGCCCCGCCAAACGCTGGCTGTTTAACTACTTTATGGAACACGCCCGCAAAACCGGTACGCGCATCGTCGATGGGTTGCAAGTCGGATTTTTGGATCGACTGGGCTATTGGCTGGGCAATATCTTGGTGTATGGCCCGATTAAAAACGTACTGGGTTTTTCGCGCATCAAGCTGGCGTTTACCGCAGGCGAAGCGATTGGCCCCGAGCTGTTCGACTTTTACCGCGCCCTGAATATCAACATCAAACAGCTTTATGGCTCGACTGAAGCCTATGTGATGATTTGCGTGCAGCCGAATGGGCAAATCAAGCCCGATACCGTCGGCACACCGGCGCGTGATGTTGAAGTGAAAATCTCGGACAGCGGCGAAGTCATCTTCCGTGGCCCCGGTGTATTTGACAGCTACTGGAAACGCCCTGATTCCACCGCCGAAACCAAAACTGAAGACGGCTGGGTCTTGACCGGCGATGCGGGCTTTTTTGACGATGATGGCCACCTGAAAATCATCGACCGCGCCAAAGATGTCGGCAAGCTGACCAACGGCAGTATGTTCGCGCCTAAGTATCTGGAAAATAAACTGAAATTTTTCCCGTATATCAAAGAAGTGGTCACTTTTGGCAGCGACCGCGACCATGCCACCGCCTTTATCAATATCGACCTATCTGCCGTGGGTAACTGGGCTGAAAAGCGCAATATTCCTTACACCGGCTACACCGATTTGGCTGGCCAAGCCCCCGTATACGAGCTGATTCGGGAGTGCGTGGAAAAGGTCAATGCCGACCTCGCCACCGACCCCCGCTTGGGCCATTCCCAAATCAAGCGTTTCCTGATTCTGCACAAAGAGCTGGATGCCGATGATGGTGAGCTGACCCGCACCCGCAAAGTTCGGCGCAATTTTATTGCCGAACGCTACGGCATGTTGATTGAAGCCCTGTATTCCGAAGCCACCGAGCACACCATTGATGCACAGGTGAAATTTGAAGACGGTCGAGTCGGCAACATCCGCGCCACCCTGCGGCTTTGCGACGCACAAGCCTACCCCGTTCGTGCGGCTTGATTAGGATAAGGACACCCCATGAATACGCTTCGCAAAATTGGCGACGTGGTTTTGAGTGCCGAGAACATCTCCCTGTCGTTTGGCGGGGTTAAAGCCCTCACCAACATCAGCCTAGACGTTCGAGAACACGAAATCTGCGCCATCATCGGCCCCAACGGCGCGGGCAAAAGCTCCATGCTCAACGTCATTAACGGCGTGTACCACCCCCAGCAAGGGCAAGTAACCTACCGTGGTCACCCGCAAAAAACCCTCCATGCCCACGAAGCCGCCCGCTTCGGCATTGCCCGCACCTTCCAAAACATTGCGCTGTTCAAAGGCATGAGTGTGCTGGACAACATCATGACGGGGCGCAATCTCAAGATGCACACCAACTTTTTGCAGCAGGCCTTCTACTGGGGAGCCACCCAGCGCGAAGAAATCCGCCACCGCCAAAAAGTGGAAGAAATCATCGACTTTTTGCAAATCGAAAACATCCGCAAAACCCCCGTCGGACGGCTGCCGTATGGCCTGCAAAAGCGGGTGGAGCTGGGGCGTGCC
>CALMOJ010000085.1 GCA_937871815.1 uncultured Neisseriales bacterium
AATTTTTGTGGCTGTCAGCGTACGCATTGGACGTTGTTGGACGTAAAAAAGGCCGAAAACCCTTTGTTTATCTAGGTTTGCGGCCTTCTTTGGATTGCTTGAAACATATTCTTGGTGGAGACGGCGGGAATCGAACCCGCGTCCGAAAGTCCTCTACAGTGAGTTCTACATACTTAGTCTTGTCGATTGGATTTAACGCCTACAACGCCGACAGACAGGCTTTGCAGTTGCGAGTCACCTTGGATTTAGCACCGGCTTAAGTAACCCAAGCAAGCACGATCCCATCTTAATGACTCTGCTGCCGGTTTGACCCGACCCACCCGATGGGAGAAGTGGTGCAGAGTCTAGCTGCGGTTAAGCAGCTAGAGCGTAGTTTTCGTCGTTTGCGACTAAAGTTTTTCAGCGTTTTACGGGGTGACTGAAATCCCGGTATGCCCTCATCCGCTTTGCAACCCCCGTCGAAGCCATGTCGTCCCCTTCGGTGACCTTAAAATGCAGAAGTCAGGGGGTCATTATACCCAGATGCGGTCAATAAGTTCTACCAGTTGCAGGGGGGCGGCAATATTGTGGTCCGCGCCCCACGCCGCAGGGGTGTCAGTGGCGGCGATATAGCCGTAACCCGCCAAGACCGTGACCATGCCGCTGGCACGGCCTGCTTGGATGTCACGTTCGGCATCGCCGACGTAGAGACACCGCGCGGCAGCCACCCCCGCCAACTGCGCCGCATGGTGCATGGGGCGAGGGTCGGGTTTGGCCACGCCGACGGTATCGCCAGACACCACAGCAGCGGGCGGCACTGGGAAGCCCAAGCGCGGCACCAGTCGGTCGGTAAAACGCATGGGTTTGTTGGTGACGATACCCCAGACCAAGCCGCGCTGGGCGAGGGCTTCAATCAGCGGCTGCACGCCGTCGTACAACACCGTATCCACGGCAAAATGCTGGTCGTACAAATCTAAAAACCGCAGCCGCAGCCGCTCAAAATCGGGGTGGTCGCGGTCCATACCAAAGCCCAGCTGAATCAAGCCCCGCGCCCCATGCGAGGCGACGGGTCGAATCGCCGTCAGCGGCAGCGGCGCACGTTGATGCTCGGCCAGTAGCGTATTCAGTGCCCAACCAAGGTCTGGGGCGGTGTCGGCCAGTGTGCCATCCAAATCAAACAACACCCCACGCATCAGTTCGCCCCTTCTGCATTGCCCAAAAACAGCGTGTAGGCCGGATTGTGGGTTTCTTCCACCACGGTATAGCCCAGCTCGGCAAGGAACTGCTGGAAGGCCAGTTCATCGCTCGGGGGGACTTGTATCCCGACCAACACCCGTCCGTAGTCAGTGCCGTGGTTGCGATAGTGGAACAGGCTGATATTCCAAGAGCTGTGCAGGGCTTCGAGAAAGCGCATCAATGCACCAGGACGTTCGGGGAACTCAAAGCGGAACACGCGCTCATTCTGCAACGAGGGGGCATGGCCGCCGACGGCATGGCGAATGTGTGACTTGGCCAGCTCGTTATCGGTCAGGTCTAGCCCTGTCAAACCGTTACTGGTTAGGTCAGCCAAAATGCCCGCCACGTCGGCCCGATTTTGAATTTGCACCCCGACAAACACATGGGCAGTGCGTGTGTTGTGGTAGCGGTAGTTAAATTCGGTGATGTTCCGCTTGCTGACGAGGGCGCAGAACTTGCGGAAGCTCCCCGGCTGCTCGGGCAGGGTGACGGCGATAATGGCTTCGCGCTGCTCACCGATTTCGGCACGCTCGGCGATGTGGCGCAGGCGGTCGAAGTTCATATTGGCGCCGCAGGCCACGGCAACAAGGGTTTCGCCGTGCAGCTTTTCGCGGGCAATGTAGGCTTTCATCCCCGCAATCGCCACCGCACCGGCAGGCTCTAGGATGGAGCGGGTATCTTCGAACACATCTTTAAGCGCGGCGCAGATTTGGTCGGTGTTGACCAAGATAATTTCATCGAGCAAGGCGCGGCAAAGGCGAAAGGTTTCTTCCCCGACCAGCTTGACCGCAATGCCATCCGCAAACAGTCCGACATCTTTAAGCTGCACCCGTTCGCCCGCCTGAATAGAGCGATACATGGCATCCGAATCAACAGTCTGGACACCGATGATTTTGATTTCGGGCTTGAGCCGCTTAATGTACGCCGCCACCCCCGCCGCCAAACCGCCGCCGCCAATGGCGACAAAAACAGCGTGAATCGCGCCGGTGTGCTGACGCAAAATTTCCATGCCTATCGTGCCTTGGCCGGCAATCACATCGGGGTCATCGAAGGGGGGGATGTAGGTTGCGCCGGTTTCTTCCACCAATTTGACGGCGTGCAGATAGGCATCAGAGTAGGAATCGCCATGCAGCACGACCTTGCTGCCGCGTCGTAGCACGGCATCAATTTTGATTTGGGGCGTGGTGACGGGCATCACGATGGTGGCGGCACAGCCCAGCCGCTCGGCGCTCAAGGCCACGCCTTGGGCATGGTTGCCCGCAGAGGCGGTAATCACACCGCGTGCCAGCTCTTCTGCCGACAGCTTGGCCATTTTGTTGTACGCCCCACGGAGCTTAAACGAGAACACCGGCTGCAAATCTTCGCGCTTGAGCAAGATGGTGTTGTTGAGGCGGCGCGACAAAATCGGGGCGACTTCTAGCGGGGTTTCGATGGCTACGTCGTAGACGCGGGCAGTCAGGATACGTTCGAGATAATCTTGCGGCATGGTCAAAGTCGGTTTCTACCGCAGGGCGGCGGGGTTGTCAGTCATGCGGAAAGGGTAGCAGGAAATCCCCGCCGCTGCGACCCAAGCGGCTGTGTATAATTCCGCGATATGTCTTGGTTTTACCTGTCTATTGCACCGAAAAAGCCCCTGTTTGAGGATGGTTTTTTTGCTGCGCTCGCCGTAAAAAACTGCCGTCTATTACGATGGCACGGCAGCCTCCCACCCTCCTGTTTTAGACCTGACGCGACAAAGTGACCCCTGAATGAAACTGCTTGCTTCTGCCTCCCTGTTGGCGACCTTAACCCTCTCCCCACTGGGATGGGCCAACCCTGTGCCCAATCCGATGGCCCCTGTGCCCGAGATTGCGGGCAAAGCCTATTTGCTGACCGATTTCTACAGTAACCAAGTGCTGGCCAGCCGCGACCCCAACACCCGCGTGGAGCCGGCCAGCCTGACCAAGCTGATGACGGCCTATCTAACCTTTAAAGCCTTGGCGGAAAAACGCCTGACGCTGGAGCAAACCTTGCTCGTGTCGCCCAAAGGCTGGAAAACCGAAGGCTCGCGGATGTTCCTCGACCCCAAAGTACCGGTGTCGGTGTCGGACCTGATTCGCGGCATGATTGTGCAGTCGGGCAACGATGCCTGCGTCACCTTGGCCGAAGCCATTGCGGGCAGCGAAGAGGCCTTTGCGCTGCAAATGACGGTCGAAGCCAAGCGGCTAGGGATGAACAACAGCCATTTCGTCAATGCAACGGGGCTGCCGGGTGCCAATCACTTTACGACAGTGCATGATTTGGGCGTATTGGCGGGGGCGATTGTGCGGGACTACCCTGCCTATTACCCCATCTATTCGATGAAAGAATTCCGCTACAACAATATCACCCAGCCTAACCGTAACCTGCTGCTTTACCGTGACCCGAACGTGGACGGGATGAAAACCGGCTTTACCGATGCAGCGGGCTACAACCTGATTGCGTCAGCCAAGCGCGAAGGGCGGCGGGTCATTTCGGTGGTGGTCGGCACGACCAGTCCCGAAGCACGGGCGACAGAGAGCGCGAAATTATTAAGCTACGGCCTGCAATTTTTTGACACACCTAAGCTCTACTCTGCCAACAAAACCATCTCAACCGTCAAGGTTTACAAAGGCGCGGCCGCCGAGCTGGGCGTGGGTTTTCAGCAGGATATTTTTGCCTCTGTCCCCAAGGGCTCGGCGCAAAAAATCCAAACCCAAATGACCCTGAACCAGCCGCTGATGGCTCCGATTCAGGTCGGGCAAGTGGTGGGCAAGCTGACCATGACGCTTGAGGGTCAGCCGCTGGCCGAGCAAGCCATTGTCGCCCTCGCCCCGATTGCGGAGGGAGGGTTCTTTACCCGCCTTATCGACAGCATCAAGCTGTGGTTCGCCTAATCAAGGACGCTCAGATATGACCGAAACAACCCGCCCCACGTTGCTAGAATTCCCGACGCGCTTCCCGATCAAAATCATGGGCAGCCAGCACCCTGAATTTGTCAGCACCATGGTCAGCCTGACCCAAACCCATGCCCCTGACTTTGACCAAGTGGATTTAACCGTGCGCGAAAGCAGTGGCGGCAAGTATGTGTCCGCCACGGTGACCATTACCGCCATTTCGCAAGCCCAGCTCGACAACCTCTACCACGACCTGACTGGGCATCCCTTGGTCAAGGTTGTGTTTTAAGCGAGAGCCGCGCCGCCATGCAGATTAAGCATTTAGGGCTGGTTGACTACCAACACACTTGGCAAGCCATGCAGGCCTTTACCGATACCCGTACAGCGGACACGGAGGACGAAATCTGGCTGCTAGAGCATCCGCCGGTCTTTACCCAAGGCTTGGCGGGCAAGGCCGAGCACCTGCTGGTCCCCACCGATATCCCTGTGGTCAAAACCGACCGAGGCGGGCAGATTACCTACCACGGCCCGGGGCAGTTGATTGCCTATCTGCTGATTGATTTTCAGCGGCTCAATATCGGGGTGCGTGAACTGGTACGGCGGATTGAAAACGCGATTATTGCCCTACTGGCCAGCAAGGGGCTGGACGCGGTGGGCGATGTTGCTGCGCCTGGGGTATATGTGAACGGCGAGAAAATTGCTTCGCTCGGCTTACGCATTCGCAACCGCTGCACCTATCACGGTCTGAGCCTCAACGTGGCTATGGATTTGCGCCCGTTTTCGCTGATTAACCCCTGCGGTTACAGCGGGCTGAAAGTCACTCAACTTAAAGACCTCGGCGTGGTTATGGATGTTGCCACCGCTGCGGATGAACTCGTGCCACACCTGCTGGCTGCTCTGGAGATTACTGAATGAAAACCGATAATGCCCTCGGCATCAAACACAAGGGCGAAGCCAAAACCGCACGCATCCCGATTAAGGTGGTGCAGCTCGAAGAAAAACTGAAAAAGCCGGAGTGGATACGCGCCAAAATGCCCGGTGGCCAGCGGTTTATGGAGATTAAGCAGATTCTGCGTGAGCAAAAGCTGCATACCGTGTGTGAAGAAGCCAGTTGCCCCAATATCGGGGAGTGCTTTAGCAGCGGCACGGCCACCTTTATGATCATGGGGGACATTTGCACCCGCCGTTGCCCGTTTTGCGATGTGGGTCATGGCCGCCCCAACCCCCTCGACCCCAACGAGCCTAAGCAATTGGCCGACACCGTCGCCGCGCTCAAGCTCAAATATGTGGTGATTACCAGCGTGGACCGCGACGACCTGCGGGATGGCGGGGCAGAACACTTTGCCGATTGCATTACCGCTGTGCGGATGCAATCGCCCAACACCCAAATTGAAGTGCTGGTGCCGGACTTCCGTGGGCGGCTAGAGCTGGCGATTGAGGTGCTAACCGCCACGCCGCCCGATGTCATGAACCACAACCTTGAAACCGCGCCCCGCCTCTACAAACAAGCGCGGCCTGGTGCGGACTATCTGCACTCCTTGCAGCTGCTTAAAGACTACAAAGCCCGCAATCCTCTGGTCACAACCAAGTCCGGCATTATGGTTGGGCTGGGCGAGACCGACGAAGAAGTGCTGCAGGTGATGCAAGACATGCGTGACCACGATATTGAAATGCTCACCATTGGTCAGTATCTGCAGCCTTCACAAGGTCACTTGCCGGTGCTGCGCTACGTTCACCCTGACACCTTTGCAGTCTTTGAGCAAAAAGCCTATGCGATGGGCTTTAAGCACGCGGCGGTGGGGGCGATGGTGCGCTCGTCTTACCATGCTGATGCCCAAGCCCACGGGGCGCATTCGGCTTAGAAGCTATTTACGAACTGCGAGACTCGGGTGATCCTGCGTTGAAATGCCCCAAAAAATGCGGATGGATTCAGCTCCAACGGCGTTTTTTGGTTCATTTCGCCTTGGCAACCCCGGCTCCTTCAAGATCGTAAACAGGCTCTTAAAACCCACTTTTCCACCCTCTCTCTTGGAGACTTCCCCCCCATGAGCCAAACGACTCAGTTTGATAATGTCAGCGTTCAAAAAACCGCCAATGTCTATTTTGAGGGCAAGTGCGTCAGCCACAGCCTGACCTTGGCCGATGGCACCAAAAAATCCGTCGGCGTGATTTTGCCGGCCACCCTGACCTTTAACACCGGTGCCCCCGAAATCATGGAAGTGCTGCAAGGCCAATGCAGCGTCACGCTGGCAGGCGAAACCACCAGCCAAACCTATGGCGCGGGTCAGTCGTTTAACGTCCCAGGCAATAGCAGCTTTGTGATTGCCGTGACCGAGACCGTTCACTACGTCTGCCACTTCGGCTAAACCCCTGTAGGGAAGGGTGACAAGCTGTTCCAATCAAGCCACACTCCCTGCGTAACCTTGCCGTCTAGTCGCTTGTTCTAATAGGTTTTCTTAAGGCAGAGTGCTAGACTGAACTTGGGCGTTTTCTCCCCAACCCCTCTATTTATTTTAGGAGCATGATCATGGATCCCATCTCCTCGCCCGCCTCTGGCAGCGTACTGGAATATGCCAGCATTACGGTGATGAAAAAACAGCAGCAACAAGAGCAACAAACCGTGACTGAGCTGGTCAGCTCGGTGGCGCAGTCCTCTTCTAACCCCGCTCATCTGGGGCAAAATGTGGATGTGCGTGCTTAATCAGCAGCATTAGCACCCAATGCGTCAGTCACAAAAAAACCCCCAATGCCGTCAAGCATGGGGGTTTTTTGTGGGTGGCGAAAACGGGCTAACTTGCTCGCCACGCGCCTGACTTACCGCCGGTTTTTTCCAACAGCCGAACGTGGTTAATCACCATACCCCGATCGACTGCCTTACACATGTCGTAAATCGTCAATAAACCCACTTGCACCGCCCCTAGGGCTTCGATTTCTACGCCGGTTTGCCCCAGCGTCTCAGTGGTCACCGTGCAATGAATGGTGCTGTGCGGCGCGTCTAGTTCAAAGCACACCTCAACATGAGTCAGCCCAATCGGGTGGCACAGCGGAATCAAATCAGCGGTGCGCTTGCTGGCCATAATGGCGGCAATGCGGGCAATGCCCAGCACGTCCCCTTTGCGGTGGGTGCCACTGGTCACACGGGCAAAAGTGGCCGGTAGCATGGTGATGCTGCCGGTGGCCGTGGCACGGCGGTGGGTCGTGGCTTTTGCCGCAACATCCACCATGTGGGCTTGGCCTTCGGTATCAAAATGGGTGAATTCGCTCATGGGTGCTCTGGGGGATAAAGAAAATGAAGCCCAACATCAATGCCGGCCAGCAGGACAATCAAGCCAAACGACCCCAAGACAATACGCTTGAGATAGCGCAGATACATCGCGTTTCGGGTTAGAAAAAAACACGCCAAAGCCCAACCGCCACCCACAATCACACACAGCAACCACAGTCTAAACCACAGCATGATGAAGCCTCTTGAGGGAAATCACGCACCCAACCGAGGCTATGCTTAGAACGAGTTCAAAGTCTCGCGAACGAAGGGTCGCAACAGGTTTTAGACTGGCTCTGGGACACGGTGAAAACTGGAGGGGGCATCGTGGGGGTCGGTAAAGCTGACAAATTCCCACGCGTCTGGGGTGGCCAATAGTTGCCTTAACAAGGCGTTGTTCATGGCATGACCCGACTTAAAGCCAGAGAAGGCGGCAATCAGCGGATGGCCCACAATGTAGAGGTCGCCAATGGCATCTAGGATTTTGTGCCGCACAAATTCATCGCCAAAGCGCAGCCCATCTTTATTCAGCACCGAATCGTCATCAATCACGATGGCGTTATCCAGATTGCCGCCTAAGCCCAGCCCATTGGCCCGCATATATTCAACTTCGTGCATAAAGCCAAAAGTGCGGGCACGGCTAACCTCGTCCAAATAAGAATGCTGGGCAAAGTCGATGCAGATTTTTTGGGGGATACGCTGAAACACAGGGTGATTGAACTGGATTTCCATCGCCACTGAAAAACCCTCGTGGGGGGTGAGTCGCACCCACTTATCCCCTTCGACCAGCTCCAGCGGCTTTTTGAGCCGAATAAACCGCTTGGGGACAGCTTGCTCGGCAATGCCGGCGGTTTCGAGCAGATAGACAAACGGTGCCGAACTACCATCCATAATCGGCGTTTCAGGGCCATCCATCTCAACCACAAGGTTGTCGATGCCCAACCCTGCCAACGCGCTCATCAAATGTTCGATGGTCGCGACACGCACGCCCTCGGCATTGACCAGCGTAGACGACAAACGGGTGTCGTTGACGAGGTCAGGGCGGGCGGGAATCTCCACCGGAAGGGGTAAATCAACCCGCCGAAATACAATCCCCGTATCCGGCGCAGCAGGCAGCAAGGTCAGCTTGACCCGTTCGCCAGAATGCAAACCGACACCACTGGCGGAAATAGGGGCTTTCAGCGTGCGTTGCTGAATCATCGGCTCGCCTTAGTCTGCCTGACGACGCAAAAAGGCGGGAATATCAAGCGAGTCGGTGACATTTTGGTTATTAAAGTCGAGGGCTTCGACTTGGGGGCGGGTGCTGCGTGAACGGAATACGCTCGGCTTTTCCAATGCGTCGTAGTCTGGCGATTCAAATACCGTGCCATCCGTACCGGTTTTAACCACTTTAAGCTGGTCGCGACGTTCTTCGCG
>CALMOJ010000086.1 GCA_937871815.1 uncultured Neisseriales bacterium
CGATTGGGCCAAAGAAATTATTGAGCAAGGGGCTTGCTGATATGCCACGCCATCTATTGATGCGCTTAGAGGCACCGTTAATTGCTTTTGGCGGTGAAACCATCGACAACTATGGCGTAATTCGAGATTTTCCCGCGCTTTCCATGGTGACGGGTTTGCTGGCCAATGCCTTGGGATACCAACGGGAAGACAGCGAATTACACAATCGCTTGCAAAGCCGTTTGGTGGTGGGGACTCGGTTGGACAGCGAGGGGCAGCGGCTGACTGATTTTCAGACGGCGCAATTGGGGGCGGCGGATAAAGGGTGGACCACATGGGGTGCCCCCGAGGAACGACGGGGTGGTCCTGATTCCTACAAATCGCCTCATCTTCGCTACCGTGATTACCACGCCAGCTTGAACGTTCTCGTCGCCTTGCGTCTTGAACCTGTTGCTGAGTCGCCGACCCTTGATGATTTGGCTCATGCGCTTGATCACCCTGCACGCCCCCTGTTTTTTGGTCGCAAAACGTGCCTGCCCAGTCGGCGCGTGTTTGCCGGCTGGCAAGAGGCTGAGAATGTTCTTGAAGCCCTGAAAGGGGTTGCATTACCTAACAACGCGCTGCGCCTACGTCTGCAATGGCCGGATGGTGAGGGTGTTCTAACAGGTGACCGCTTGCTCGACTTGTGCGACGAACGCAACTGGGTTAGCGGCGTGCATGGCGGCTGGCGGCCTGTGCGGGAAGGGGTTTTTAACACCCTAGGAGGGTCAACATGAGTTTTCACCTATTGCGTCTGCAACCAGACCCTACCGTTTTAGCCCCTTGGGCGACTCGCCATGGCGTGCTTTCGCCAGATGGTGATTTTGGTTATGCCTTTCATGCCTTGCTGTGTGCTGCCTTTGGGGATTTGGCGCCGAAGCCATTTCACTATCTAGGTGGGCGGCAGGGGCTACTGGCTTATACCTCTGCGGACGTGGAGAGCTTGCGCCTAAATGCTGCTTTGGCCACACCGGATGTTGCGCGTGCTTTGGGGTTGGATGACTTAGCCATCCGTCCGTTTCCCACCGCTTGGCAGGCTGGGCAGCGGTTGGGCTTTGAGTTACGGGTTCGGCCTGTGGTGCGTAGCAAAGATGGGCGAGAGCGGGATGCTTATTTGCACGCCGTAAGCACCACGACCAATGGTGAAGAGGGTACAAAAACGGGAAACCTTGATGCGCGTTCAGCGGTTTACCTAGCTTGGCTGGCCAAGCAATTTGGCGCGGGTGGGGCTGCCGAAATTATCGATGCCCAGATGACCTCATTTAAGCTCACGCGTGTTTTACGCAAAGAAGGTAGTGGCGAAAACGGCAAGCGAAAAACGACTAACAACGCCGGGCCGGATGTCGTCTTTAAGGGGGAGCTGTTGGTTGGCAATCCAGCGGCTTTTAGTCATCTACTTGCTAGGGGTGTAGGGCGACACCGTGCTTTCGGGTTTGGCATGTTGTTACTTAGGCCGGCCACGTCATGTTAAAAGGGCGGCTGGGGTTAGAAACCGCACGCGTTCCTCACACGGATCGGCATGGTTTGATCTGGTTGGAGCGCGGGGAGCTTTGCGTGGTGGATGGTTGTCTGCATTTTATGTCGGGCAAAGATTCGCTGACCCCCCACATACTGCAAGTACCGCACCAAGCGATTTCGATGATTCTGCTTGGGCCGGGCAGTAGTGTGACCCATGATGCTCTGCGTCTTCTGGCACGGCATGGTACCTTGATGGCTGCTGTTGGCCAAGATGGTGTGCGCACTTACACTGCGCCCCCTTTATTGCCCGATCGCTCTGACGTGGCACGCCGTCAAGCTGAACTCTGGGGGAATCCCCGCCGCCGTATCAGCGTTGCCCGGCATATGTATGCGCTGCGGCTGGGAGAGGTTTTACCTCACCGCGACCTA
>CALMOJ010000087.1 GCA_937871815.1 uncultured Neisseriales bacterium
GCGGGCATCGGCGGCGGCACGCGCCAACAAGGCAGGGCAGGTCACCCACTTAAAATGGGTGGTCAAGCTGCGCACGGGCAACAGCAGCAAACGGGCATCGCCCACCAGCAGCGCACCGGCGTGGTCGCTGGCGTTGTCGGTGTCGGGGCCAAACACATCCGCGATAAAGTTTTTATTAACCGTGCTGCGCTCTGCGGCGGCACGCATCGCGCCTTTGACCGCCGAGCCATACACACAGGGCCAGCCGGTGTGGGCTTCGCGCATGATGGGGAGGTCAATCACGCCAAGGGCTTTACCTGCGCCAGCATGAATCGGGGTTTCTGCGTAGAGGCCAATCAATTGTGTTTGCATGTTTTTTCCTAGATACCAAGAGTGGTACGTTAACGTCTACCTACCAATACCCGACGGCAATTTCACCCCGTCCCAAGACGGTGTCTGCCCCGATTTTTAAGCCATGCAACGTCCCTTGGGCGTGCGCCATGTCACCTTCGACTTCGCAAAAATAGCAGCTACCGGCGGGCACAAGGCTTTGCAGGGCGCGGGGCTGTTTGCCCACCAAATCCCAGCCGCCTTCACGCACTGGCTTACCGGTTACGGCGCACAGCAGGGTTAGGCGGATGCCCTTCAATTCGCCTTGCCAGCAATCGGTGTCGCCCTTTTTGACCGGCACAAAGCCATCGGGCAGCCAGCCCTGTGCAAAGCGGGCAGGGGTCAGCAAAAGCAAGACCAGACCCCGTGCTTTGGTTTGTTTTTGCACAGCGGGCAGGGTGATGGCAGTGGCCGCGTTGCACTGCCAGCCGGCAGGTCGGCCTTCGCCGCCCAAGCGCGACACGCCGTGCTCGGGCAGGTTCTCGGTATTTAAGCCGTTGACGGTCATGCCCACCGACAGCCCCGCGCTGTGGCGGGGGCGAATGTGTTGGGTTTGATACAGCAGGCCTTCTTTAACCGTACCGGTTTGGTTGTCGCGGCCAATGCCAAGACGCTGCTCGGCATCCACAAGGCTTTTATGGGCACGCCAATTTTTTTCGCCAATCGGCTCCCCTGCCAAAAATTGCTTTAGCCCGTCTAGGGTCAGCCAATCTTGCTCTTTGGGTGACGCGCCAATCAGCTTGGGGTCGCATTTGTCGGGCAAACGCACCCAGCCCAAATCGGTTTCGGTGGGGGTCTTGGCGGGTTGCAGGCGGGTTTGTTTGTCGCTGCTCCACAGCACGGCCAGCGGCATGGGGTAAAGCGGCTTTTTGTCGGTGAACAAGTACGGCCCGCCAAAGCTGAGCGGCCCCAAGTCATCGCCTTTGCCGATGATGGCGTGCAGCGGATGGGCTGCGCCGGCGTAGTCTGCCCAGTTGACGTGGTGGGCTGTGCCCACCGCATTTCGTATCGCCCCGACCACGGTGCGGGGAGAAGGGGGAAAGACGCTGCCGAGCGCCGTGCCGCCCACGGTTTCCATGGGGCGTGATTCCCGAAAGAACAGGGTGTCGAATGCTTCAAATGTCCATAGCTGGCGCGTCATACTCCTACTCCCTTTTGCACCAAAAAGCGCAAGAGCATTGCGCCGTCTTCTTTTAATTGGGCTGCCACCGGCCACGCTGTTTGCGCTGTGGCTGTGTTGTTTTCCATGGTGCGGGTCACAGCACGGCACTGTTTCAGCAGGGGGCGGATAATTTCTTTCGCACCCGCCATATCGAGATGTTTACGGTTTTTGGCACTGTGTAGATAGTCCACCGCCAGCACATCCACGGCTTCTTCTGCCGACAGGGGGCATGCGTCTTTGCCGTTGGGGTTGAACAGCTCAAACCGTTCGCGGATTTTAAAGAAGAACTTATTCGAGAACTGATGCCCTGCCGCTTCGCCCTCGCTGCTTTCTTGCTGGCTGAATTGCTTGGCCAGTTCTGCCAAGACCAGTTGGCCTTGGTCATCCAGCGCGACTGCCCACGGCTGCGCCCACTCCGCCACCATCGCGCCGGGTTTCCAGATACGCACGGCGAGGGCATCGCGCCCTGCCCCGTCTTTGGCAACGTGGTCGAGCAAGCCGTGGGCATCGCCCAGCACCTGACCCAGCGGGGTTTTGATGTGGGCAAATTCAATGGCGGCAGAAATGGTGGTGGGGATGGTGGGGTATTTCTTAAAGCAATCAAGGTAAAGCGTCCGCACCGCCGCTGCACAGGGAATCGCATCTTCTAGCGGCAAAATCGCCAGCACGTCGTCGCCCCCTGCGTAAATCAAAAAGCCGTTGTGCTCTTCTACCGTCTTGGGCACGTCGTTGGTAAAGGCTTCGAGTGCCTTGGAAATGCTGGCCTGTTTCTTGGGGTCGGACATATGCACCCCCAACGAATCGCCATCCATCAGCAGCACCGCATAAAACGGCGACAGCGGCGCGGCGGCCAGTTCGGCGTACTTCTTTTTCAGCCCTTTCAGCATTTGGCTGAGCTGCTGGGTTTCGGCGGGTTTGTAGCCGTAGCGTTCGGGCTGCTGGTGGACGTGTTCAAAGAACAGGTTGCCATCGAGTGCCAACAGCTTGCGTTTTGGATGCTGGGCATCGCGGTGAAAGCTGCGACCCTTCCATGCCTCATCGAGGCACGCAATGCGGGTGTCCCACTCGTCGCGGCTCGCGCCTGTTTGTTCGGCGGCGTGGTGCAAGGCTTCCAGCTCTTCGGTGGTGGCGCAGGTGACCAGCGTTTCCAGCCAATGCACGGCAGCCATATACGACACCGAGGGCACGCCGGCTTCTAGTTTCCAACCCTCGAGTGTGAGCCCGCTGGGTAGCGTGGCCTTAAACTGCTCAAAGTGGCGGACAAAGCGGCGTTTTACATAGGCCAGCCCGCACAGGTGTTCGCCTTCGGCAAGGTCGGTGGTCATACCGGTTTGCCCGTTGTTGCGGAGGGCGGTCCAGTATTGGTTCAGCGGCGTGGTGTTTTTGCCGCGATTCAGTTGCCCCGGTCTGCTCACCCCTGACAGCTCTTGCCAGCCATCCATCACCATGCACTTCACCCCGGGTTCGTCGGGGGTGAAGTGGGCACGCCAATTTTTGCGTTTGTCGATCAGGTCGCTGGCTTTTTCGTCTTCGGTCAGTGCCCAGCTCATGTCCCAGAAATGGCTGTGCTGGCGCACCCAAATGGCGCGGCTTTCTGCGCTGGGGATGTCGGCCAGCTGGTCTTTTTCCCAGATATGGTCGGCCAACGCTAACCACGCGGCACGCACCGTTGCCACCACCAACGCCCCGTCAAAGTTGGCGGGGACTTCGGCTTTAAAG
>CALMOJ010000088.1 GCA_937871815.1 uncultured Neisseriales bacterium
ACAGGATTGCTACGCAATCCGTACTATTCATCCCCGCCCTAAAGGACGGGGCTTTTCGCACACTGGGTAAACAGGCTCTAGCGAACTTGCCGCTGAAAGTCCGCCATAAAGCCCACCAGCTTCTCCACCGCAGGAAGGGCAAGGGCGTTGTAAATCGAAGCCCGTAGCCCCCCAATGGCACGGTGGCCGTTGAGGCCAGAAAAGCCCGCTGCCCGTGCCTCGGCAAGAAATTGCTGCTCTAGGGCGGGGGTGGGCAAGTTAAACGCCACGTTCATCAGCGAGCGGTCAGCCGTCGCCGCCCAGCCGCGATAAAAGCCCGCGCTGGCCTCTAGGGCGGCGTAGAGCGTGGCAGCCTTGGTCTGGTTAATCTGCGCCATCGCAGCAAGCCCGCCGATGTCGTGCAGCAGCCAGCGCGTTACCAGCAGCACGGTGTAAATCGCAAACACCGGCGGCGTGTTGAAGTTGGAGTGGGCTTTGGCTTGCACGCGGTAATCCAAAAAGCTGGGCAGGCCTTCGGGGACTTGGGCAATCACGTCATTGTGTATCACCACCACCGTCACCCCTGCCGGTCCAATATTTTTTTGGGCATGGGCGTAGATGAGGGCAAAGCGGTCGGCTTCGCAGGGCTTGGACAGAAAATCTGACGACATATCGCAGACACGCGGCACGCCTTCTAGCCCCACCACCCGCTGAAACTGCAAGCCTTCGACCGTCTCGTTCGACACATAGTGCAGATAGGGCGCATCGGGGGATAGCCCCAGTTCGTCTTCACTCGGCAAGTGGTGGAAGCCACTGGCTTCGCCGCTCCACGCCACCCGAATCGGCCCCGCCAACCGCGCTTCGGGCAGGGCTTTGCCGCTCCAATAGCCGGTGTGCAGATAGTCGGCAGGCGGGGTATCGCCGTGCAGCAAAGTCATGGGCACCATCGAAAACTGCTGGGTTGCGCCGCCTTGCAGCAGCAACACTTGGTAGTCGTCAGTCAGCCCCAGCAGGGTGCGGATGTTGTCCTCGGCTTCGGCAACCACAGCGGCAAAAAAATCGGAGCGGTGGCTAATGCCCAAAATCGACAAGCTGACTTCGGGCACGCTGAGAATGGCCTGCTCTAGCTGCTGCAGCACGGTTTCGGGCAGGGCACCAGGGCCGCCGGAGAAGTTCAGGGCATTGCGCGGATTGGTGTTCATGCCGCACCGCCTTGTGGCAAGGCAACCCCCGCCCGTCGGCACAAATACTGGCGCATGGCCTCGCGGACTTTTTGCATGTGGTGTTGCTTGTAGGGGAAGAGGTCGGGTGGGTCCATGGCGTGCACCACCATCGCATGGTCCACTTCAAAGATAAACAGTTGCCCGTCTTGGGTTTCGGCGCAATCAATCAGCAGGTAATCCAGCGGAATACGGGTTTGGATGGCGGCCAGTGCTGTGGCGTGGCGTTGGGCAAAGGCAGGGAAGGTGTCCATAAAATCGGCTTCTTCTTGCCGTTTGGCGGCTTCGTCATACATGCCAGCATTGACGTAGTGCACCATCCAGTTGGCCGAAATCGCCATGTGGCAGGCAAAGGGCTGGCCATCAATCAGGGCAATCCGGTATTTGCGGAACTGGCCGTCGGGGCTGCTGTAATCAATAAACTGCGACAAGAAAAACACCTCGCCTTCGACCCGCGTCAGGTAGTCGGCGATGGCGGCAGGGGTGTCTATCCGTTCCAGCCCCCGCCCTGCTTGCGAGCCCATAGGGCGCAAAATCAGCGGAAACTGGCAATCTTTGACTAAGGCGACGAGGGGAGCTTGCTGGCTGGCCACCACGTTCAGCATTTGGCGTGACACCAAGTGGGTGGGGGGCATCAGCAGGCCGGGGATAGCTTGGAGCTGTTGGCTGGCCACTTCGCGGTCGGTGGCGGGGATGTACTGCGGCAGGTTGACGATGGGCTTGGGCCAGTCGGCCAAGGCTTCGGCCAGCCCTGTCAAATACTGCTTGCTTTCGGTGGTTTCGCCCACGGCAACCATCAGCACGTCGTGGTCTGGAATCGGCTCGGCAAAGGGGTTGTTCGGGGTGAGGTAGTAAAAAATCAGGTCGATGTCGCTGTTTTCCAGCAGGCAATCGAGGGGGGTATTGGCCGCCACATCGCCCGGGGCAACCAACATCAATACCCGCAACACGGCAGGTTGTTGGGCGGCAGCCAAGGTATAAACCCGTTTAAGTTCTAGGGCTTGCGACTGGATTTGCACGCCAATTTCACGCTGCCCCAAAATCTGCATCACCACGGACAGGTTCATCCAGAGATTGGCATCTTCCAAATATTGTTGCGCTTCGGCCAGCAGACTTTGGCCGATAGGCATCAAGGCTTCTCCGGCAACACTCATCCGAAGAAAAGGGGCAAGCCCGACAAACGGGGCTTCGGTAGACAAAGGGAGTGGGGATTCAGAAGCCATGACCAGTATTTTCCGAGAAGAGAGAGAGGGACAGATTAAGGGCGCATTTAAAGCCGGTTTAAGGTCTGTGTTTACGCGGCGGCCAGCCCTTTTTCGAGCAGCTCGCCCACCAGTTCATTCAGCCCAATTTGGCGAGAAGCCGCAAGGGTGCGGAGGGATTCGGTCAACTGGGCATCGAGCTTGACCGCAAACGGCACCAGTCCTTTGGCTTGGTCGAGCTTGCGCTGGGCTTTGCGGTCGAGGACTTCGCCTTGACCAAAGCGGTCTGGGGTGGTGGCTTGTTTCATTTCGCGGTCAATTTTGAGTGCCAAGTTTTTGTAGAGGTCTGTTTTTTTCATGGAGGGGCGTTCAGGTAAATAACAGCCAAGGGGTGCGCTGTCTGAGAGGAAAAAAGCTAACCAATAGACCGGCAAGCAAGGGAATCATGGGCAGATTGTAGTCGGTATGCTCAGACTGCGCAGAAAACGACGTGGGGAGGCTAGGGACAGCACGCGCCCTCTTGGCGGTCACGCAAGGATGAAGGCGGCACGCAGGCAGGGTGGGTGATAGAAGCAAGTCCCTGTTGCAGGGTCTACCGGCCACCACAGAGTGCGTTGCACAATATCCGCAATGACACCAAGAAAACCCCAGTCGCTGTGCTGGCATCCGTCAAAACCCTGCATAATGGCGGCGATTCGCGCACCTAAACCCCATTGAGACAAGGACGACCCCGCATGAAAACCGCGCCTCCTTTTTCTGCGACCCGCCCCTTTGTGCTGGCGATTACCGGCGGTATTGGCAGCGGTAAAACCGCCGTGGCAGACCAATTGGGTGCCGCAGGGGCACGGGTAGTCGATACCGATGCCATTGCCCATGCCCTGACCACCCCGCAGGGTGCCGCCATGCCCGCCCTTCGCGCTGCATTTGGTGTGGGTGTGGTAGCGGCAGATGGCGCGTTAGACCGCGCAGCCATGCGTGCCTTGGTGTTTGGCGATGCAGCAGCGCGGGCACAGCTCGAAGGGATTTTGCATCCGATGATACGGGCAGAGGTGGCGGCAGCACTGGCACAGGTCACCGCGCCTTACGCCGTGTTGGTGGTGCCGCTGTTGGTGGAAACGCAGGTTTATTTGCCCTTGGTCAACCGCGTGCTGGTGGTGGATTGCCCCGAAGCGATTCAACAAGCACGGGTCATGGCGCGTAACGGTTGGAGCTTGGCGCAAACGCAGCAAGTCATGGCCACCCAAGCCAGCCGTCAGGCGCGGCTGGCCTGTGCCGATGATGTTATCGACAATGCAGGGGGGTTTGCCGCGCTTGTGCTTCAAGTCCAAGACAAACACCGTTATTATCTCGCCCTGTCACGCGGTGAGCTTCCTTGACCACCTCGTCAAACAACCCTTTTCTCTGTTAGCGGCAACGTGATCTTCTACGAATTCCCCACCTCCGAACGCATCCGCACTTTGCTCCGACTAGAAAGCGCGTTTAGCACGCTTGCCCACTTTATCGGGCAAGACACCTCAGACGACCACCACGCCGCCATTATGATGCTGTTTGACCTTGCAGAAATTGGCGCGCGCGGCGATATTAAATCGGAATTTTTGCAAGAGCTGGAGCGGCAGCGCGTGCGCCTCGAAGGTTTGCGCGACAATCCCGCCATTGCCGAAGATACACTCGAAAACACCCTAGACAACATTGAGCATATCCACGACCAGCAGCTTGAGTTGACCAGCCGCTTTGGCAACGAAATCCGCGAAAGCGAATGGCTGTCGAGTATTCGCCAACGCACCACTTTGGTGGGCGGGGCGGGGCAATTTGACATTCCCGCTTACGCCTACTGGCAAAAGCAGCCTACCGAAGTCCGTCGCCAGGACTTGCTTGGCTACCAAGCACCGCTGCTGGGGATGCGGGACATGGTGGCCGTCTTGCTCAAGCTGCTGCGTGAAAATGGCAGGCCGGTAAGCTTGCTGGCCAAAAAAGGTAAGTTTCAGCAGATGTCAGGCGGGCACGTGGCGCAGCTGGTCAGAATAGGCCTTTCCCCCGAATTAGCCGTCGTGCCCGAGGTGAGCTCCAATCGGCATATGGTCAACGTGCGGTTTTTGCGCCCCCCCACCCAGCACGAGCGTGGCATACAAGCGGAGATGGATGTTCATTTTCACCTTGCCTCTTGTAAGCTTTAACCCCACGGGCTGAATCGCTTCTGGCTTTCTCCCGCCCTGCCCTTGAATTGACTGGATGCCATGCCTACCACGGTTTCTTGCCCCACCTGCCGCGCCGATGTGCCGTGGTCAAGTGCAAGCCCCTTCCGCCCCTTTTGTAGCCGTCGCTGCAAGCTGATAGACCTTGGCGAATGGGTGAGCGAAGGCTACCGCGTCCCCAGCGACCAAGACCCCACCGAAGCAGACTTTGATACCCCACCCGACAGCCAGCACTAACCCCCTGTTTACGGTTTGCGAGACGCGGATAATCCTGCGCTGAAATACGCCAAATAAAGCGGTATTGGCTGCAGGTCAACACCGCTCTTTTGGTCTATTTCGCTTTTGCAACCGCTTGGGTTGTGCGCATCCCAAGCCCATTTCTCTGCCGCCCCCTGCGATGCCACGGTATCCGGCAGCATGCCCCTTCTCCCGACTTCAGCCCAACACGGTCTTGCCCTATGCGTATTTTTGCCGCCTGCTTCACCTTGGTTTTACTGTCAGGGTGCGCCACCCAACTGCCGAGCGGATCGCCTATTTTTGACCCGCCGAACCCCTCCCTTCCGCCGATACCACCCCGCCCGCCCGTCCCGCCGCCGGTCGTCGTCACCCCGCCGAGCTCGCCGTTTCCAACCTATCCGACCGAAGCCGCCGCACGGGCTGCCGTCAGCCGTTTGCTGCCCAGCACAGTCAAAGACAAGGCAGGCTGGACGCAAGACATCGTGACCGCCTTTACCGCGCTGAATCTACCCTATCGCACCGACCAATTTTGTGCAGCGATGGCGGTGATTGAGCAAGAGTCCACATGGCAGGCCGACCCCACTGTGCCGGGTTTGGGCGATATCGTCTGGAAGAAAATCGCCGAAAAAGCAGGGGGACTGGTGCCGATGCCCGCGCTCCGGCTGGCCTTGAGCAAAAACTCGGTGACGGGGGAAAGCTACACCTCGCGCATTGACCGGCTACGCAGTGAAAAAGAAATGAACACGCTGTTTGAGGACATGAGTGCCGATGCCCAACGCCTTGGCTTGCCCGTGGCGATGAAAAACCCCATCCGCACGGGGGGGCCGATGCAGGTCAGTGTCACCTTTGCCGAAGAGCTTATCCGCGCCAAACCCTACCCTTATCCGCGCAAAGGCAGCGTGCGCAGTGAAGTGTTTAGCCGCAAAGGGGGGCTGTATTTTGGCATTGCCCATCTGCTGGATTTTCCCGCCGACTACACCGCCATGCGCTACCGTTTTGCCGACTTTAACGCCGGTCCTTACGCCAGCCGCAATGCTGCTGTGCAACAGGTCGTGGCACGACTCTCGGGGCGGGCATTGGTCAGCGATGGGGATTTGCTGATTTACCGCGATGGTGCGCCGAGCGGCGCCCCGAGCAGCAGCCAATTGGCGTTGAACGACCTCGCCGCCCGACTCGGCTTGTCGGCGGCAGAAATTCAGCGGGATATTCGCCAAGAAAAAATGGCCAGCTTTAGCCGTACCGTGCTGTATCAGCGGCTGTTCGCGCTGGCCGACCGCCAAGCAGGCCGTGCCGTCCCCCGCGAAGCCATGCCGCAAATCACCCTCAACAGCCCCAAAATTGTCCGCAAGCTGACCACCGAGTGGTTTGCCAACCGCGTCAATGGCCGCTACGAAGCGTGTTTGGCACGGGATGGCGTGCGGCATTAGGTGGGGTGTTGGGTCTTGCCCCTGTGTCGGGTTGAAATCCGACCTACGTTGGCTTGATTCCCCAGCAGGAGACGCAAAAAAACAGGCTGGGCTACCGCACCCCCAACACCGCTGCCGCTTCCCGCGCCATCTGCCCCTCTTCATCCGTCGGGATGACCCACGCCGAGAGGCGGCTATCTGCCGTGGTCAGGCAGGTGGCATGGGCGAGGTTGGCAGCAGGGTCTAGACTAAAGCCCAGCCACGCCAGCCGCGCCAAAATGCGTTGCCGCACCTCGGCACTGTGTTCGCCTACCCCAGCGGTAAAGACCAGCGCATCCAATCCCCCGGCCTGCACCGCCAACGCCCCCACCTCGCGGGCGGCACGGTAGCAATACAGCTCAATCGCCAACTCGGCTTCGGGGCGGGGAGAAGCCAGCAAGTCGCGCAGGTCAGCCGACAGACCAGACACGCCCAGCAAGCCGCTGGCCTTGTAAAGCTCGCGGCGCACAGCGGCAATGTCCATCCCACTGTTTTCCATCCACCACAGCACCACCTCGGGGTCGAGGTTGCCCGGACGCGTCCCCATCATCAGCCCTTCGGCGGCACTCATCCCCATGCTGGTGGCGACACTGCGCCCGTGGTGCAGCACACAGGCCGAAGAGCCACTGCCCAAATGCAACACCACCACCTGCCCCTCCGCGACCGTACCCAGCGTGGCGGGCAGTTGGCGGGCAATGGCGGCATACGACAGCCCGTGGAAGCTATACCGCCGCACACCGGCTTCGTGCCAATGCTGGGCGATGCCAAAGCGGGTGGCGAGGGGGTCTTGCGTGGTGTGGAAAGCCGTGTCAAAGCAGGCAATTTGCGGCAGGTCAGGGGCCAATTGGGTAACGGCAGCAATGGCTGCCAAGCCCACTGGCTGGTGTAGCGGGGCGAGTGGAATCAGCGTTTCGAGCTGCGCCAGCGCGGCGGCATCCAAGCGGATGGCACGGTCAAAAAACACGCCGCCATGCACCACCCGATGCGCCACCGCCGCCAGCGTCTCGCCGCGCTCGGCAACCACGCGCAAGACGGCCTGAAGGGCATCGGTGTGGGTGGCCGGCGAGAGGGTTTGGCTGGCGGGCGGCGTGCCCTCCTCGGCCAGCGAGAAGCGGAGCTGGGCACTTTCTCGCCCCACGCCATCAACACTGCCGCGATAAACCAAGCGGGGCGGGGTGTGGTCGAGGCTGAAAAAGGCAAATTTAAGCGTGGCCGAACCGGCGTTCAGCGTCAGTAAGCCGTGCTTCATAGCCGTGCCTGCAACATGGCCGCCCACTTGTGGCCAATCACGCTGGCCACTGCTGCCGAAGCCAGACGGGCGGCGGCATCTTCGGAGCGGCTGGTCAGCACAATCGGCACCCGCGCCCCCATCACCACCCCCGCCGAAGCCGCTGCGGCCAAGTAACACAACTGCTTGCCCAGCATGTTGCCGGATTCAAAGTCCGGTACGACCAAAATATCGGGGTCGCCCGCCACCGCCGAAATAATCCCTTTGGTGCGGGCCGCTTCGGCAGAGATGGCGTTATCAAACGCTAAAGGGCCATCCAAAATCGCGCCGGTAATTTGGCCACGGTCGGCCATTTTGCACAGGGCGGCGGCATCCAGTGTGGACTGGATATTGGGGTTGACGGTTTCCACCGCCGACAAAATGGCCACTTTGGGATGGGCAATCCCCAGCAGGTGGGCTAGGTCGATGGCGTTTTGGGTGATGTCGCGCTTCACCGCCAAGTCGGGGTGAATGTTAATGGCGGCATCGGTAATAAACAGATAACGCGGATAGCTCTCCACCCGCATGATAAAGACGTGAGACAAGCGGCGCTCGGTACGCAGCCCCCCTTGTTTTTTCAGCACCTCGGTCATGAATTCGTCGGTATGCAAACTGCCCTTCATCAGGGCAAAAGCCTCGCCCTTATTGACCAGTTCCACCGAAACTTCAGCGGCAGCGTGGCTGTGGGGCACGTCGATAATCCGGTAGGGGCTTAAATCGACCCCAAATTCAGCAGCGGTTTTTTGCAGCTTGACGAGGGGTGCCACCAAGATGGGCGTGATGATGCCGTGTTGTGCGGCTTGCACCGCACCCAGCAAAGATTCTTCGCTGCACGGGTGGGTCACCGCCATCGACAAGGGGCCGAGCTGCTCGGCTTCTTCTAGGATGTCTTCAAATGCAAATTGGTCGCGGGTCATAGTGGGGTCTTGGTTTTTGAGGGGTAGAAATGGCCGCAGCCCCCACTCTATGCGGCCAGCGATTAAGCGGGTGAGGGTGGGGGCTTGCGGGGTCAGGTATGGACACCAATAGGCGTTAGTGCCTGTTTACGCTCTCACGAACGAAGGGTCAGCCAAGGCGAAATTCAGAAAAAAAGGCCGTTGGGACTGAATCCATACGCATTTTTTGTGAATTTCAACGCAGGATCACCCGAGTCTCGCAGAGCGTAAACAGGTTCTTAGGCCATGTTGTGGAAGCCACCATCCACATAGATGGTTTCGCCGGTCAGGGCGCGGGCGGCATCAGACACCAAGAAGGCGGTGGTCATGCCCACGTCTTCGATGTCCACCAAACGGCCTTCTGGGGTGCGGGCAATGGCTTCTTCAATCAGCTTGTCAAAGTGGGCAATGCCCGATGCGGCACGGGTACGCAATGGGCCTGGCGACACGGCGTGAACGCGAATCTTTTTGTAGCCCAAATCAGCCGCCAGATAACGCACGGTGGATTGCAGCGCGGCCTTGACCGGCCCCATGATGTTGTAGTTTTCAACCACTTTATCTGCGCCGTAGTAGCTCATGGTGATAATCGAGCCGCCTTCGTGCATCAGGGGTTCGGCCAGCTTGGCCATTTCAACCAAGGAAAAGCAGGAAACGTGCATGGCTTGCAAAAAGCCTTCGCGGGAGCAATCCACTACCCGCCCATGCAAATCATCCATTGGGCAAAAGGCGATGGAGTGAATCACAAAGTCCAGCTTGCCCCATTTTTCTTCAATCAATTTAAACGTGGCCGCGAGTTCACCTGGTTTTTCCACGTCCATTTGGGTGACGATGGTGCTTTCCAGCGACTGCGCCAGCGGAGATACAAAGCGTTCTGCTTTTTCGTTGAGGTAGGTGATGGCAAGGTCAGCACCCAAATCATGCAGCACGCGGGCGCAACCGTAAGCAATGGAGTTGTCGTTAGCGATACCAACAACGAGGCCTTTTTTACCTTGCAACAGGTTGGCGATATTCATCATGGGGGAGTCTCCGGTCTAGGTTAAGTGTTTTGATTTCGGTGTGCCCATACAAATGCAGGCAACATAGAAAAGTAAAGTACCCGCCATATTGCCCTGCAACAAGAAGGGTTTCAAGCCATTTGCTGTAAAAGTTCGGTGTGGACCAAAGCCAAAAGCCACCGGTCAGCAGCAGTCTAAAAGGTTTTTGTTACACTATCAGTAAGCTATAATTTCTAACTTTGCTAGACCGTTGTGCTTACGGTCGTGCTGCACTGCAGCGCATTTCGCGCCGTCTTCTGCCAATAGGGGTTCACCGTGCCAATTTACGAATACCGCTGCACCGCGTGCCAACATACGCAAGAACACCTGCAAAAAATGAGTGCCGACCCGATTGCCGCCTGCCCCAGCTGCGGCAGTGATGCCTACGCCAAGCAGCTATCCACTGCCGGTTTTCAGCTCAAGGGCAGCGGCTGGTATCAAACCGACTTTAAACACAGCCAGAAAAAACCCGAAGCGCCACCTTGTGGGGTGGCGGGCGGCGGCTGTGGTGGCTGCGCATGAAATCCCTCAAAAAATGGCTGCTGACCGGCCTGCTGATTTGGTTGCCGTTTGCCATTACCCTGTGGGTGCTGTCGTCGATTATCTCGACCATGGACAGCATGGTGAACTGGCTGCCCAGCGCACTGCAGCCCACCCGCTGGTTTGGCATGGCCATCCCGGGTAGCGGCTTGGTGCTGGCTTTGTTGGTGGTGCTGGTGACCGGTTTTTTGGCCGCCAATATCTTGGGGCAAAAAGTGGTGCAGCTTTGGGATGCCCTGCTTGGGCGGATTCCCGTGGTTAAAACCATTTACAACAGCGTTAAGCAAGTCAGCGATACCTTGCTTTCTGGCAGCGGACAGGCTTTTTCTAAAGCCCTGTTGATTCGCTTTCCGCATCAAGACATCTGGACGATTGCTTTTTTGACCGGCACGCCCAGCAAACAAGTCGCTGAGCATCTGGACGAAGATTTTGTCAGTGTCTATGTGCCCACCACGCCGAACCCTACTGGCGGTTATTTTTTGCTCGTCCCCAAAAGTGCCACCCGCGAGCTAGACATGAGCGTGGACGATGCCCTGAAATACATCATCTCGATGGGCGTGGTCTCCCCCAGTAAATCTATCAAGCCCATTAAACCTTCCCTCCCTCATTAAACAAGAAAACCTTACACACCATGCGTACTGATTACTGCGGTCTTATCGACAAAAAATTCCTTGGCCAAACCGTCACCGTCAAGGGTTGGGTGCATCGCCGCCGCGACCACGGCGGGGTCATCTTTATCGACCTGCGCGACCGCGAAGGCTTGGTGCAAGTGGTGATTGACCCTGACACCCCCGAAGCCTTTAGCACCGCCGATGGCTGCCGTGGCGAGTTTGTGTTGTCGATTACCGGTGTGGTGCGCGAGCGTCCAGCAGGCACGAGTAACGCCAACCTGATTTCTGGCGAAATTGAACTGCTGGCCAAGGGGATTGAAGTGCTGAACACCGCCGCCACCCCGCCCTTCCAAATCGACGACGAAAACTTGTCCGAAAACGTCCGCCTGACCAACCGCGTCATTGACCTGCGCCGTCCCGTCATGCAAAAAAATCTGCGCCTGCGCTACCGCGTGGCTATGGATGTGCGGAACTATCTGGATAAACAAGGCTTTATTGACATCGAAACCCCGATGCTCACCCGCTCCACCCCAGAAGGCGCACGCGATTATTTGGTGCCTAGCCGTGTCCATCCGGGCGAATTTTTTGCCCTGCCCCAATCGCCCCAGCTGTTTAAGCAACTGCTGATGGTGGCCGGTTTTGACCGTTACTACCAAATCACCAAATGCTTCCGTGACGAAGACTTGCGGGCTGACCGCCAGCCCGAATTCACCCAAATCGACTTGGAAACCTCTTTCCTAGACGAAAACGAAATCATGGACATCACCGAAGGCATGGCACGCCATATCTTCCAAGACGTGCTGAATGTCTCGCTGGGCGACTTTCCCCGCATGACCTATCAAGATGCCATGTTCCTGTACGGCTCGGACAAACCAGACCTGCGCGTCAGCCTGCAATTTACCGAGCTGACCGACCTGATGAAGACCGAGACGTTTAAGGTATTCCGCGGCGCGGCAGACTTGCCTAATGGGCGCGTGGTGGCCTTGCGCGTGCCGGGCGGTGCCGCACTGAGCCGCAAGGATATTGACGACTACACCCAATTTGTCAGCATCTACGGGGCAAAGGGCTTGGCGTATATCAAAGTCAACGACAAGACCAAAATCACCAACGACGAAACCAGTGGCCTGCAATCGCCTATCGTCAAATTCTTGTCGGTCGAAGCCCTCACCGAAATCATGGCGCGTACCGGTGCAGACAACGGCGACTTGATTTTCTTTGGCGCGGACAAAACCAAAGTGGTCAACGAAGCCATCGGCGCACTGCGTATCAAGATTGGTCACGAGCGCGGCGAAGCGGGCGGCTACTTTGTCCGCGAATGGCGGCCGCTGTGGGTGGTGGACTTCCCGATGTTTGAATACGACGAAGAAGACGACCGCTGGACGGCGTGCCACCATCCGTTCACCAGCCCCAAGGCCGGTCACGAGGACTTGATGGCGACCGACCCAGGGGCGTGTATCGCCCGTGCCTACGACATGGTGCTGAATGGCTGGGAAATTGGCGGCGGCTCGGTACGTATCCATCGTGCAGAGGTGCAAGAAAAAGCCTTTGACGCGCTGAAGATTTCGCCAGAAGAGCAGCAAAACAAGTTTGGCTTCTTGCTCGACAACCTCAAGTTCGGTGCGCCGCCACATGGTGGGCTGGCCTTTGGTCTGGACCGCTTGGTGACCTTGATGTGCGGCGCGGAATCTATCCGTGACGTGATTGCCTTCCCCAAGACCCAACGTGCGCAATGCCTGCTGGCACATGCCCCTAGCCCTGTGGACGACAAGCAACTACGCGAACTGAACCTGCGCTTGCGCCAAAAAGCAGAAACGCCTGCGGCTTAATTCGGCTGAACGGCTGAATGTCCCCTGCCAACGCCGCCAGTCACCCCGACTGGCGGCGTTGGCACGTTGTGCAATCAATGTGAAGCGTCAACAGCCCCTAGGCTAGGCGCATGGCCTTTCGCTTAGAGCCTGTTTACCATCTCAATGGCGCAGGGGTTGCCAAGGCGAAATTCGGAAAAAACGCCGTTGGACTTGAATCCACACGCATGTTTT
>CALMOJ010000089.1 GCA_937871815.1 uncultured Neisseriales bacterium
TTGCGCCCTGCCAAGCGGGTGGCCAGCCAGTTTTCGAGCCGTGTGCGCTCGGCGGCGGCGAGGGCTTGGGGCAAATCAAGCACCACCAGCTCAACCGGCGCACCACCAAGCAAAGCTGGCGCGGCGGGCGGCGGTAGCGAGGGCAGGGCAGCGGGGGCTTCTTCTGCCCCTTCGGTCACAATGCTGCTGCGGTCGGCAGAGATTTCTTGCGCCAGCACCACCAGAGGTTCTTTGACGACCCCGAGTCTCGCTGACTTTGAACAGGTTCAGCTGCGTTTACGCGTCAGCACGCCATGCACCGCCATCCCCAGCAGCATCGCAGCAGCAAAAATCACCGCCTGCGGCACGCCCGCCCCCACACCGACAATCGCCGGTCCAGGGCAAATACCCGCCAAACCCCAGCCCACGCCAAATAGTACATTGCCAAAAATCAGCGGGCGGTCAATGTTGGTGGCACTCGGCCACTGTAAAGGCGCACCCAAGCAGCTCACGCCGCGCTGACGGGTCAGAGTAAAAATCCCTAGCGTGACAATAATCGCCCCGACCATCACCCCCATCAACGAGGGATCCCACGCACCGGCCAAATCCAAAAATCCCAATACTTTGGCGGGATTGGTCATCCCAGCCACCATCAAGCCCACGCCAAACAATAGCCCCATCAGGTATGCAAAAATTGCCCGCATTATGCTGCCCCTCCCAAAACGTGCCGCATCCCATACACCGTCACAAAGCCACCCGCCATAAACAGCAGCGTGGCCGCCAACGACCGTGCTGAGAGCCGCGACAAGCCGCAAATACCATGGCCACTGGTGCAACCAAAGCCGTAGCGCGTCCCCAAGCCCACCAGCAAGCCTGCCACCACCAGCGTGGTGGGGCTGGCTTCAAAGGTCATCACGGGCAAGCCCACGGTCAGCCGTGCCAGCACCGGTGCAGTTAGCAAGCCCAGCACAAAGGCAACACGCCAAACGCGCTCATTGCCGGTGGTGCTGAACATGCCGGCCAAAATACCGCTAATCCCCGCAATACGGCCAAGGCTAAACATCAAGCCCCCCGCCGCCAGCCCAATTAACGCCCCCCCTAGCAAGGAGGTCCAAGGGGAAAAGTGAAGCCAATCTATGGTCATCGCATACTCTCTCGTGTGAAGTTTAAATCTTAGCGCCTGTTCAAAGTCTGCGAGCCTTTGAACAGGCACTAAGAAGCTGTTTACGCGCTAGCGAGCAAAAGGGTTGCCAAAGCAAAATGCCCCCCCAAGAAGCGGCGTTGGAACTGAGTCCATACGCATGTTTTTGGGGGCATTTCAACGCAGACTCACCCAAGTATCGCAGCATGTGGACAGCTTCTTTAAGGGGAGCCCCACATGGGGGGGGCGACCCAAATCGTTATTATATTTGTTCGTATAGTGTTTGTCAGGGTACGGATAGGTATGGCTGGCTCTCCCATGCCGTGTTCTGATTAACCAATTGATTAGATTGAATTTATATAAACACAAGGGGTCAAGCTTTCCACTCCCCCGACACGACAGGATTGGCTAGGTTGACTTTAAGCCTCGCATAGATGTGTAGCGGCAGGGTCACACGACCCTCCCAAAAAAAATGGCGCATCCCACAAGGGATACGCCATGATCGGCACAGCGAAAACGGTGCCCGTTCTTAACTCAGCCCGAGAGGGGGTGAATTAGAACTTCATGCCAACGCCAATACCGAACACCCAAGGATTGATTTCCATGGTGCCGAGGTGCGCGCCTTTGATTGCGCCGGTGGTGCCGGTCACATCGGTCTTCATCCAGATTTTTTTCACGTCAACGTTAACGAACAGGTTCTTGGCGATTGGGAAGTCAGCACCCAGTTGCAACGCGCCGCCGAAGCTGCTGCGGTCAGTTTGTGCTTCGCCGACTTCAGTCTTGATGCCGTCGTTATAGAACACGGTGTAGTTCAGGCCAGCACCGATGTAAGGACGGAAAGACGCGCTGTCTGGTGCAAAGTGGTATTGCAAAGTCAGGGTCGGTGGCAATGCGCTCACCTTGCCGATATTGCCCACGCCGCCGCCCAGAGGGGTGCGGTCAGCGGTTACTTTGTGGCGGGAAGTACCCAGAATCAGCTCAGCACCGATGTTGTTGGTGATCATGTAGGTGAAGTCGAGCTCAGGGATGGTGTCATCCTTCAGGTCAGCCTTCAGTACGCTCAGGGTCTTGTCAACGCTGACATCTGGGCTGACGTTGACAACGCGGAAACGCGCCAAGATGTCGCCTTGAGCGGCCATTGCAGCGGAAGAAGCCAGTGCTGCGCCTACGCACAGTGCGGTTGCGAGTTTTTTCATGGGGGTTTTCTCCTAGGATTCCCTAAAATCCGAACGCCGGTTTCAGGTGTTGGGTAATCAAATGATAATCAGATTTTTTGCTGGCGGAATTTTACAGGATTTGCGCGGCACGGTTTATTGATTTTGCGCAAACAATGCCCCGCCCCCATTTCAAGCCGCAGGGTGGTGGGCGGCGGCCTGTCTGCCTAGCCAGCCTGCTACACTGCGGCTTCTTTTTATTGACGTGTTGCCCCCTGACTATGCGCTACCAAGACCTCCGCGACTTTGCTGCCGGCCTCGAATCCCGCCACTTGCTGCACCGGATTCACCTGCCGGTGTCCCCCAAGCTTGAAATGACCGAAATCTGTGACCGCGTGTTGCGGGCAGAAGGCCCCGCGCTGTGGTTTGAGCAGCCCACCGGCTACACCCAGCCGGTACTGGCCAATTTGTTCGGCACGCCAGAGCGCGTCGCGCTGGGTATGGGGGCCGACAACGTGATGGCACTCCGCGAGGTCGGGCAGCTCTTGGCCACCCTCAAAGAACCCGAGCCACCCAAAGGCATTAAAGACCTGTGGGATAAATGGCCGGTGTTTAAAAACGTGCTGAATATGGCCCCCAAGCAGGTCAGCAAGCCGCTGTGCCAAACCGTGCGGCGCGAAGGCGGCGAGGTCGATTTGGGGGCGTTGCCGATTCAGCATTGCTGGCCTGGTGATGTCGCCCCGCTGATTACGTGGGGGCTGACCGTCACCCGTGGGCCGCATAAAAAGCGGCAAAACTTGGGCATCTACCGCCAGCAGGTGATTGGACGTAATCAAGTGATTATGCGCTGGCTGGCGCATCGGGGCGGTGCCTTGGATTTCCGCGACTGGAAAGCCACCCACGCTGGGCAGCGTTTTCCCGTGTCAGTGGTATTGGGCTGTGACCCTGCCACCATTTTGGGCGCAGTAACCCCTGTACCCGATAGCTTGTCGGAGTACCAATTTGCCGGACTGTTGCGCGGCAGCCGTACCGAGCTGGCCACCTGTATTGGCAATGATTTGTCGGTGCCCGCCATGGCCGAAATGGTGCTGGAAGGTGCGTTAACCCCCGTCGAGCGGGGCTATACGGGGCGCAGCGAACACGGCGTGCCGCTAAAAGAAGTGGATGGCTATCTCTATGCCCTCGAAGGCCCGTACGGCGACCACACCGGCTACTACAACGAGCAAGATTGGTTTCCGGTCTTTACCATTGACCGCATCACCCACCGCCCTGACCCGATTTACCACAGCACCTATACCGGCAAGCCGATTGACGAGCCCGCCGTGTTGGGCGTGGCACTGAACGAAGTCTTTGTGCCGCTGCTGCAAAAGCAATTCCCTGAAATTGTCGATTTTTACTTGCCGCCCGAAGGCTGCAGTTACCGCATGGCGGTGGTCAGCATCAAGAAGCAATACCCTGGGCACGCCAAGCGCATCATGATGGGGGTGTGGAGCTTTTTGCGGCAGTTTATGTATACCAAGTTCATTGTGGTGGTGGACGACGACGTGAACACCCGCGATTGGAAAGAAGTCATCTGGGCGATTACCACCCGCATGGATCCCGTCCGCGACACCGTGCTGATTGAAAACACCCCGATCGACTACCTCGACTTTGCTAGCCCCGTATCGGGACTGGGCGGCAAAATGGGCTTGGATGCCACCAATAAATGGACGGGCGAAACCCAGCGCGAATGGGGCACGCCGATTGTGATGGATGCCGCCGTCAAGACGCGGGTTGATGGGCTGTGGGCGGATTTGGGGCTGTAGTCCGCCGCGCGGTACCGACCTAGGCCGCGACGGGGTGGGGGCGTGATGCCCCGCCGCTGGTGGCACACGCCGCCAACGGGTTCGGCCTTTATTCCCCTCCCGTGGAGGGGTGGGGTGGTTGCCTTTGGGCTTGGGTTTTAGCTCTGGCAGCCTCGCCAGCCACCACCCCGTCCGGCTACGCCGTCGCGCCCTTCGCCGGAGTGGCACGGTAGGTCGGGTTTCAACCCGACAAC
>CALMOJ010000090.1 GCA_937871815.1 uncultured Neisseriales bacterium
CCAGCGCCTGCCGGATACCGTTCCAGCGCCTGCCGGATACCGTTCCAGCGCCTGCCGGATACCGTTCCAGCGCCTGCACTATCCACAGGGCAAACAGGCCGTAAACCCCCGCCAGTGCTGGGTTTTATCCTTTGGCGAAAACGCGCCTAATCCTCTTTTAATCATTTATTAATCATCGCGTGCCCTGCACGGGGCACCCCTGCGGGGTTCCCCCACCGCTTCGCGGCGGCTCCCCTTCCCGCAAATCGTGGCCCCCAGAGGGGGCGAACTGGCCCCCAAATACCGGCTTACAGCCCGCGCCTAGGGCGCTCCTCGACGTGGGGCGTGCCGCCCCCCGGCCCCCCTGTGGCTGCGCCCCCTTGCGCGGCCTGAACGGCCACGCAGGCACCCCGCTATGGCTTGGCAATGAAAGGGGAGGGGCAGGAATGCGCAGGAACGGCCACAGGAAGCCCTAGGAGCCGCTTTGCAGGCTTCGGGGTACATCCGGCAGGGTTGGGGTGAGAAAACGCGCTGTAGGCCGTTTTAGGGCGTTTGGCGGGGTGTTTAGCGGATGGCGGGTCAAGGGCAGACCATAGGCCGCAGTCCGACCGAAGGGAGGAACCGGGCGTAGGGCTGGGCGAAGCCGAACCCTTGACGCGACAGGAGCGGCCAGAGCCTTACGAGTGGGGGCAGGACAAGGGCAAAGCCCGCCAGGACTGCCCCCCGAGCCTCACGGCGGCGAGTGCGGGGCGTGGGGCAGCGCCCCACATTCGGCGGCTGGCAATTCAAGAACGACCGGCACCGGCGCAGGCAGTGGCGGGCATAGGTGCTCATCGCGGGGCATGAGCAGGTACAGCCCGCCATCGTCGGCAGGCCGGGAGCGGTAGCAGTTTGGCGGCTGCTGCTGGGTCATGAGCGGGGCAGGGTGACGAGCTTCGGAATGTCCACCGTGTCGGGGTCTACGTCGTCCAGAAAAGCGGGTTCAGTGGCCGGGGCTTGCAGGTCAAACAGCGCCCGATCATCGGCACGGGTTAGCGTGGTTTCCAGCATGGCGAGCAGCTTTTCTTTCGGCCACTCGCCGCGCTCCACTTTGGCGAGGATGGCGGCACCAACGAGGATTTTTTTCCGGGTGTCCTGCTGGCGTGTCATCTTGGAGGTGGCAGCGCGTTTTCTGGCTTCCACCTTCTGGCGTTGTGCTTTGGCCTGCTTGAGCTGGGTTTCCAGCTTTGTGATTTTGTCGTCGATTGCTGCCATGTCGTGCCCTCTTTGTCGGTGGATGGCCGCAATTTTAGCCCGCCGTGCTGGGGGTGCG
>CALMOJ010000091.1 GCA_937871815.1 uncultured Neisseriales bacterium
CGCCTTGCTGCTGGATAACGGGCTCGGCCACGCCCAGTTCGTTGACGCGGTTATGTAGGGTGGTGATGTTTTGTTTGACCGCATCGGTCTGGATTTTGACGAACTCTTCGGGCTTGAGGCTGACCAGCAGCTTCATTTGCGCGGTGTCGGTTTTGAGGATGAGGTTAGGCAGCGTCCGCGCCAACACATCTTCGGCGGCCTTGAGCGTGGCTTCGTCACGCAGGGCGAGTTCGATGCTGTCGCCTACCCGTTTGATGCTGCCGTAGCGAATTTTTTTGGCTTTTAGCTCACGCCGGAGGTCGCCGCTGTAGCGTTCGATGGTTTTATCGACGGCGGCTTTCATGTCCACTTCCAGCAAAAAATGTACGCCGCCACGCAGGTCGAGCCCAAGGAACATGGGGTGGGCTTTGAGGCGGGTCAGCCAATCGGGAGAAGAGGACAGTAAATTCAGGGCGATGATGTAGGTGTCCCCCAGCGTTTGCTGGATAAGGTCACGCGCTTTCATCTGGGTGTCGGTGTCTTTAAACCGCACTTTGAGGCTGTTGCCTTCAAGGTAGATGCCGACGGGGGGCAGGTTGGCGGCTTTAAGCGCGGTTTCAACACGCCCCATCAGGGCGGTATCGACAGCCACGGCAGAACGGGTGGTGGAGACTTGTACCGCTGGGCTTTCGCCGTAAAAGTTCGGCAAGGTATAGACCGAGGAAATCAGCAGCACACAGGCGATGAGGAGGTATTTCCAGAGCGGATAACGGTTCATGGGGGATAGGGGCTGAGTTGGTTGCCGCCAGTGGACACAGCACCATTGGGCAGCAGATGGGTGACGGGGGGTGTCACGGGTAGAGCCGCCGCGCAGGGGGCTCTGGTGTTGCCAAGCCAGCCGCTGTGCGGGCGGGGGCTTGGCAGGCAGGTCTGATGAATTACAGCGACTTCATCGTGCCTTTTTCTAGCTTGATACCGACTGCAGCGCGTTGGATAACCACTTCGGTGTTATTCGCCACTTCAAGGGTGATGTATTCGTCGGTCAGTTTAACCACCCGTCCCAGCATCCCACCAGAGCTGACCACTTCATCGCCTTTTTGCAAGGCATCGAGCATGGCTTTGTGTTCTTTCATTTTTTTCTGCTGTGGGCGCACCATCAAAAACCAGAACAGAATAAAAATCCCAATCATGGGCAAAAATTGCATCAGTGCGGCTTGGTCCATTGTTGTGAAGTCTCGCGTGTGTGTCCCCACGCCGAAGCAGTGGGGCAAAGGTGAATAAATAGGGGATTGCGGGGGCGATTATGACCTAACTCGCCGCTGCCAGCCTAGCCACATCAATCAACACCGCGTTGGCGGTTTTCATGGAAGGTCGCAACAAAGGCTTCAAAGCTATCGGCTTCGATGGCTGCCCGCATTTCTGCCATCAGCACTTGGTAGTAGTACAGGTTGTGGATGGTATTGAGCCGTGCACCCAAAATTTCACCAGCACGGTGCAGGTGATGCAGATAAGCGCGGCTGAAATTTTGGCAGGCATAGCAGCCGCAGCTTTCGTCTAGGGGGCGAGTGTCGGCGCGGTGCTTGGCGTTTTTGATTTTGATGTCGCCAAAGCGGGTGAAAATCCAGCCGTTGCGGGCATTGCGGGTGGGCATGACGCAGTCGAACATATCAATGCCGTGGCTGACGGCGTAGACCAAATCTTCTGGCGTGCCCACCCCCATCAAATAATGGGGTTTTTCGGGGGGGAGCATGGGTTGCATGGCTTGCAAGAGCCGCTGCATTTCGTGCTTGGGCTCGCCAACCGAGAGCCCGCCGATGGCGATGCCGTCAAAGCCGATAGCCATCAGCTCACGCAGGGATTCTTCGCGCAGATGGGGATACATGCTGCCTTGCACGATGCCAAACAGTGCGTTGGGGTTTTTGTGGTCATCAAAGGCACGACGGCTGCGCTCTGCCCAACGCAAGCTGAGCTGCATGGAGGTGGCAGCGGTTTTTTCATCCGCAGGGTAGGGTGTGCACTCATCAAAAATCATCACGATGTCGGAATTCAGCGTGCGCTGAATTTCCATTGATTTTTCGGGCGACAAAAACAGCTTGTCACCGTTGAGCGGGCTTTGAAAGGTCACGCCTGCTTCGCTGATTTTGCGCAAATCCCCCAAGCTAAACACTTGAAAGCCGCCGGAGTCGGTCAGGATGGGTTTGTCCCAGCCAATAAAGGCATGGAGCCCACCGAATTGTTCGACCACTTCTAGGCCGGGGCGTAGCCAGAGGTGAAAGGTGTTGCCCAGAATAATTTCTGCGCCAATTTCGTTCAGCTCTAAGGGGCTCATGGCTTTGACCGAGCCATAGGTGCCGACCGGCATAAAGGCGGGGGTTTCGATGGTGCCGTGATTCAGGGTGAGCGTGCCACGACGTGCGCCCGCGCTGGTGGCGTGCAAAGTAAATTGAAACATGATGGGGAATAGTCCAAAAATCAGGGGTTAAACAGGCGGAGAGAGGCCAAGTAAGCGGGGGAGTATAGCCGTATCTGGCCTATCGGCAAAAAAGGGCTTGCGTGATGTGATATTCGCCGATAGAATGCGCGTCTCTCTTGCAAATTCATCGGCAAGCAGAAACAACAGGCACGTAGCTCAGCTGGTTAGAGCACCACCTTGACATGGTGGGGGTCGTTGGTTCGAGTCCAATCGTGCCTACCAACATCCAAATCGGAGATTTTCAAATGGCAGCGCAAACCACCCCAACCGGAAGCTTTAGTCTGCACGGTTGAGCCAATAGAAATCTTCGTGTATGAAAAAAGTGCGGGCTCACCCCGCACTTTTTTTTCGCCTTTTTGTTACGGTTTTTCGCCATCTTGCCCCTTTTTTTGTGGAGTTGACATGCCTGATATTCGCCTACCTGATGGATCTATTCGCTCTTTCGAACAGCCAGTAACGGTGGCTGGTGTGGCTACCTCCATTGGGGCAGGATTGGCGCGTGCCACCTTGGCGGGACGGGTCGATGGGGTGCTGGTGGATGCCAGCCATCTGATTGAAACCGATGCCAGCTTGTCGATTATCACCGACCGCGATGCGGAAGGGCTGGACCTCATTCGCCACTCCAGTGCTCACCTGATGGCGCACGCCGTAAAAACCCTATTCCCCGATGCACAGGTCACTATTGGCCCCACCATCGAAAATGGCTTTTATTACGACTTCAGCTACAAGCGGCCTTTCACCCCTGACGACCTCGTCGCCATCGAAAAGAAGATGAACGAGTTGGCCAAGGCGGATATTCCGGTTGAGCGTTACACCTTGCCGCGCGATGAAGCCATTGCCTACTTCAAGTCTATCGGTGAAGCCTACAAAGCCGAAATCATCGCCGCCATCCCCGAAGGACAGGTGTTGAGCCTGTATCGTCAGGGTGATTTTACCGATTTGTGCCGTGGCCCTCATGTGCCTTCTACCGGCAAAATCAAGGTCATCAAGCTGATGAAGCTGGCGGGGGCATACTGGCGCGGCGACAGCAAAAACGAAATGCTGCAACGGGTCTATGGCACAGCGTTTGCCAAAAAAGATGAGCTCGAAGCCTATCTGCACATGCTAGAAGAGGCCGAAAAGCGCGACCACCGCAAACTGGGGCAGCAGCTCGATTTGTTCCATATGCAGGACGAAGCCCCAGGTTCAGTATTCTGGCATCCAAAAGGCTGGCGTTTGTTCCAATCCTTGATTAGCTATATGCGTCAACGCCAAGAAAACGCAGGCTACGTCGAGGTCAACACGCCAGACGTAATGGATCGCGCCCTGTGGGAAACCTCCGGTCACTGGTTTAACTACCGCGACAACATGTTCACCACCCAAACCGAAGACGAGCGGGTGTTCGCACTCAAGCCGATGAACTGCCCTGGTGCAGTGGCGATGTATGCCCACGGCTTGCACAGCTACCGTAATCTGCCGATGCGGATGGCGGAATTCGGTAAAGTGCATCGCTACGAACCCTCAGGCGCGTTGCATGGCCTGCTACGGGTGCGCCACTTTACCCAAGATGATGCCCATATCTTCTGCACCGAAGCCCAAATGGAAGCCGAGTGCCGCGATGTGGTCGCCCTGATTTTGGATATTTACAAAGACTTCGGCTTTGACGATGTGCGGATTAAGCTTTCTACGCGTCCAGATAACCGTATTGGTTCGGATGAAACGTGGGACAAACTCGAAGGGGCACTGTCCAAGTCCCTAGAGGCCATGAACATGCCGTATGAGCTTTTCCCAGGTGAGGGCGCGTTCTATGGTCCTAAGCTGGAATTCGTTTTGCGGGATACGCTGGGACGTGATTGGCAGTGTGGCACCTTGCAGGTAGATATGAATTTGCCTGAGCGTTTCGACATTAACTACATTGCCGAAGACAACGCCAAGCACCGTCCTGTTATGCTGCACCGTGCGCTATTTGGCTCGTTGGAGCGGTTTACCGGTATTCTGATTGAACACTACGCGGGTGCGTTCCCGCTGTGGCTCGCCCCGTTGCAGGTTGTCGTCGCCAGCATTACCGAAGCACAGACAGAATACGCCGCCGAAGTGGTGCGCGAACTCAAAGCAGCAGGCTTCCATGCCGATGCTGACTTGAGAAACGAGAAAATCGGCTTTAAAATCCGCGAGCACAGCCTGCAAAAAGTCCCGTATCAAATTATTGTCGGCGACAAAGAAAAAGCAGGCGCACTGGTTGCCGTGCGGGCACGCACAGGTGAAGACCTCGGTCAAATGCCACTTGCCCAGTTTATCGAACGCCTTCACGCTGAAATGAAACACTCAGCTTAAGCGTCGATTACCACGGCTCAAGCCCTAAATTATTGAAGGAGATGTTGCTATCGCTCAGGAAAAAGAACCACGAATCAATGGCGAAATTACCGCCCGTGAAATTCGTTTGGTAGGCAGTGAAGGTGAACAGCTCGGCATCGTGAATTTGCGCGAAGCCCTCGAAAAAGCTGAAGAAGCTGAACTTGACCTTGTTGAAATCGCACCAACTGCCCACCCCCCTGTGTGCAAGCTGATGGATTACGGCAAGTTTAAGTATCAAGAGAGCAAAAAACGTCACGAAGCTAAGCTTAAGCAAAAGCAAATCCAAGTGAAGGAAGTCAAATTCCGTCCTGGTACGGATGACGGCGACTATGGCGTTAAGCTGCGTAACCTCACCCGCTTCCTCTCCGAAGGTGACAAAGCCAAAATCACCCTGCGTTTCCGTGGGCGTGAAATGGCCCACCAAGAAATCGGCTTGGCGTTGCTCAAGCGCGTTGAAGCAGATTTGGCAGAATTCGGCACGGTGGAGCAATACCCCAAGCTCGAAGGTCGCCAAATGGTGATGATGATTGGTCCTAAAAAGAAGTAAATATTCTTTGGTGGACGTAGTCGGTGCTTGTGGCCTACACCAGCGGGTTTGGCTGTGCTACAATCCTCGGCTTGGTTTGGTTGGTCAAAAACCAACACGGCAAAACGTGTTGGTTTTTTTCGGTCAAGCCATAAAAAGCGTGATGCAATGGTTTTAAGTGCGGTGACAACCGCCTCCTTGTGTCAAATCTAACAAAATAGCAGGAGCAATCCATGCCTAAGATGAAAACCAAATCAGGTGCTAAAAAGCGTCTGAAAGTGTTGGGCAACGGTGGGGTTAAACGCTCGATGGCCTTCAAGCGTCACATCCTCACTAAGAAAACCACCAAGAACAAACGCCAATTGCGCGGGACCGTAATGGTTCACGAAAGCAATATGGCTTCCGTTCGTGCCATGTTGCCCTACGCTTAAGGAATAAATTATGCCTCGCGTCAAACGCGGTGTTACCGCCCGTGCTCGTCACAAAAAAATCCTCGCGCTAGCCAAGGGCTATCGTGGTCGCCGGAAAAACGTCTATCGCGTCGCCAAACAGGCGGTGATGAAGGCGGGTCAATATGCTTACCGTGACCGTCGTCAACGCAAACGCCAATTCCGCGTCTTGTGGATTGCGCGTATTAACGCAGCTTCTCGTGAATGCGGTCTGTCGTACAGCAAGTTCATGAATGGCGTGAAAAAAGCGGCGATTGAAATCGACCGTAAAGTGCTGGCCGATTTGGCTGTGTTCGACAAGCCTGCTTTTGCACGCATTGTTGAAATGGCAAAAGCCAGTCTCGCTGCAGCCTAATTCCGCCTAGGAATCTGTGACTGCACCTAAAAAAGGGAGGCTTTTGCCTCCCTTTTTTGCATTTCTCCCCCTGCGCTTGATGTGCCATGCCGCTGCACGGGGCGGGATGCCTGACGATAGCCCGTGACCAGACTGCTCGCTTGCTGCCGTCAGGCTTTCTACAAACCACTTTCTTACAGCACCCACCCATGACCCCCCTTGACACGATACTCGACTCCGCCCGCGTTGCCTTGGATGCGGTAACGGACACCACAGGTCTCGAACAGGTTAAAGCCCGCTATTTGGGCAAATCTGGCGAGTTGACCGAACGTCTTAAACAACTCGGTGGCCTGCCCGCCGAAGAGCGCAAAACGGCGGGCGCGGCAATTAATGCCGTCAAACAGGCTTTTGAAGCCCTGCACAATGCCAAGCGTGATGCCCTTGCCGCCGCCGCCCTGTCGCGCCAACTGGCTGCCGAAGCCTTGGATGTCACCTTGCCCAGTCGCGGCACGGCATCGGGGGGGCTGCATCCGGTCACCCTCACCCTAGAGCGCGTCACCAGCCTGTTCCAGTCCCTAGGCTTTGAAGTGGCCGATGGTCCCGAAATCGAAACCGATTTCCATAATTTTCAGGCTTTGAATATCCCTGAAAACCATCCTGCCCGCGCTATGCAAGATACGTTTTACGTTGAAGGGGGCGATGTGTTGCGCACCCACACTTCACCGATTCAAGTGCGCTACATGCTGGGCAATCCCCCCCCGATCAAAATCATCGCCCCAGGCCGTGTCTATCGGGTGGATTCTGATGCCACGCACTCCCCCATGTTTCACCAAATGGAAGGGCTGTGGGTGGACGAGAACGTCAGCTTTGCCGACCTCAAAGCTACGCTGACCGACTTCCTGCGCCGCTTTTTTGAGCGAGATGACCTGCAAGTGCGCTTCCGCCCGTCTTTTTTCCCGTTTACCGAGCCGTCAGCCGAAATTGATGTGCTGGGCGAACGGGGCTGGCTCGAAGTCGGCGGCTGCGGCATGGTGCATCCCAACGTGCTCCGCAACGTCAATATCGACCCCGAAACCTATACCGGCTTCGCGTTTGGGATTGGCTTGGACCGCTTTGCCATGCTGCGCTATGGCGTAAACGACCTGCGCCTGTTTTTCGAAAATGACCTCAACTTCCTGAAGCAATTTAACTAAAACAGGCGGAGTCCACGATGAAATTCTCAGAAAGCTGGCTGAAAAGCTGGGTGAACCCCGCACTCAGCACCGAACAACTGACCTATCTGCTGACGATGGCAGGGCTAGAGGTCGAAGGCACCACCCCCGCCGCTCCGGCGTTTTCCGGTGTGGTCGTTGCCGAAGTCAAAACCCTGCGCCCGCATGAAAACGCCGACCGCTTGCGCGTGACCGAGGTCGATGTGGGCACGGGAACACTGGTGCAAATTGTCTGCGGCGCACCGAATGTCGCAGTGGGCGCCAAAGTCCCCTGCGCCTTGCCAGGTGCGATTTTGCCAGGGGATTTCAAAATCAAGCCCACCAAAATGCGCGGTGTGGAATCGGGCGGCATGTTGTGCTCCGGCAAAGAGCTGGGCATTCCACATGACGAAGACGGCTTGCTGCTGTTGCCAGCCGATGCGCCGGTCGGGCAGTCCATCCGCGACTACCTTGACCTTGATGACACCGTGATTGAGCTCAAGGTCACACCTAACCGCGCGGATTGCTTGGGTATCAAAGGCATCGCCCGCGAAGTGGCCGCACTGACCCGTGCCCCGCTGACCCCACCGGTGCTGACCGCCGCCCCCGTCACCCTAACCGACACCCGCCCCGTCACCCTGACGGCAGATGCAGCGTGTGGCCGCTATCTGGGGCGCGTGATTCAAGGGCTGAATCCCGCTGCACCGACTCCAGACTGGATGAAGACCCGTCTGGAACGAGCCGGTTTGCGCAGCCTGTCTGCCATTGTCGATGTCACCAACTATGTGCTGCTTGAGCTGGGGCAGCCGCTCCATGCTTTTGACCTGAACAAGCTCGAAGGCGGTATTGATGTCCGCCTCGCCCACGCCGGTGAAACGCTGACCCTGCTCAACGGCAAGACCCTTGCCCTTGACCCCGACATGCTGGTGATTGCCGACCACACCCAAGCCGTTGCACTGGCAGGGATTATGGGCGGCGGCAACAGCGAAGTGGACGACCAGACCCAAGCCGTCTTTCTGGAATCGGCCTTCTTCGCCCCCGAAGCCATCGCTGGCCGCGCCCGTCGCTTGGGCTTCTCGTCCGATGCCTCGTTCCGCTATGAGCGGGGCGTGGACTTTACCTTGCAGCACGAAGCTATGGAACGCGCCACCACCCTGCTGTTGAGCGTGTGCGGCGGCCAAGCGGGTCCTATCACCGAAGCCATCGGACAGTTGCCCGCCCGCCCCGACGTTGCGCTGCGCGTGGCACGGGTCAACAAGGTCTTGGGCTTGTCCCTGAGTGCCGCCGACATCGCCGCCATGCTGACCGGACTGGGTTTAAGCTACACCACAACCGATAGCGGCTTCTCGGTCACGCCGCCGAGCTTCCGTTTTGATTTGGCAATTGAAGAAGACCTCATCGAAGAAGTGGCGCGGCTATTTGGCTACGACAATATCCCCGCCAACGCCCCGCTGGCACGGGTGGCGATGTTGAGCCAGCCGGAAACCCAAACCCCGCGTGGTGAGCTGCGCCGTCGTTTGGCCGGACGTGACTACCAAGAAATCGTCAGCTACGCCTTTGTGGATACGGCTTGGGAAGCAGACTTTGCCGCCAACACCACGCCGATTCGCCTGATTAACCCGATTGCCAGCCAAATGAGCGTGATGCGCTCCACCTTGCTGGGCGGGTTGGTCGATACGCTGGTGGGTAATCTCAATCGTAAACACAGCCGTGTGCGGGTGTTTGAGTTGGCACGGGTCTTTTTGCGCGGTGAAGGTAAAGATGTCGCCCAGCCCGAGCATCTTGCTGGCTTGGCCTACGGGGCGCGTTTGCCGGAGCAATGGGGCAGCAAGGCCGAGCGCGTCGATTTTTACGACGTAAAAGCCGACCTCGAAGCACTGTTCGCACCCCGCCTGCTGACCTTCCGTGCCGCTGCGCACCCTGCCTTGCATCCTGGCCGTGCAGCGGAAGTGCTGCTGGACGACGAGGTGATTGGCGTGCTTGGCGAGCTGCATCCAACGTGGGTGCAAAAATACGACATCCCTGCTGCGCCGGTGGTGTTTGAAGTATCGCTGGCCGCTGCGGCAGTACGCACGCTGGTTAAAGCTACGCCGCCTTCTCGTTTCCAAGCCGTGCGGCGCGATTTGGCCTTGCTGGTAGACGAATCCACCGAAGCGGGCGCGGTCTTGGCGGCACTGCAAGCCGTCCCTTCTCCGCTGCTGCATTCGGTTTCAGTATTTGACGTGTATCGCGGAAAAGGCGTAGAAGAAGGCAAAAAGAGTATTGCATTCAAGGTGTTATTGCAGGATACTGCCAAAACTTTGACGGATGAGGAAGTCGAGCAGGTCGTTGTGGCCTTGTTAGACAGTGCTGCCCAGCGCACAGGTGCCACATTGCGCCTGTAATGCCCCAGCCCCACCCCATTGTCACCATCGGGCTAGACATGCCCTGTCTAGCCCGTTGTTAATTTGAAATTTAGGAAACTGTAATGACTCTGACTAAAGCTGAACTTGCCGATTTGTTGTTCGACAAAGTTGGCTTAAATAAACGCGAAGCCAAAGACATGGTCGAAGCATTTTTTGAAGAAATCCGTGTGGAACTCGAAGAAGGTGGCGCAGTAAAGCTATCTGGTTTTGGCAACTTTCAATTACGCGACAAACCGCAACGCCCCGGTCGCAACCCCAAAACGGGTGAGGAAATCCCCATTACCGCACGCCGTGTTGTAACCTTCCACGCTAGCCAAAAGCTCAAGGGAATGGTGGATGACCACTACGCTAGAAAATCTCGCTGAACGCCCGCCCATCCCCAGCAAACGCTATTTTAGCCTTGCTGAGGTCAGCACCTTAACCGGCATTACCCCCGATGCCTTAGCGCATTGGGGGCATGTGCTGTTGCCGCTTGCCCCGCACGCCAAAAAGAGCGGGACACGCCAACACTACCTGCACCAAGAAGTGCTGGCTTTACGGCGGATGAAAGCGGCCTTGCCTTTAGATGGGGTGGCGATAGCTTTACCGGTGACACCGCCGCCCCCTGTGCCGGTCATCACCCCAGCCAAGCCCCGCACCCCGCTGCCTACCCTGCGTGCCACGGGCGTTAACCTGAGCCCTGCCGATGTACGAAGCGAGCTGCTGGCTATTTTGGCGTGGTTAGGCGGTTAAAACGCATAAAGCCCTTGTGTTTTTTGGCTGAATCATTACAATAGCGGTCTGTTTCGGAGTGTGGCGCAGCCTGGTAGCGCACCTGCATGGGGTGCAGGGGGTCGAAGGTTCGAATCCTTTCACTCCGACCAATACAAAAAGCCGGTCAATGCAAATTGACCGGCTTTTTCTCGTTTGGCGGAGGAATCACCTCGCGAGGCGAGCTGAAACGCTATCAACGCCGCGTAGCGCGAAAAGTGAAGTTCAGCCAAAACAGGAAAAAGACGAAAGCCAAAGTTACCCAAATCCACATTGACCTCGGCAATGCCCGCAAGGACTATCTGCACAAAGCTTCTCATGCCATCAGCCAAAACCACGCGATCGTGTGCATCGAAGATTTGCAG
>CALMOJ010000092.1 GCA_937871815.1 uncultured Neisseriales bacterium
GAGCTGCGCAAAGATGGCCGCCTGCCTTGGCTGCGCCCCGATGCCAAAAGCCAAATTACCTGCGTCTACGACAGCGAAACCGGCTTGCCCAAAGCCATCGATACCGTGGTGCTCTCTACCCAGCACAGCCCCGACATCGAACATGCGGTGCTGACCGAGGCGGTGATTGAAGACATCATTAAGCCGGTTCTGCCCGCCCACATGCTGACAGCCAATACCAAATACCTGATTAACCCAACCGGTCGTTTTGTGATTGGCGGGCCGATGGGCGACTGTGGTCTGACCGGCCGTAAAATTATTGTCGATACCTACGGCGGCGCAGCCCCGCATGGCGGCGGTGCGTTCTCGGGCAAAGACCCGTCCAAAGTGGATCGCTCTGCCGCCTACGCCGGTCGCTATGTGGCCAAGAATATCGTCGCAGCGGGCTTGGCGCGGATGTGCCAAGTGCAAGTTTCCTACGCGATTGGGATTGCCCAGCCAACGTCGATTTCGGTCGATACCTTTGGCACCGGCGTGGTGCCCAACGAGACGATTGTCGAACTGGTGAAGCGTCACTTTGACCTGCGTCCTAAGGGCATTGTGCAAATGCTTGACCTGCTCCGTCCGATTTACAGCAAGACCGCCGCTTACGGGCACTTTGGGCGCGAAGAACCCGAATTCAGCTGGGAAGCCACCGACAAAGCCGCCGCGCTGCGTGCGGATGCAGGGCTGTAACTCAAACCGTCGTCTTTCTCCTATGCGGTACTCTGCCGCGTAGGGGGCTGCGTTCTCTTCAAAGCGCGGTATAATTTCCCCCTTATTCCGAGGAGCGCTGCAAGGCGTGTGCTTGCCCCCCCCGCTGGCAAGCCACCCCCAGGCTCGGATTCAAACGGCGCTCACCTGAACCCATGCCGGGATTGGTATGCACGCACAGGTGAGCATTCCGCCCGGCCACCGCGTAGGAGTCACTCTATGAACGCTGTGGTCGACCTCAAGACCTTCACCGATTACAAAGTCGCCGATATTTCCCTTGCCGCTTGGGGACGTAAAGAAGTGGCCATCGCCGAGACAGAAATGCCCGGCCTGATGGCACTGCGCGAAGAATACAAAGGCAAAAAACCATTGGCAGGCGCACGCATCGTCGGCTGCTTGCACATGACCATCCAAACCGCCGTGCTGATGGAAACCCTGATTGACTTGGGCGCGTCCATTCGCTGGTCTTCTTGCAATATCTTCTCGACCCAAGACCAAGCTGCTGCCGCAATGGCGGCTGTCGGTATTCCCACCTTTGCGTGGAAGGGCGAGAGCGAAGAAGAATTCTGGTGGTGTATCGAACAAACCCTGCGCGGTCCCGATGGCTGGACACCGAATATGATTTTGGATGACGGCGGCGACGTGACCCAAATCATGCACGAAAAATATCCAGACATGCTCAAAGACGTGCTGGGTATCTCCGAAGAAACCACCACCGGCGTGCATCGTCTGTACGACATGATGAAAAAAGGCGAGCTCAAAGTCCCCGCCTTTAACGTCAACGATTCCGTGACCAAATCCAAATTCGACAACCTCTACGGCTGCCGCGAATCCTTGGTCGATGGCATCAAACGCGCCACCGACGTGATGATTGCCGGCAAAATCGCTGTGGTGTGTGGCTATGGCGATGTGGGCAAGGGCTCAGCGCAGTCCTTCCGTGGCTTGGGTGCGACCGTCTGGGTCACCGAAATTGACCCTATCTGCGCCCTGCAAGCCGCAATGGAAGGCTACCGCGTGGTGACTATGGAACAAGCTGCCGCCTTGGGCGACATCTTTGTGACTGCTACCGGCAACGTCAACGTGATTACCCACGACCACATGGTCGCGATGAAAGACCAAGCCATTGTGTGCAACATCGGCCACTTTGATAGCGAAATCGACGTCGCTGGCTTGCGTCAATACCAGTGGGAAAACATCAAGCCACAGGTTGACCACATCATCTTCCCAGACGGCAAGCGCATCATCTTGTTGGCCGAGGGGCGTTTGGTGAATCTGGGCTGCGCAACAGGTCATCCTTCTTTTGTGATGAGTGCCTCGTTTACCAACCAAGTGTTGGCGCAAATCGAACTGTGGTGCAATCCAGGCAAATACCCCGTCGATGTCTACGTGTTGCCTAAACAGTTGGACGAAAAAGTGGCGCGTTTGCACCTCCAGAAAATCGGCGCAAACCTGACCCGCCTCACCGACCAACAAGCGACGTATCTTGATTTGAGCCAAGATGGTCCTTACAAGCCAGCGCATTACCGTTATTGAGAACGTGTTCAAAGTCTCGCGAACGTAGGATTACCCGAGTCTCGCAGACTTTGAGCCCGTTCTGAAAAGGGCTATGTGGGGGAGGCCTAGGCGGCCTACCTCGCACCGTCTTGTTCATAACGTGCATTACACAGGGCGGTTGCAGATGCAGTCGCCCCTTGTGTACCTGCCGCCTTTCGCGCTGCTTTTTGTCGCTATTTCAGACCCAGAGGGTGATTTGATGCCATCACAGACCGACACACGCACTTATAGCTTTGAGTTTTTCCCGCCAAAAACCCCAGAAGGGATGGCCAAGCTGCGCACCACCCGCCAGCAGCTGGCCCAATTCAAGCCCCAGTTTTTTTCTGTCACGTTTGGGGCAGGGGGCACCACCCGCGACCACACCCTAGACACCGTGCTGGAAATTCGCAGCGAGGGCTATGCCGCCGCCCCGCACCTGTCCTGCATTGGCTCTAGCCGCGAAAACATCCGCGCCATTCTCAACGCCTACCGCAACAACGGCATTCGCCATATCGTCGCGCTGCGGGGAGATATTCCCTCTGGCATGGGTGAGGTCGGCGAATTCCGCTTTGCTAACGAGCTGGTCGAATTTATCCGCGCCGAGCATGGCGACCACTTCCATATCGAAGTCGCCGCCTACCCCGAATACCACCCCCAAGCCCGCACCGCACAAGAAGACCTGCAAAATTTTGCGCGTAAGGTCAAAGCGGGTGCGAATTCGGCCATGACCCAATATTTCTTTAACGCCGATGCCTATTTTGCGTTTGTGGATGAAGTCGATGCCCTAGGGGTGACGATTCCTATCGTTCCAGGGATTATGCCCATCAACAATTTCAGCCAACTGGCACGTTTCTCCGATGCCTGTGGCGCAGAGATTCCACGCTGGCTACGCCTCAAGTTACAGAGCTACGGTGATGATGTTGCTTCCATTCGCTCCTTGGGCTTGGATGTGGTGACCAGCCTCTGTGACCGCTTGCTCGAAGGCGGTGCCCCTGGTTTGCACTTCTACACCCTTAACCAAGCAGGGGCGATTTCGACCGTCTGCCAACGGCTTGGGCTGTAGGACTTTGGGCGGCTGAAATAGGAATGCGCCTATTTCCCCCTTTCTGGCCTGTGGTTTTTAAAGCCTATTTACCCGCAAGTGTGCGAAGGGTCAGCCAAGGCGAAATGTGCCGAAAAAGCGTAGTTGATATGAGGTCAATGCGTATTTTGAGGGTCATTTCAACGCCGGCTCACCCGAGCATTGCAAATCATAAACAGGTTTTTAGGGGAAATGGGCGGGGAATCGGTGCTTGCCTAGGTAGTTTTACGGATAGAATACCCTGCTCAATTTTATTGCTTGGTTTATGAAAACCCTGCCTTTTCTTCGTTTATTGCTGGCCTTGGGGCTGTGCTTGCCGCTGTTAAGCCAAGCCCAAAATGCCAGCGAAGACCCGCGAAGCACCATTGTTAAAACCGATCCCCTGCCCCGCACCCCCGTGCCGACGGCAGCAAAGGCCGTTGAGGCAGAGGCAAAAGCAGAGAAGCTCACAATAGGCAGCGATTCGACCAAACCCGCAGACAGCAGCAAGGGACGGGGCAATAGCGATAGCAATAGCAAAGAAGAAGCATCGTCGCTACCCTTCCAGACCTTTGTTGGGCAAGCCACAGGGATGCCCGTCTCCTTGTTTGGGCGCAGTTTATTTGCCAATCAAACGCCCTCCACGTTTTCCCCTGTCGAAGATGCCCCCGTCACCGGCGACTACATCCTCGGCACAGGGGACGAAGTGCTGATTCGGGCATGGGGACAGGTGGATATTGATTACCGTGCCCGTGTTGACCGCCTTGGCAATATCAATATTCCCAAAGTTGGTGTGTTGCATGTGGCAGGCACACCCTACCGCTTGCTGACCAGCTACGTCCGCAGCGCGGTGAGCCGCGTCTTTCGCAACTTCGAGCTGAACGTCACCCTCGGCGAAATGCGTGCCGTGCAAGTCTTTGTGGTGGGTCATGCCGAACGCCCAGGCAGCTATACCGTCAGTGCGATGAGCACCCTACTCAACGCCCTGTTTGCCAGCGGCGGCCCCGCCCCCACCGGCTCAATGCGCCGAATTCAGCTCAAGCGGGGCGGCAGCGTCATCAGCGAATTTGACCTTTATGACTTTATCGTGCGCGGTGATAAATCCAAAGATGTCGGCTTACAGTCTGGCGATGTAATTCAAATTTTGCCTGTGGGCGCGTTGGCGGCTGTGATTGGCACGGTCAATACCCAAGCCGTGTTTGAGCTGCACGCCAAAGATACCCTAGGCGACTTACTGGCTGCCGCAGGGGGCGTTTCTACCACCACCGATGGCCGTCGTGCCACGCTAGAACGCATCACCGGCCACGAAGTCCGCCGCGTAGAAGAGCTGCCGCTCAATAGCGCGGGCTTGGCGCGGCCGGTCACCGATGGCGATATTGTCCGGTTGTATGCCGTATCCCCTCGGCTATCTAATGTCGTCACCTTACGCGGCAACGTGGCACAGCCTTCCAACTTGCCGTGGCAAGACGGGATGCGTATCCGCACCCTGATTCCCGACCGCACGGTTTTACTGAATACCGACTATTGGCAAATCCGCAACGCCGCTGTGCGTGCCGACTTAGGCAAACCGGGCTACTTTAAACCGCGTGTGATGGGTGAAATCAACTGGGACTACGCCGTGATTGAGCGCATTCATCCGCTCACTCTCTCCGTCACGCTGATTCCGTTTAGCTTAGCGCGTGCCCTTGACCAGTCAGAGGGGGCAGACAACCATCTTTTGCAGCCAGGGGACGTGGTCACTATTTTTAGCAAAGAAGATATTCGTTCCTCGCGGGATAGCTCAGTGCAGCTGGTCACCTTGGAAGGTGAAGTCAAATCCCCCGGTATTTTCCGGCTAGAGCCAGGTGACTCGCTGCATAAGCTCCTTGCACGGGTGGGGGGGGTATTGCCCTCGGCCTACTTGTTTGGGACAGAGCTGACCCGTGAATCCATGCGTGAAGCCCAGCAGCAGCGTATGGGTGAGATGATTCAGCGGCTATCGGTACAAACTGAGCTAGAGGGTATGGTTTCGGCACGCAATAGCGAAATCCCGCCTACGCCAACTACTTACCAAGTCCAGCGTTCTTTCTTAGATTCCTTGGCAACGATCAAAGCTACAGGGCGGATTTTGCTCGGGGTCAAGCCCACCATTCAGGTTTTTGGCGAGCTGCCCGATCTTCCCCTTGAAAATGGCGACCGTATCTTTATTCCCTCACAATCCAATACAGTTTCTGTGGTCGGGGCACTGATTAGCGAGCCTAACCTCGCGTGGATGAAGGATAGGCCGCTTGAGGATTATCTTGCTTTAGCAGGGGGGCCGAGCAAAGGTGCGGATATGGCTTATCTCTATATTCAGCGGGCCGATGGCTCAACATGGAGCCGCCATCAGTCTGGCTTGTTTGGACGTGACCTCAAGATCATGCCGGGGGATACTATCGTTGTCCCTTACGAAACTGATGCCTCGACATGGCGTAAAATCTTGCGTGACTGGTCGCAAATTTTCTATCAGTTTGGTATTAGCGTGGCCGCGTTTAACGCGCTCAAAAGGTAATCTGGTATGAGCGACTCCTCCACCCCCCTGCACGCCAACCCACCGTATCCGGCTTCTGTGTCCCCCAAGCCTACCCCGTTGTATCTGCACGTCCTTGATATCCTGATTGCCATTGCCCGCCGCCGCTGGTGGCCCTTGGCAGGGGCGGCGGTAGCCGTGTGTTTGGCTTCGCTCTACCTCTCCACCCAAACCACCCGCTATACCGCCCTCACCCGTTTGCTCCCCCCGCAAGTGCGGCAGAATTCCGCCACCATGCTGACCCAAACCGGCTCGCTGACGGGCGCGGGTTTAGCCAATACCTTTAACGGCCAAAAGCCGGTGCTGGATAGCTACGTAGCGATTCTAAAAAGTCGGTCAGCGGCCATTTTTGTCTCGGACACCTTAGGGCTTAAACACCGCTGGAAGCTTAATAGTGACGATGCCATCGTCGAACGGCTGTCGTTTCGGGTGGCGGTGGATGTTGGGGTCAACGACATCATCAATATTTTGGTCGATGACGAAGACCCCCGTTGGTCCGCCGCCATGGCCAATACCTACGTCAAAGCCCTGCAACACATTACCCAGCAAATTGCCGTCACCGAAGCCTCCAAGCGCAAAGTGTTTTTTGAGCAGCAAATGCGTGAAGCCCGTGACCGGCTGGCGGTAGCTGAAGTCGAGCTGAAACGCATCCAGCAACGCACCGGCGTATTGCGGCTGGATGGGCAAGTGCAGCAAGCCATGGAAGAAATTAGCCGTGTGCGCGGTGAAATCAGCGTCAAAGAAGCTGCCCTCACCGCCATGGCCGCTTTTGCCACCCCGCTCAATCCCGACTACATCCGGCTCAACCACGAAATCGAAGCCCTCAAGGAAGAACTCACCCGTTTACAAGCCGCCCCTATCGCCCAAAAAATAGATGTGGCTGCCGCCCCAGGTTCTACCGCGACCGCCACCCCAGGCAGCTTGCCCGAAAGCGGGCTGACCTACGCCCGCCAAATGCGCGAGGTCAAAATGCTAGAGCACATCTACGAACTTTTTATGCGTGAACTGCAGCTCACCCGTATCGACGAAGTCAAAGACGTGATTTTGATTGAACCGCTGGATATTGCCACGCCCCCTGCTGCGCCCTCTTTCCCCCGTCCACGGCGCACGCTGACCTTGGCGGTGATTGCCGGCTTGCTGGCCGGGGCGTTGGCGGTGGTGGTGCGCGAGCTGCTGTCCCGTGCGCTTAAAGACACCACCCTACGCCAAAAGCTGAAGCTCTTGGGCTTGGCACTGTGTGGCAAAGCCCCACTACCGTAACCCTTTACCGAGAATCCCCATGCCCATCACCCCTATTTCGTTTGCCATCCACGGCGATGGTCGCGGCGAGCTGATTGCCTGCGAAAGCGGCAAAAATGTCCCGTTTGATATTCAGCGGGTGTACTACATGTATGGCATCCCCGCCGGTCAATCACGGGGCTTTCATGCCCACCGCCGCTTGCGCCAACTGGCGGTGTGCGTGTCCGGTGCGCTGGATATGGTGGTCGAGGACGGCCAGACCCGTCAGACCTTCCGGCTCGATAGCCCCGATAAAGGCTTGCTGATTGAAGGGCTGATTTGGCGCGAAATGCACGACTTCGCCCCCAATACCGTCCTGATGGTGATGGCCGATGCCCTGTATGACGAAGCTGACTATATCCGTGATTACCCCGCTTTTTGCCAAGCGGTGCAGGAAGCTCAAGCATGAAAATCCATCCCCTTGCCGATGTGCAAAGCCCCTTTATTGGTACCGGCACCACCATCTGGCAGTGGGTGGCCATCTTGCCCAAGGCCGTGATTGGCCGCGATTGTAATATCTGCGCCCAGTGCTTTATCGAAAACGACGTGGTCGTCGGTGACCGCGTCACCATCAAAAACGGCGTGTATCTGTGGGATGGCTTGCGGGTCGAAGACGACGCGTTTATTGGCCCCAACGTCACGTTCTGCAACGACCTCTACCCGCGCTCCAAACACTATCCCGACGCTTTTTTGCCGGTGATTGTCCGGCGCGGCGCGTCGATTGGGGCAGGGGCTGTCATTTTGCCCGGCGTTGAAATCGGTGAAGGCGCGATGGTTGGTGCGGGCACCGTCGTTACCCGCAGCGTCCCTGCCGGTGCTTGGGTGGTGGGCAACCCCGCCCGCTCTATCCCTCCTGCTCAGATTGCCCAGAAGGCTGTTTTGCCATGACCCCTATCCCCTTTCTTGACCTGCAAGCCATTAACGCCACCCTGCGCGAGCCGCTGTTGGCCGCCATGACCCGTGTGCTAGACCGAGGCTGGTATATCCAAGGCGAGGCACTGGCTGATTTCGAAGCCGCCTTTGCCGCCTACTGTGAAGCCCCCCACTGCATCGGTGCAGCCAATGGCATGGACGCGCTCGAACTGATTTTGCGTGCCGCCGACATCGGCCCGGGGGACGAAGTGATTGTCCCCGCCAATACCTTTATCGCGACGTGGTTGGCGGTCAGCAAAGTCGGTGCCTTGCCCGTGGGGGTCGAGCCTGACCCACTGACCCACAACATCGACCCTAATCGGGTTGAGGCCGCAATTACCCCGCGCACCAAAGCTATCTTTGCCGTCCACCTGTATGGGCAACCCGCCGACATGGATGCCCTCGCCGACATCGCCCGCCGTCACGGTTTGCGCTTGTTCGAAGATGCCGCCCAAGCCCACGGTGCCCGCTACAAAGGCCGTGCGGTCGGCAGCCTAAGCGATGCCGCAGGGTTTAGCTTTTACCCAGGTAAAAACCTCGGGGCTTTGGGCGATGGCGGGGCAGTGGTCACCCACGATGCCGCCTTGGCGCGGCGGGTGCGGTGCTTGGGCAACTACGGCAGCGAACAAAAATACCACCACCTTGAAGCCGGCCTGAATTCCCGCCTCGACGAGCTGCAAGCCGCCCTGTTGCGGGTCAAGCTAGACGTGTTGCCCGACTGGAACGCCCACCGCCAAGCCCGCGCCCAAGACTATCTGACTGGACTGGCGGACTGCCCGCAGCTCACCCTGCCGGTTGTCCCCGATTGGGCGCAGCCGGTGTGGCATTTGTTCGTCGTCACCACCCCCCAGCGCGATGCCCTCGCCGCCGCCCTCAAAGCTGAAGGCATCGGTGCGCTGATTCACTACCCCATCCCGCCCCACCGGCAAGCGGCGTATCAGTCGCTGCACTTACCGGCGGGGACGTTCCCGATTGCCGAACGCCTCGCCGACCACGTCTTGAGTCTCCCCATCGGCCCCTTACTGTCCGCCGACCAAGCCCGCACCGTGGTGGGCGTGGTGCGCCACTTTTTTGCCGGATGAGCGGCAACGTCTTGACCCGCAAGCTGTGGCACACCATCGCGGGCACCAGCGGCGCAAAGTTCTACAGCATGGGGCTGAACATCGTCGCCCTCGCCCTGACCGCCCGCTGGCTGGGGCCGGATGGGCGCGGGGCGTTTGCCACCGCCAGTGCGTGGCTCAATACCCTTGCCCTGTTGGCCAGCCTCAGCCTTGGTCAAGTCGCCGTGCAGCGGCTGGCAGGGTGTCGCGATAGCCAGCGGTTTGGCGAAGTGTTTGGCACGTTGGCGTGGCTGACCGGCGGCTTGTCGGTCTTGGGCTGGCTGGGGGTGGCTTTGGCATGGTGGCTGGGCGGGGTGCGGGTGTTTGGCGATTTGCCGCTAGACGTGCTAATGCTGGCCTTGGTGGGGCTGCCGTTTTTGCTTTGGGAAGGCTATTCCAACGCCCTGCTGGCCGCTGTGGAGCGGCTGCGGACGTTTAATCTGGCTCTGATGAGTGGCCGCACCCTGATGTTGGTGTTGTTGGTCGGCAGCTTGGCGGGCTTGGACGGCGGCGTGGGGGCAGCGGTAGTGGTGATGGGGGTGTCCCAAATGTGGATTGCCCTAAGCTGTCTGCCCACGCTGAATCGGGTGGCACAGCAACACGGCCACCGCTGTTGGCAAGGCCACGAAGCCCGCGCCTTGTTGCAAGGTGGGCTGCGCTTGCATCTGAATACCGTCGGCACATTGGCTCTGAATATGGCGGGCACTTTGCTGGTGGCAGGCATGGTCGGCACCCGAGAAGCCGGTTTCTTTCAGCTCGCCCAGCAGCTGTCTAGCGTGTTGCTGGTCATCCCCCAATCCGCGGCCTTGGTGCTGTATGGCCGACAGGGGCAGTTGGGCGCGGATGGCGTGTGGCCTTTGCAGCGCAAGATGACGCTAGCGGTGGTGGCATTGACCGCACTGGGCGCGGGCGGCATGGCGGTCAGTGCGCCTTACTGGCTGCCGTGGGTGGCCGGTGATGGCTTTGCCCCCGTGGTCGAGCTATTTGTGCTGCTAGTGCCTGCCGTCGCCTTGCAATCTTTTGCCAGCATGATGGCCCCGCAGTGGATTGGGCGCGGGCTGTTTTTGACGGCCTCGGTGATTACCGTGGCCGTGGGGGGCGTGAACTTGGCGTGCGCCAACTGGTGGATTCCCCAATACGGGATTCGCGGGGCAGTCTATGCCCTCTTGGCGGCACTGGTGGCGGGTTTTTGTACCAATTTAGCGATGGCGGCGTATTGCGAAAAACGCGCTCATCAGAAAGTGAACTAGGCACGATGCGTATCTTATTGTTGGGCGAATTTAGCGCGTTACACAAAAACTTGCGGGATGGCCTGCGTGAACTCGGGCACGAAGCCGTGGTGGCTTCGGTCGGCGATGGCTGGAAGCGCATTCCCGCCGATATTGACCTTGGCAGCCAAGCCACCGGCTGGCGTGGTCGGCTGGAGCGCATCGCTCGCCCCGTGTGGTCACTGCCTAAGCTGACCGGCTACGACGTGGTGCAAATCATCAACCCCCTGCTGTTTAGCCGCAAAGGGGGCTATAACAGCGGGCTGCTGCGTGCCATTTTGGCCGGTAACGACCGTGCTTTTTTGGTGGGGGCAGGGTCCGATGCCTTCTACTGGCGCGAAGGTCGCCAAACGCTGGCCTATGGCCCTTTTGACGACATTATTCGCTACGACCTCAAAGGCGAAGCCTGCCCTTGGCTAGACCCCAAGGTTCGCGCCTTTAACCTCTGGTTGGCGCAGCGGGTCGAGGGCATTTTGCCGATTATGTACGACTACTGGGTGGGCTATCAGGCCTTCCCCCATCGTCGCGCCCCCTTGCCGATTCCGGTCAATGTGACCGGCATTCCCTACCAAGAAAACACCCTGCACGGCGGCAAGCTGCGGGTGTTCCACGGCCTGAACCGCGAAGGCTTCAAGGGGACGCACTATGTCCGCGAAGCTTTCGACCACCTCCAGCGGCACTACCCCCACGAGGTCGAATGCAGCATCGAAGGCGGGATGCCACTGCCTGCTTACCTTGAGCATCTGGGCAAAATGAACGTGGTGATTGACCAAACCAGCAGCTATTCCTGCGGGGTAAATGCCCTGTTTGCCTTGGCCTTGGGCAAAGTGGTGCTGGGCGGGGCCGAGCCCGAAAACCACCTGCTGTATGGCGATGCCCCCATGCCGGTGCTGAATATCACCCCCGACGCGGGCAGCATCGTCCGGCAGGTCGAAGCCGTCTTGGCGCAACGGGCAGACTTGGCACAGCTTGGCGCGGCCTCGCGTGAATTTGTCGCCACCCACCATGACCATGTTCGCGTGGCCGAACGGTATTTAGCCGCGTGGGCACAGCCCAAGAAAGCCGTGTGAGATGGCACAGCCCCTCGATGTCTTGTTTCTGGTGCGTTCCTTGCATGTGGGCGGCGCGGAGCGGCAGCTTTCTTTGCTGGCCATGCAAATGCACGCCGTAGGGCATCGGGTGCGGGTCGTGGTGTTTTACGCGGGGGGCGATTTTGAAGCCGATTTGGCCGCCGCCGGTGTGCCGGTGATTTCTCTGAACAAAGGCGGGCGTTGGGATGTGTTGCCGTTTTTTCGGCGGCTGCTGGCCGTATTGCGCCAGACCCGCCCCGCCATTGTCCATGCCTATTTGCCGATGGCCAATGTGGTGGCGACTTTCGCCACCCGCTGGACCGGTATCGGCACGCTGGTCTGGGGGGTGCGGGCTTCGGACTTTAACCCTGCGGCCTTGGGCTGGATGGGGCGGCTGGAATACGCCTTAGAAACCGCCCTCTCGCGCTACGCCGCCTTGATTGTGTGTAATTCCCAGCGCGGCTTGGCGATTGCTGCCAAAAAGGGCTTTCCGCCCGCCAAGCTGCTGTGTATTCCCAATGGGGTCGATACCCAGCGTTTCCGGCCCGATGCCGCCGCCCGTCGTCAGCAGCGTGCCGCGTGGGGCGTGGATGAGTGCCACGTTGTTTTTGGACTGGTAGGGCGTATCGATCCCGTTAAAAACCACGCCGGCTTTTTGGTGGCAGCGGCACAGCTTGTCGAAAGCTGCCCCGCCGCGCGGTTTGTGGTGGCGGGCTATGACCCCGCAGGTCGTCGCCCTGCTTTGCAGCAACAGGCCGTGACCTTGGGGATTGCCGACCGGATGATTTGGCAAGATGGCACTCAAGCCATGCCTGCGGTGTATAACGGCCTCGATTGGCTGGTGTCGGCTTCGCACTCCGAAGGGTCGCCAAATGTGCTGGGCGAAGCGATGGCCTGCGGTGTCCCCGGCATCACCACCGATACCGGCGATGCCGCGTGGTTGTTGGCGGAGGGCGGCTATGTTGTGCCGGTGGGCGATACCGCTGCCCTAGCCGCTGCCCTACGTCAGGCTTATGCGACTGGCGGGGCAGCCTTGGCTTCGCCGCGTGCGCGTGTCGAGCAGGTGTTTTCTGCGGGCAATTTATTAACCAATACCGAATCCGCGCTGCGTGCTGTGCAGCCAAAGGGGAACTGACCTGTGCGTTTGCTTGTGATTAGTACCACCCTCGCCCCTAGTGGCGCAGAAAATGCCTTGGTGCGGATTTTGACCGAGCTGACCACGCAGCCCAAAGGTATCGTGCCCTGCGTGGTATCGCTGTCCGGTCTCGATGTGCTGGGCAAAAAACTGGTGGCGATGGGGATTCCGGTCGTCGCGTTGGATATGCCTGCTGGGCGGCTGACCCCGCGCGGCTTGCTGCGTTTGGCGCGGCTGGTGCGGAGCTTTCGCCCCGATGTGATTCAGGGTTGGATGTACCACGGCAACTTGTTGGCGCACTTTGCACGGCTCTGTGCCCCCCGTCGTCCTGCACTGGCACTGGCTATTCGACAGTCACTGACTACCTTTGCTACCAGCAAACGCCTGACGCGCTATGTGATTCGGCTTGATGCTGTCTTGTCACGCTGGGCAGACAAAGTGTTTTATGTGTCGCGTTTGGCGCATCAGCAACATATTTCGCTGGGCTACACCAATAGCCGCGCACACGACATCCCCAATGGCTTTGATACCACGGTATTTGCACCGTCTCTGGCTGCACGCACCGCTGTGCGCCAAGAGTTTGGCTTGGCAGAAGAGACCTTGCTTGTCGGGCTGGTGGCGCGTTGGCATGAGGTCAAAAACCACGCCGGTTTTTTTGCTGCAGCCGAGCATGTGTTGGCGCAGCGTCCCAACGTCCATTTTGTCTGTGTGGGGCGGGGGATGTCGCCAGACAATGTGGCACTGCTGAGCTGTGTGCCGCCCCGCTTATTGCCTCGGCTGCACTTGTTGGGCGAGCGGGCGGATGTGCCCAGCCTGACGGCCGCGCTGGATGTGGCAGTCAATGCCTCCCACGCCGAAGCCTTTCCCAATGCTGTGGGAGAAGCCATGGCCTGTGGCGTGCCGTGTGTGGTGACCGACGTGGGCGACTCCGCTTGGATTGTCGGCGACACCGGTGTGGTGGTGCCGCCAGAGCAGGTGGGTGCCTTGGCCGATGGCATCTTGCAGCTCCTCAACGCCTCTGCCGAGCAGCGGCAGCAACGTGGACAGGCCGCCCGCACACGGGTCGTCTCCGAGTTTTCCCTTGCCCATGTGGCGCATCAATATTGGGTAGCATGGACAGCACTGGCTGCTGTGCCGACTGCCGCAGCAAACAAAGGACAAGCTTAATGTGTGGATTGGCAGGCGCGTTGTGGCGCGATAGACGAACAGGCGATTTGACCAGCATTGGGCAAGCGATGGCGGCGCAGATTCGTTACCGAGGGCCGGATGATGTGGGCGTGTGGCACGATGCCGAGGCGGGGATTCTGCTGGCGCATGTGCGGCTGGCGATTGTGGATTTGTCGCCAGCAGGGCATCAACCTATGGTGTCGCCGTGTGGGCGTTATCTGCTGGTCTTTAACGGTGAGATTTACAACCATCTGGCCTTGCGCAGCGAAATGGGGCGCGAGACCGATTGGCGGGGGCATTCCGATACCGAAACCCTGCTGGCGGGGTTTGCCCGCTGGGGGGTGATGGCCACCCTAGAACGCGCCGCAGGGATGTTTGCCTTTGCCCTATGGGACAGAGAAACCGGCAGCCTGACGCTGGGGCGTGACCGTCTGGGCGAAAAACCCCTGTACTACGGCTGGCATCGCGGGGCGTTTTTGTTTGCCTCCGAGCTGAAAGCCTTTGATGCATGGCCCGGCTTTGACCCCGAACTGAATCGGGACGCGCTGGCGGTGTATTTGCGCCATAACGCCGTGCCTGCGCCGTATTCCATCTGGCAGGGTATCGCCAAATTGCCCCCAGGCACGATGGCGGTTTTGGATGCAGTGGCCGCAGCGGCGGGGGCTGAGCCCACGGTGACGCGCTACTGGTCCTTGTCCGACACTATTGCCCAAGCCAAAGCCAACCCGCTGGACTTGCCCGACAGCGCAGCCACCGATGCCCTCGAAAAAGTGCTGACCCAAGCCTTGCAAGGGCAAATGCTGGCCGACGTGCCGTTGGGGGCATTTTTGTCGGGGGGGATAGACTCGTCTACCGTCGTGGCCTTGATGCAAACCCTGTCCGAGCGGCCGGTTAAGACCTTCACTATTGGCTTTGATGTGGAAGGCTATAACGAGGCCGAGCACGCCAAGGCCGTGGCGCAGCATTTGGGCACTGACCACACCGAGCTGTATGTGCAGGCCAAGGACGCGCTGGCGGTGATTCCCCGTTTGCCTACCCTCTACGACGAGCCCTTTGCCGACAGCTCACAAATCCCCACCTTCTTGGTCAGCCAATTGGCGCGTAGCCATGTCACCGTGGCTTTGTCTGGGGATGGCGGGGACGAGCTGTTTAGCGGCTATACCCGCCATCTGCAAGGCGACAAGCTGAACCACATGCTGGGGCGGATTCCCCGTGGGCTGCAAAGCATGGTGGCTGGCAGTGTGGGGGCGTTGTCGCCCGCGCTGTTTGAGTCGCTGTATGCGGCGTGCCGCCCGCTGCTACCGGCCTCTTTGCAAGTCAGCCACCCCAGCGAAAAGCTGGCCAAGCTCAAAGCCTTGTTGGATTCGGGCGGCGGCGATGGCTTATACCGCAGCTTAGTCACCCACTGGCCCGACCCCAGCGCGGTGGTCAAAGGCGCGACCGAGCCCCCCACTTGGCTGACCGGCTTGGGTACTTTGCCAGAGGGGCTGTGCTTTACCGAGCGGATGATGGTCTTGGATACCCTGAGCTATCTGCCTGACGATATTTTGACCAAAGTAGACCGCGCCGCGATGGGGGTCAGCCTCGAAACCCGCGTGCCGATGCTCGACCATCGGGTGCTGGCCTTGGCATGGCGGTTACCGATGGCGCAAAAAGTCCGCGACGGCAAGGGCAAGTGGCTACTGCGCGAAGTGCTGCATCGCCATGTGCCGCGTGCCTTGATTGAGCGTCCCAAAATGGGGTTTGGTATTCCGGTTGGGGCGTGGCTGGCGGGGCCGCTGCGTGAGTGGGCCGAGGCCTTGCTGGCTGCCGACCGCTTGGAACGGGAAGGGGTGTTTCATCCCGCCCCGATTCGCGCCCTGTGGGAAGCGCATTTGGCCGGACGGGGCAATGGGCACTATTTGCTGTGGGATATTTTAATGTTCCAAGCGTGGCAGGAGCATCGGCAGCGTGTTCGAACTTGAAGACACGATTAACCTGCTGTGCGCCCTGATTTTTTTGGGCGGGCTACGGCTGACCGACCGCCTCGACAATCTGGCTTTTGGGGTGTTTTTGCTGCGCACGGCGGCGGTATTTTTAACCAACGATGTGCTCTTTCCCGTCAGCTACATGCCCGACCAAGTCGGCTATGTGAAGTGCAGCATGTTGTGGCGGGGGCTGGATGATGGTGGGTGGTGTGTGCAGCGCACCAGTGCCAACGTCAAAACCGCGTCGGCCATTTTGGGGTCTTTTCCGTTGCCTTTTATTATCAGCGTCCGTTCCTTGGGGCTGATTAACATTCAGTTGGTGGTGTTGTTTTACCTGTGGCTGGAGCAAAAGCGATTTTTGTCCCCTGCCAGCAAAGTGTTTTTTCTGCTCTACCCCAGTTTCGCGCTGTATTCGGCCTTGGCCATGCGCGACACGCTGATTTTTATCTTTATGTTTTTTGTGCTGTATCAGTGGTTTGAAGGGCGTTGGCGATGGCTGGCCTTGGCGTGGTTGTGGCCGCTGATGTTGATTAAGCCACAAAATGCCCTGCTGGCTGCCGTGCCGATACTATTTCAGCTGGTGGCAGGGGAGTCGCGCAAACGCCTGATTGCAGCGACCTCGGTGGCGTTTGTCGGGGGCATCGTTGGGCTGCTGAAGCTTGGAATGCTGGATCAGCTCAATAAGCACCGCCGTTCTTTTTATGCTGAAGATGGCGGCATTGGCTCGCCGCCGCTGCTGACGGCCGATTTATCGCTACCGTTCTCTTTTTTGAATGGCGCATTGGGGTTTTTGCTGAATCCCTTGCCGTGGGCAGCAGGGATGGGGTTCCAGTTTATTCAGAGCCTCGAAAATATCTTTATGTTGGGGCTGTGTGTGGTGTGGTGGCGACGCAAGGCCTTGCCTCACCATGTTAATAACGTTGTCGCGCTGAAGGTGTTTATGGTGGCTTCGTTTGTGTTGTACGGCATTGTGATTTTTAACTACGGCACCGCCGCCCGTTACCGCTTTCCTTTTGTGCTGTTGTTTATTTTGTTTGCTGACCATATGACCGAACCCCGTCCCAAAAAGGTAGACGCTGCATGACCCCTTTACGCGTTGTTTTGGTCGCCAATACCACATGGAATCTCGCCCACTTTCGGGGGGGATTGATTGCCGCCCTATTGGCGCAAGGCCGCGAAGTGCATGTGCTTGCCCCGCCGGATGCCGCCACTGCCTCGCTGACTGCGCTGGGGGTGCAGTGCCACCCGATTGCCGTGGATAGCCAAGGCACGCATCCCCGCCGCGATGCCGCGTTGTGCTGGGCTTTGTGGCGTGCTTATCGGCGCATCAAGCCCGATGTGGTGCTGCACTACACCATCAAGCCGGTGATTTACGGCGCGTTGGCCGCACGGCTGGCGGGGGTGCCGAGCTTGGCGACCATTACCGGACTGGGGACGGCCTTTTTGCGGGACGGTTGGCTGAATCGGTTGGCTAAAGGTTTGTACCGTGTGGCATTGGCTCCCGCGCCGGTGGTGATGTTCCAAAACCCTGACGACAGCCGCTTGTTTGTCGAACAAGGCTTGGTGCGGGCGGCTCAGGTGCGAGAAGTGGCAGGGTCAGGGGTGGATATTGCCCGCTTTACCCCCAGCCCTTTGCCATCGGACGAGGGGCGGCGGGTGGTGTTGTTTGTCGGGCGATTGCTGCGCGACAAAGGGGTGCTGGAGCTGGTCGATGCCGCGCGGCAGCTCCGTAGCCAGTGGCCAAAGGTGCAAGTGTGTCTGCTGGGCGGGGTCGGTGTGGCCAATCGTTCGGCGTTGGGTGCAGCAGACGTTGCTGCATGGCAGGCCGAAGGGGTGATTGAGTATTGGGGCGAAACCGACGATGTCCGCCCCGCCTTGGCACAAGCCGAATGTGTGGTGCTGCCGTCTTACCGTGAAGGCACGCCGCGCACCTTGCTAGAAGCCGCTGCGATGGGGCGACCGCTGATTGCCACCGATGTGCCGGGCTGCCGCGAGGTGGTGCAGCACGGCAAAAACGGCTTACTGTGTCAATCGCACAGTGCTGATGCACTGGCGGCGGCACTGTCAGCGTTTTTGGCGTTGCCGCGTGCCACGCGTGAGCAGATGGGGGAAGCCGCGAGACTTGGGGTGGTGCAGCGGTTTAATCAGCAGAATGTGGTACAGACTTACATGGATGTAATTAGCCACATGGTAGAATTACCTAGAGACGGATAACCCACTCCCTATTGATGCCTGTGGTGGCTTGTTGCCCCAAGGTAAAAAATAGCAGGGGTGATATGAGGTAGCCCTACCGTATGAACGCGTTTTTTCTTGCTGCTGTTGTCAGTGGTTTTGTCGCATGGCTCATCGTCCGCTTTGACCATCTTCACAGCCATTTATCTGCAGACCACGACCTGACTGGTGTGCAAAAATTTCACGATGTGCCTGTCCCCAGAATCGGCGGGGTCGCCTTATTGGCGGGGCTATCCAGTGCCTTTGTAGTGCTGGGGCTGAGCCTAGATGAAACGCGCTATTTTTGGCTGCTGCTGGTCGCTGCGCCGGCCTTTTTTGGCGGTATTGTCGAAGACTTAACTAAAACCGTCTCGGCGCGTAGCCGGTTGATTTTGACTTTGCTCTCGGCGGCGGTCGGGCATTTTTTGCTCGATGCCACCTTGGTGCGCTTGGATGTGCCTTGGTTGGATATGTGGCTGGTGTCGGGGGGCACGTTTGCCCTTGTGCTGACTATGGTGGCGGTGGCGGGGGTGACCAATGCTATTAACCTGATTGACGGCTACAACGGACTCGCCAGCTCGGTGTCGTGCGGGGCTGCGTTGGTGATGGGGGTAATGGCAGCGCTGTTGGGGGATGTTTGGCTGGCTTCGATTGCCTTTGCTTTGGCGGGGGCATTACTGGGTTTTTTGATGTGGAATTACCCCTATGGCAAGCTGTTTTTGGGCGATGGTGGGGCGTATCTCACCGGTGTCATGTTGGCCGAGGTGGCTGTGTTGCTGGTGTCGCACCATGCCGAAGTCTCTGCGTGGTTTCCGCTGCTGGTGTTGCTCTACCCCGTATTTGAAACGCTATTTACTATTTACCGCCGCTTAAGGCTGCACCAACGCTCCCCTGGCCAGCCCGATGCCTGCCATCTACACCACTTGGTCTATTTACGTTTGGCGCGGTGGCATGTCGGCAGCCGTGTGCCGCGTGACCGCCTGCTTCGTAATGCGCTGACCACCCCGTATCTCTTGGTTTTATGGGGATGCTCGGCGGTGCCCGCGCTGCTGTGGTGGAACAACACCCCGTTACTCTTGTTCTCCGCAGGGCTGTTTGCGGTCACCTATGTGTGGCTGTATCAACAGCTCTCACATTTTCGCGCCCCGCGCTGGTTGATTATTTATCGCCCTACCCCTGCCGTATTGGCGACTTCTACACGGACATCCACGATGCCGCCGGCTGATTCGGTGTAGCCATAACCGCCTCGCCTAGCTGCCATCCAAAAAGCCCCTCGATTCGGTCGAAACGAGGGGCTTTTTGCTGGGGTGTGGCAGTAGGGGTGAGGTAGTTGTTTACAAGCCCCAAAACGCCGACAGCAGCGCGTAACCCGTGCCACCATCGCGGTGCTTGACCTGCACCCAGCCCTGTTTAGGGGGCGTGACGAGGGTCAGCACACCCTCTTTTTCCACTGAAAACAAGACCGCCGCCGTGCTGTCAGGGCTGCGGCGTATCTCTGCTTTGGGGGCAGTCACCACCACGGTGCGTTGGGTGCTGAGGGCATCGGTCATCACCCATGCCACACCACCGGCGGCATCGCGCACCCGTGACCAGCCCGGCTTGGTCGCCAAGACCTCGACCGGATAATCACGGCTGACCACAAAGCGTTTGGGGGCGGTGCTGCTGGGTGCGTCGTAAAACACCGTGCCGTGCTCCTTGGTGGCGCGGAACTCTAGCGCGTGGCTGCTCAGTGCCCAGCCCCCCAACAGCAGGGCGACCCCGTAGGCGAATTTAGTGGGTTTCATTACTGGTTTGGCTGGCCTGTTGTTGTTGGGCATACAGCGCTTCAAAGTTGATGGGGGTGAGAATCACCGGTGGGAAGCCCGCACGGTTGACCACATCCGACACGGTTTCGCGGACATAGGGGAACAAGATATTGGGGCAGGTCACCCCCAGAATCGGGTCAAGCTCAGCGGTTGGCACGTTGCGGATTTGGAAGATGCCCGCTTGGGTGGCTTCAACCAAAAACATCACCTTTTCGCCCACTTTGGCGGTCACGGTCACGGTAATGCTGCTTTGGAAAATACCTTCTTCGAGCTGGGTGGCTTCGGAGGCCAATTGCAGGTCGATTTCGGGTTGTTCACGTTCCAAGAAAATAGCGGGTGCGTGCGGGATTTCCAGTGACAAATCTTTGACGTAGATTTTTTCGATAGCAAAGGCGGGCTGTTGGTCTTGTTCGCTCATGGTACGTGTCCTTGGTTGTAGGGTAGAGAGGGGAAAATACAGCCTGTAATCATCGCACGAAGCCACAGACTGCGCCAACGGGGGGCGTGCGCCAAGTTCACGCCGGATTCGATTTGCTCTACCATCGCACCCTTCCGCACCTTTCGTCTTTGGAATCCCCGCTATGGAACACCCTTTGCACCACCGCGCCATCCGCAGCTTTGTCTTGCGGCAAGGGCATATGTCTAAAGGACAGCAACGCGCCTACGATACGCTTCTCCCTACCTTGGGCATTCCCTACGCTGCCGGTGCAGTGTTGGACTATCCCTCCTTGTTTGGGCGCACCGCCCCCGTGGTGCTGGAGATTGGCTTTGGCATGGGCGG
>CALMOJ010000093.1 GCA_937871815.1 uncultured Neisseriales bacterium
GACACCGAGGACAACAGCCACAGCAGCAAGAAAAAAGCCATCATCGCGGTAATAAAGTCGGCGTAGGCGATTTTCCATGCACCGCCATGGTGACCATGCGATGCTTTTTTGATTTTTTTAACGTGTATGGGGCGTTGTGATTCGTCTGCCATGGTGTTTCCTGTGCATCTTGCTGGCTACCGGTACAAGCACGGCTTGACGGTAAACAAGGGGAAAGGGGTTGGGTTAAGCGACCCGATTGTGTGTGCCAAGCAGTTTTTGCGGTACGAAAGAAAACCACCGCCAATATAAGCTGCTTGGCGGTGGGGGCGGGGGCTTAACGACCGCGTGATTTCTTGAGATGTTCTTCCAGCTCCAAGAAGCCTGGGCGATCTTCGCTGACCAGTGCTTTACGCCCAAACTCAACTGCCGTGGGGGGCGCGTAGCCATTTAAGCTGGCCAGCAAGGTGACTTTGATACACAGCAGCACCCGCATTTGGTCGCTGACTTGGTGCTCCAGACGTGCGGCCACAGGAGCGACAAAGCCGTAGGAAATCAAAATCCCCAAGAATGTCCCAATCAGCGCGGCGGCAATCAAGCGACCCAGCTCGGCAGGGGAAACGTTACCCACGGATTCCATGGTGTGCACCACCCCCATCACCGCCGCCACAATCCCGTAAGCCGGTAGTGCGTCAGCCATTTTGGCCAAAGCATTCACGGGCAGGCTGACTTCGTGGTGGTGGGTTTCGATTTCGAGGTCCATCAGGTTCTCGATTTCAAAGGGGTTGAGGTTGCCGCCCACCATCAAGCGCAGGTAATCGCACAAGAATTCGATAGACACATGGTCGGCAATCAAAACGGGGTATTTGGAAAAAATCGGGCTATTGGAAGGGTCGTCCACGTCGGCTTCAATCGACATCAGACCTTCTTTCCGCACCTTGGTCAGCAGCTCAAACAGCAGCGCGAACAGTTCCATATACAAAGCTTTGTTGTAGCTGGAAGAGCGGAAGGCTTGTGGGATGGCGTGAAGAATAGCCTTGAGTGGTGCGCCACCGTTGGCGGTAATAAACGCCCCAAGTGCCGCCCCAACAATAATCACAAATTCAGCAGGTTGCAGCAGCGCGGCCAAGTGACCCCCCGCCATAACAAAACCGCCCAGCACGCTGGCAAAAACGATGGTGTAACCAATGAGGACAAACATGTACTGAGTTCCCTAGTTCTGTGTTAGCTATCACCTGCGCTCGGCTCGAATGTGAGACCGTGACCAGAGGAAAGAAAGCGGGTCGATTCTATCAAACCCGCTCTTATTCGGAGAACTTTTTATTCTGCTTGAATCGACGGAGCTTAGTTTTTAGAATGGATTAGCCTTTTTTCCCCTATGTAATGCGAACACAACGGGGTGTTGAGTGGCGTGGGAGGCGTTACCATGCCTTGAATGCACTCCTTTGCGGTGTCGGCCACAATCTGCACATGATCTTCAGAGCCATCCGGCTTTTTTACATCTGGATACTACGCTTCCTCATGGCCGAAAATAGCACTCAGCAACCAATCCATCTGTAACTGAGTCTCCCCACCGTGATTTATGCACATCCTCAATTGAGGCAAAGAGGTTGTGGCTCAGCCAGTCGTAGTAGATATTCTGGTTGTATATAGGCTTCTGTCTACCGCCGATCGCCTTAGCCTGCCACAACAAGCCCACCCTCCCTGCCCAACCACGTCTTCTGCACACACACAAATCGCCCGCCGATAAAGTCCCACTGCTCCAGCTTGGCTTGGCGTTTGTCGGTCGGGTGGCAGAGTAGCCGGTTCACCGAATTGGGCATACCCGCCCGCACCCGCGACGACAACGCCGTACCGGCTTGCATGACCCATAAAGCGTGCCCTGTTTCGGCGGGCTGTGTCACACAGCGCATAAATGGGTAATGCACATGCCCCCCCAGCACCACGTCCACCCCCGCTGCCGCCAAGCGTGACAACGCCGCTGGGGCATCGGGCAGTTGGCTGGGATAGTCGTGCAGACGATGAACGGCAAACGGATGGTGCGCCACCAGCACCCGCGTGGCATGGGCAGGCAGCTGCGCCAGCCATGCCAGCTCGGCTTCGAGGGCGTGGGGGCGAATCCGGCCATGCCGATGCAGCCAAGGGGTCGCGGTATTGAGCGTGGTAATCGCCACACTGCCATTGTAGAAGCGCGGGGTGTGAAGGGTGTCAAAGGCACGCGAAAACTCGGCAAAGGGGGCTAAAAAGCGGGCGAGCAGATTGTGCAGTGGGATATCGTGGTTGCCTGGGGTGGCCACCAGTGTATGCGGCGGCAAGCTGGCTAAAAATGCCCGTGCGGCATCAAACTCACGGCGGCGGGCACGCTGGGTAATATCGCCAGACAGCACCAACACATCCGGTGGTTCCACCGTTAGCCAGTCCTGCAGCGCGGTCAATACTTCGGGACGCTCTGTGCCAAAGTGCGGGTCAGAAAGCTGAACAATCACCGTCATGCAACGAGGCTTTCTGCGGGCATAGCGGGGGGCAAAATAATCTGCAAGGCGGCTTTTTGCACGCAGAAATGCAGCGGGGCGGTACAGGTGATGATTTCGCCATCCAGCACCAGCTTTATCCGGCGGAAGCGGCCGCTAATTACCACCTCGTCCGCCACAAAGCGCGTCAAATCGGCATCTGCGGCCAATTTCCCCAATACGCCGCGCATCATCAGGCGCAGCATGGCCAGCTTAGATACCGGCTTGAGGATCAGCCCTGCCAGCCTTCCGGCGGCCGCCGAATCGGCTTCGGGCAAGCCCAGTGCGCGGAGCTGCAGGGCGTTATTGCCAAAAAAGACCAGCGGCGTGCGTACGTCGTGCGGCACACCATCACTCAGCAAATTGAGCTTGAGGGTGTTGTGCGCCCCCAACAGAGAGACTAGCCCTGCCAGCGCAGCCACGCCTCGGTTGCGCCCCAAGTGTCGTTTGGCGTGCTCACGCTCTTCAATCAGACGGGCATACAGCCCTAAGCTGGCGTTGTTGAGGTAGACATGGCCGTTCACGCTGCCAACATTGACCGGCTGGGCGATACCGGTGAGCACCAATGCGGCGGCTTCGGCGGGGTCGGCAGGAATCGCATATTGGCGGGCAAAGTAATTGAACGTACCCAGCGGGATAATGCCCAGCGGCACGTCAGTATTGAGCAGGCGTTGCGCCACCGTGTTCAGCGTGCCATCGCCCCCTGCCGCCACCAATGTTGCCCCTTGGCTGCGTACGTCCAGCAGGGTGCGGTCGGTGAGCGCGGCGAGTTGGCTGGGCTTGGCGGCCACCCGTTCATGCACCACACAGCCCGCTTCGTGCCAAACGTGGCGGAGCGTGGCGCGGATGGCCTCGGCATCGCCGCTGCCAGCGGCGGCATTCATCAGCAGGTAGAGGATGGGGGGATTCATGCTCAGGCGCAGGGGTCGATAAAATCAATAATGATTGTCCCTGAAAAATGCAACTCGCGCTTGGTGCTGTGTGCCCTGTGGCTTTGCTTTAGGGCGTGGCAACCCACCCCCCGCCCAAGGCTTTAAACAAATCAACGCTGGCGCCAAGCCGTGCCCTGCGGCTGGCGACCTGCTGCAACTGCGCGGCATGGAAAGTGCGCTGAGTATCTAGCACATCCATATACCCCACATAGCCCGCTGCATAGCGGGTTTGTGCCAAGCGGAGGGCTTGTTGTGCTGCTGTGGCTTGTGCTGAGAGTGCGGTGTCCTCCGCCGTGTATTCACGCAAGTTGACGAGTGCATCGCTCACTTCGCGAAAGGCGAGTTGAACCGTCTTGCGGTAGTGGGCAAGGCTTTCCGCTTGCAGTGCCGTGGTCTGTGCCACCCTTGCGCTGGTTTTGCCTGCATCAAAAATAGGCATCGTCAAGCCAATCGCCGCTGACCATAGACCCGCACCACCGGTAAATAACTGGGCAAGGGCGGCACTTTCGCTCCCGTACAGCCCTGTTAGCCCTATCGTTGGAAAATAAGCCGCTTTGGCCACGCCGATACGGGCTTGGGCGGCAATCAGTTTTTCTTCCGCTTGGCGCACGTCGGGGCGTGCTTCTAGTAACGCAGAAGGCAGACCGACCGGCGGCATCGGCGGCTGAGGCCACTGTTTAAAGACGGCCATAGGCAGGGTGAGGGCGGGCTGTCCTGTGAGTAAGCCAAGCTGGTTTTGAGACAGGGCACGCACGCGCTGCAGTTGGCTTAATTGGGCTTCTGCTGCATGAAAGGCACTCTCGGCACGGTGCAAATCTAACGCAGAAGCCGCCCCAGCCGTCACCCGTGCTTGCACAATCTGGATCGATTTTTGGTGCGTGGCCAGGAGGTTCCGCGTAATGGTGAGTTGTTCGTCGTCGCTGCGTAAGGTGAGATAAGTTTGAATCAGCTCCCCGACCAGCGCGAGCTGAAGGCTGTCTCGTCCAAACTGGCTTGCGAGTAGCTCAGCACGCGCGGCTTCATTACTGCGCTGAACACGTCCCCAAAAATCAAACTCATAGCCCAAAGACAGGGCGGCACGGCGGTTAGGATAAAGTGCCGACCCGCTGATTTGACCGAGTGCGGTTTCGCCGCTGGTACGGGTGCGGCTCTGGTTTGCGCTTAGGCCGATAGCAGGATACCGCTCCGCCCCCGCTTCACGCGCAGCGGCTTCACTGGCGGCAAGACGCGCAAGGGCGGCGTGCAAATCTTGGTTATCTGCCAGCATCTGTGTCACTAGGTGATTGAGGGTGGCATCCTTAAAGAGCTGCCACCATTCCGCCTGAATGATCGTTTCTGAGGTCTCGGCTACGGGTGCGGGGTGATGCTGGGCGGGGAGTGCCGTGGCGGGGCGAACGTAGTCCGTCCCCATGGCACACCCTGCCAGCGCACTGGTGAACATCACACTCAGCAAGAGGCGGGCTTTGAAAGAATGGGGGGGGCATGGGGGCATGTTAAGTGTTCTCCGTGGGAGGGGTGTGCACATCACCGGCGGGCGGAAGCTGTTTGCCACGTTCCAGCCATACAAAGAAAATCGGGATAAAGAGGGTGGCAATAAAGGTGGCGGCAATCATCCCCGCAAAAACCCCTGTGCCCATCGATTGACGCGCCGCCGCCCCTGCGCCACTGGCTTTTACCAGCGGAAAGACCCCCAGCACAAAGGCCAGTGACGTCATCACAATAGGACGGAAACGCAGACGGGCGGCTTCCATCGCAGCTTCTTTTGCCCCCATCCCTTCGGCGTATTTTTGCGCGGCAAACTCCACAATCAAAATGGCGTTTTTGGCGGCCAAGCCAATGAGCACGACCAGCCCAATCTGAAAGTAAATATCGTTGGGCATGGCGCGTAGCCAAATCGCAGTCAGTGCCCCCATAAGGGCAAAGGGCACCGCCATCACCACGGCCAGCGGCAAGGACCATTTTTCGTACTGTGCGGCCAAAATCAAGAAAACCATAATGATGGCAAGACCAAAGGCCTGCATAGATGCGCCGGCATTCCGCTTTTCTTGCAAGGCTTGCCCTGTCCACGCGATTTCGTAGCCTGCGGGCAAGGTGGCTGCTGCGACTTCTTCTACCAGCCGAATCGCCTCGCCCGAGCTAACACCGGGTTTGCTATCGCCCATCAATTTAGCGGCGACAAAGCCATTAAAACGCTCCACTTGTTCCGGGCCAATGGTCGGCTTAATGGTGCTAATGGCGGAAAGGGGAATCATGGCATTGCGTGTGGCACTGCGCACATACACCTTGCCAAGGTCATCTGGCTTCATACGGTACTGGGCTTCGGCCTGTAATTGCACACGGTAAACCCGTCCCGCTTTGTTAAAGTCATTGACGTAGAGTGCGCCCATGGTGCTCTGCAGGGTTTCGTAGACACTGGCGAGGGGAATGCCCAGTGCCAGTGCCTTGGGCTCATCGACCTCGACAAAAAGCTGGGGGACGGTGGGGCGAAAAAAGGTATTAATCCGCGTAAATTCAGGTTTCTTTTGCAAGGCTGCGATAAAGGTTTGCGTCACCTCATGCAGCTTTTTGGTATCGCCATCTACCCGATTTTGCAGATAGACCTCAAACCCGCCGGCACTCCCCAAACCCATAATCGGGGGGGGATTAAACACCAATGCCAAGCCATCTGGCTGCATCATGCCCATACCCATAAATTTCCCCGCGAGGTCTTGCGCCTTAGCTTCACGCGCGCCCCAGTCTTTCAGGGGGATAAACATCGTGCCGGCATTGGGTTTATTTCCCCCGCCAATCAAGTCAAAACCAGAGACAACAAAGGTATGTTTAACCGCAGGGTCACTGCTGACCATTTGACGAATGCCTTCACCTGTTTTTGCGGTGCGTTTGAGCGTGGCACCGTCGGGCAGCATCAATGCTGAAATCAAATAGCCTTGGTCTTCGGCTGGCACAAAGCCACTGGGAAGGATACGAAATAAAGTCACAGTCACGCCTATCACTAAGGTGAAAATCACCCCAGCCATCAGGCTGTGCTTGAGGATAAACCCCACCGTGCGGGTATAAGACTGCGTTAGGCGGTTAAACAACCGGTTAAATGGCCTAAACAGCACAGGCTCGGTATGTTGGTTTTTGAGAAGCAAGGCGCAGAGGGCGGGGGTCAAGGTCAGGGCTACCACGCCAGACAGCACAACAGACACCGCGACCGTTACCGCAAATTGTTTGTAGAGCTGACCGGCAATCCCTCCCAAGAACGCGACGGGGATAAACACGGCACACAGCACCAATACAATGGCCACTAAGGCACCTTGGACTTCTTGCATGGCTTTGATGGCGGCGGCACGCGGTGGGAGCTTTTCTTCTGCCATCAGGCGTTCGACGTTTTCTAGCACCACGATGGCATCATCGACCACGATACCAATCGCCAAAACCATGGCAAAGAGCGTGAGCGTGTTGATAGAAAAGCCAAATAACCAGAGTCCTGCAAAAGTGCCTATCAGTGAAATAGGTACGGCCACCATCGGAATCAGCGTGGCACGCCAGTTTTGCAGAAACAAATAGACAACCGCCAGCACGAGCACCATGGCTTCTAGCAGGGTTTTGACCACTTCATGGATAGAGGCTGAGACAAACTGGGTGGTATCAAAGGGAATGACGTAGCCCATACCTTCGGGGAATTTTTGCTTGAGCGCGTCCATTTTTTCGCGCACCCGTGCCGCCACATCTAGGGCATTGCCGCCGGTTTGGAGAAAGACCCCCATGGCAATGGTTGGCTGACCATCGAGTGTCACACTTTGGTCATAGCTATAAGCGCCGAGCTCAATACGGGCAATGTCTTTGAGGCGCAGCACCCCCCCTGTGCCACTGGCACGGATAACAATGTCGCCAAATTGTTCTGGGGTCAGCAATCGCCCCTTGGCCGTGACGGTATAGACCAGTACTTGGTCGGAAGGCGTGGGTTCTTGTCCGATTTTTCCGGCTGCATTTTGGGCGTTTTGTGCTTTGATGGCATTGGCCACATCGCTGGTGGTGAGCCCTAATTGCGCCATTCGGTCAGGTCTGAGCCAAATCCGCATGGCGTAGTCCTGTGCGCCAAAAATGGTCACATCCCCGACACCAGGAATACGTTTAAGCTCATCGGCAATATTCAGGCTGGCGTAATTGGACAGCAGCAGGGTGGTGTAGCGACCCTTGTCTGACGTTAAGGCGACCACCTGCAAAATATCGTTAGACCGCTTTTCGACAATTACCCCGTTGCGGCGCACTTCTTCGGGCAAACGCGATTCGGCTGCTTTGACGCGGTTATTGACGTTGACCGCAGCCATATCCACATTGCTGCCCACCTCAAAGGTAGCGGTAATGGTAATCGTGCCATTGGCCGTTGAGGACGAGGTGAAATAAACCAGCCCTTCCACCCCGTTAAGTTGTTCTTCGATAGGGGCGGCAACCGTTTTAGCCAGTGTTTCCGCAGACGCGCCTGGGTAGCTGGCGGTAATCAGCACCGTCGGTGGCGCGATTTGTGGATACTGGGCAATCGGCAGCACCCGTGAAGCCACCAGCCCCGCAAGGATGATCACGATCGAAATCACCGAAGCAAAAATGGGGCGATTGATAAAAAACTTAGACATGGAGATTCCTTAGAGCCTGTTCAAGGTCTAGCGAACGAAGGGTCAGCCAAGGCGAAATTCGGAAAAAAAGCACCGTTGGGACTGAATCCACATGCAGTTTTTTCCAAATTTCAACGCAGGATCACCCGAGTCTCGCAGACTTTGAACAGGTTTTTAGCTCTGCTTGGCGGAAGGGGCGGCGGCGGGTGTCGCACGCGGCTTTTCGTTGGGGGCATGAGGCAAGACGGGTGCCCCAGGGCGAAGCTTCATCAGGTTATCAATAATCACCCTATCCCCCGCTTTGAGCCCATCGAGGACGACCCAATCCTGCCCGAGCCAGTCTCCTGTTTTGATTGGCCGAGGGGCAACCGTGTTTTTGGCATCTACGGTCATCACCACATTACCCTGCTCCGTTTGAACGACCGCGCTTTGAGGGACGAGAAATGCACCGGTGGTTTCCCCTGCCAGCAAACGTGCCCGTACAAATTGCCCAGGGCGCAGCCGTCCTTCGGGGTTGGGGAATTCTGCACGGAGTTGCTGTGTGCCTAGCGTGGGGTCAACCGTACTGGCCAAAAAATTAAGCTTGCCTGCGGCGGCGTAGGTCGAACCATCTGCTAGCACCAAAGCGACACCGGTCAAGATTTTGGGGGTGAGCAAGCCACCAGGAAGCTTGGCGACTTCGCTTTCTGACAAGCTAAAGCGCACCCACATCGGGTCTTGCTGGTAAACCGTGGTCAGGATGCTGTCTGTGCCGGTCGTCATTAGATTGCCCACCGACTTACTGGCACGTCCGGCAATACCCGCCACCGGCGCAGTTACTGTGGTCCACGAGAGGTTGAGCTTGGCTTGGCGCAAGGTGGCCTGTGCCAGTTCGTTCGCGCTGACGGCATCATCAAACTCTTTGCGGCTCACCCCTTCGGAGGCCAGCAGCAGCTTCATGCGCTGGGCTTCGCGGGCGGTTCGGTTGGCAATGGATTGCGCTTCGGCATGGGCAATATCGTAAGTGGCACGGTCAATTTGAAATAGGGCTTGCCCTGCTTTCACGGCTTCGCCTTCTTGGTAAAGCTGCTTGAGCAAAACCCCGCTGACTCGCGCCCGTACTTCTGCTTCTTTTGCGCCTTCTGTTTGTGCGACCGCCTCAATGGCATTGGGAATCGCGTGCGGCTGCATCGTCAGTACGGTAACGGGCATGGCTTTGATGGCAGGCGGAGAGGAGGGCGCTGGTTCGGAGCACGCCGCCAAGGTACAGGCAGCCGCAAAGAGTAGGGTCAGGCGGGGTCGCAAGGCGGTGGAAGTCATGGAGGTAACACCAGCTTTTAAAGAAGAGGGTGATATTATATACAATCAAGCATGTATGTAATCTTAAATCCGCCATCCGGTTACCCGTCAAAACCAACTATCACCCTGCATAGGAGTAAAAATGGCCAGAAAAACCAAGGAAGACGCAGAAAAAACCCGCCAAGATTTAATTGAGGCTGCACGTACGGTTTTTCACCAGCATGGGGTGAGCCGTTCCACACTAGAAAAAATTGCCCAGACCGCAGGGGTGACGCGCGGCGCGGTTTATTGGCACTTTAAAGACAAAGCCGCGCTGTTTTTTGCCATGCGCGAAGATGTGTTTGCCCCGATGATTGCGCGCACCGATGCGGTGCTGTTTTCCGAGCACTACGATAACCCGCTGGATGCGATTGAGGCTTCGCTAAAAATGTTTTTCTGCGTACTGGAGGAAAGTAAGGTGGTGCGTCAAGTGTTTGAAATACTGACCGCCCGCTGCGAATACGTCGATGAATTCGCCAGTGTGCAGGCAGAGGCCGCCCGTCCCGCCCGCGAGTTTCTGAGCAAAATTGAGCGGGTCTATCAGTTGGCCGCTGACAGTGGGCTTTTGCGGACAGGCTTACATCCCATTGCCTGTGCTCAAGATACATGGGCATTTACCAGTGGGGTGCTCCACCTATTTTTGGCGCAACAAATGGACAATGGATTGGCGCAGCAGATTCCGCAGATGATTAGCACGCACATGGGATTGCGGCGGCAATAAATCAGCCATCACCCACAAAAAAACCACCCTTTTGATGTGCAGGATGGTTTTTGGGGTAGGCAGTGACAGGTTATGACTGCGGCGGTAACGAGGCTTCCATCGTTGGGGCTAGATTGGAAGGGATCGTGGCTTGGAGTTTACGGGTGGTGGACAACTCTGCCAGCGTCAGCTCCGTTCCGACGGGAGCAGTCATCAGCGTTTTGAGCATAGCATCCGAGGTGATGGGCTCGGGAGCGGGTGCTTGTTCGGTTTCTGCAACGGGGGCGGGCGGTTGCATGGCGGGGTCTACGGCAGCAGGTGCGGCAGCGTCCCCTTCGACCGGCGTTTCAACCACCGGCGGTGCGATGCCTTCGCCGGTAGCTGCAGCGTGCGCGGCGACCGTCGCCAAGGCAGCCGCCATCACGGCAGGGTCAGTTTGTCCTTCTACGCCACCTTCACCTTGGTTGGCGGGGGGCGCGTGGCGAATCATTTCGGCATGGGCGGCACGGGCGGCAAAGTAAGGGCGGGCGGCCTCGACCGCCTCATGCACTAAACGCGGCCCACGGAACACCAAGCCGCTATACAGTTGGACGAGCGAAGCTCCTGCGTTGAATTTTTCCCACGCATCGCCCCCGTGGGTAATCCCCCCCACGCCAATAATTGGCAAAGCACCATCCAGCTGCATGGCAAGTTCACGAATCACCAAGGTCGATTTGGAATGCAGCGGCGCACCGGATAGCCCACCATCTTGCGAGGCTTCAGGGATGTGCAGCACACCATCGCGAGAGAGCGTGGTATTGGTGGCAATCACCCCGTCAATCGCTTTGGTGACCAAGACTTGGGCAATTTCAGCAATGGCCGTCAGGTCGAGGTCAGGGGCGATTTTGACCACCAGCGGCACATAGCGGCCATGCTGCTGGGCGAGTTCGATTTGCCGCATTTTAAGCCGCCCAAGGAGCTGGGCGAGGGCTTCGGCAGATTGGAGGTCACGCAGGTTTTTGGTGTTGGGTGACGAGATATTGACCGTCACATAACTGGCGTAGGGGTAGACCTTATTAAGGCAAGTCAGATAATCATCGACGGCACGTTCGATAGGGGTAATGGCATTTTTGCCAATATTAATCCCCAGCACGCCTTGAAAGCGCGAGCGTTTGATGTTCTCAACCAAGGCATCAACACCCTCATTATTAAAGCCCATGCGGTTGATGATGGCTTCGGCATCGGGAAAGCGGAACATGCGCGGCTTGGGATTCCCAGGCTGAGGCAAGGGGGTAATCGTGCCGATTTCGACAAACCCAAAGCCCAATGCGGCGAGCGCGTCCAGATAGTCCCCGTTTTTATCCACCCCCGCCGCCAGCCCGATGGGATTGGGAAACATCAGCCCCATCACCTCGACCGGCAGGTTGGCGCGTGGTTTCAGGAGCAGCGTATCCAAGCCGTATTCGTTCAGCAGCCGAATAAAGTCCAATGTGGCGTGGTGCGCGGTTTCTGGATCCATGCGGAACAGCAGAGGGCGAATCAGGGAATAGAGCATAATGGCTTCTGTCTAGGTATTTTTATGTGATTATATCGGGGAGGGACGAGAGGACTGGAATTTTCCGCCCGAACCCTTGTCCACCAAGGTTGAGGTGCATCATTGCTGCGACACTTTGCGGCAATCAGCCTCCCCACAAAGGCGATGCCGCCTAATTTTGAGCTATTTCTAACCCGTTTTAAGTAAGGAGTCTCTTATGCGTATCATGACAACGTTAGCCGCCGCCGCACTGATTTTGGGTTTGGGGGCGTGTGCCGACATGAGCCGCAGCCAGCGCAATACAGCAGTAGGTGCAGCGGTGGGGGGTGTAGCGGGATCGGTACTGACTAATGGTAGTGTGTTGGGTACGGTGGGGGGCGCGGCGGTAGGGGGGGTGATTGGCAACGAAACCAGCAAGCGGCGTTAAACCCCTTCGACCTATCTAAAAACCAGCCCGATGGACATCTAATGTGCGTCGAGCCGGTTTTTAGAAACGGTTAGAGCCTGTTCAAAGTCTCGCGAACGACGGGTCAGCCAAGGCGAAATTCGGAAAAAAAACGCCGTTGGACTTGAATCTGCACGCCTATTTTTGTGAATTTTAACGCAGGATCGCCCGAGTCTCGCAGATCGTAA
>CALMOJ010000094.1 GCA_937871815.1 uncultured Neisseriales bacterium
ATCATGATTTACCGCGAAGCCGGACAATTTAAAACCACGTACCAAACCGATTCCGCCATTTTCCCTATTCTGCAGGACAAGCTGTTTATGCTGGCTCTGCTGGCCATCTCGTTTGCCGTGATTCCTGTGTTGGGGTCGGACTACTTTTTGTCCGGCATTTTGATTCCCTTTTTGATTCTGGCCTTGGCTGCATTGGGGCTGAATATTTTGACTGGCTATGCGGGGCAGCTCTCGCTGGGCTCGGCGGCCTTTATGGCGGTGGGCGCGTTTGCCACCTTTAACTTTATGACCCGCATCCCAGGCATGCCCCTGTTGCTGGCTTTGGTGCTGGGCGGGCTGACGGCAGCAGCGGTAGGTATCTTGTTTGGGCTGCCCAGCTTGCGGATTAAGGGCTTTTACTTAGCCGTCGCCACCTTGGCCGCGCAGTTCTTTATCGAATGGGCACTGACCAAGTTCGGCTGGTTTACCAACTACTCCAGCTCGGGTGTGATTTCTGCCCCGCCGATGGACGTATTTGGCATTGCCATTGACTCCCCCGTTAAAAAGTACCTGCTGACCTTGTCGGTGGTGGCCATCATGACCCTCGCCGCCAAAAATATGGTACGAAGCGGCATGGGGCGGGCGTGGATGGCCGTGCGTGACATGGACGTGGCCGCCGAAGTGATTGGTATCCCCATCCTCAAAACCAAGCTGCTGGCCTTTGCGATTAGCTCGTTTTACTGCGGTGTGGCCGGTGCTTTGTGGGCGTTTGTCTTGCTCGGCACAGTGGATCCCCAAGCCTTTGACCTGCACCGCTCGTTCCAAGTGTTGTTCATGATTATTGTCGGCGGCGTAGGCTCGATTCTGGGTTCGTACTTAGGGGCAGCGTTTATTGTGCTGCTGCCGATTGTGCTGAACGTGGTTGGGCAACTCTTCCACGGTGCAGTCAGCACCCAGTTCTTGTCCAATATGGAAATGATGCTGTTTGGCGGGCTGATTATTTTCTTCCTGATTGTTGAGCCGCATGGCTTGGCGCGGCTGTGGCAAATCGCCAAAGAGAAGCTGCGGATGTGGCCTTTCCCGCACTAAACCCTTGTTGCGGTGCGTTGGGCCGGGCTTCCGCCTGCCCAACCCTGCTGCTTTGTTTCACCCCCACAATAAAGCCGTCACCCTTCATAACAAGACGGCGCCCCCCACGATAGGAGACAGCACCATGCAAGTTACCCTGAAGCGTTCTGCGATTGCTTTGGCTGTATCACTGGCCACCCTCTCAGCCGGCCAAGCGTTTGCGGCCGAGCAATTTATCCCGATTCCGAGCTACCGCGTTGGCGCGTATGCCTCGGGGGGGTCCAAGTACTACGGCGGCTTGCTGGACTATATCAACCTCGTTAACGCCAAAGAAGGCGGCGTGGGCGGCGTGAAGCTGACCTACGAAGAGTGCGAAACCGAATACAAAAACGACCGTGGCGTGGAATGCTACGAACGCCTCAAAGGCAAGGGCGAAGCCGGCGCGTCGATGTTTAACTTTATGTCCACCGGCATTACCTACGCCACCATGGACCGCGCTGCCCAAGACAAAATCCCCCTCGTCACCATTGGCTTTGGTCGGGCGGATGCCAAAGATGGCAGCGTCTTCCCCTACATTTTCCCACTCGTCTCGTCCTACTGGAGCCAAGCCTCGGCCAAAGTGACCTTTATTGGCCAACGCGTGGGCGGCATGGACAAGCTCAAGGGCAAGAAAATCGTCAACCTGTATCACGGCTCGGCTTATGGCAAAGAAACCATGCCCGTGCTGGATACCTTTGCTAAAAAATACGGCTTTGAGATTGTGCATATCGAAGTGCCCGCCCCAGGCACTGAACAGCAATCGCAATGGCTCGAAATCCGCCGCCAAGCCCCTGATTTTGTGATTTTGCGTTCGTGGGGGGTCATGACCCCTGCCGCGATTAAAGCTGCGGCCAAGGTCGGCTTTGCGCGGGACAAAATCGTCGCCGTCTGGTGGGGTGGCTCAGAAGAAGACGTGATTCCTGCAGGCGATGCCGCCAAGGGCTATATCGCCGGTAGCTTTGCCGCCGATGGTAAAGACTTCCCCGTGGTGCAAGACATCGTCAAAACCCTCTATGCCAACAATAAAGGCAACCTGTCCAACCAAGAGGCCATTGGGACGGTCAACTATAACCGTGGCGTGGTCGGCGGCATCATGATGGTCGAAGCCATCCGCGTCGCCCAAGGCAAGTTTGGCAAAAAAGCCCTGAATGGCGACCAAGTGCGCTGGGGTCTGGAACACCTCAACCTCAACCCAGAGCGGCTCAAAGCCTTGGGCGCGGCCAACATGATTCCAGGGGTCAAGACCTCGTGCGCCAACCACGAAGGCTCGGGCTATACCCGCTTTATGCAGTGGGATGGCAAAGCATGGAAGCCGGTTTCGGGCTGGATTGCACCAGACAACAGCGTGCTCGACCCGATGGTGAAGGCTTCTGCCGAGAAATACGCCAAAGAAAAGAACATTACCCCGCGTGATTGCAGCAAGGAAAAATAAGCCCTTGCCGTGCGGTGGGCAGGGCGGCTTCTACCCCCTCCCTTGCCCTCCTTCATCTGGTTTCCCCAGCGGCCATCCCTCCGCTGGGTCATCCTCGGAGCCTCACCATGAGTCAAACCGGCGTAGTCCCCGGCGCAACTGACCAGCAACCCAGCCCGTTTCTGCTGTCGGTCAACAATATTGAAGTTATCTACAACCACGTTATTTTGGTGCTCAAAGGCGTGTCGCTCGACGTGCCAGAAGGCAGCATCGTCGCCCTCCTCGGCGGCAACGGCGCGGGCAAAAGCACCACCCTCAAAGCCATCTCCAACCTGCTGGCCAGCGAACGCGGCGATGTCACCAAAGGCTCGGTGGAATTTCGGGGCGAACGGGTGGACCAGCTCACCCCCGATGCCTTGGTCAAACGCGGCGTGGTGCAAGTCATGGAAGGCCGCCATTGCTTTGGTCACCTGACCGTCGAAGAAAACCTGCTGACCGGCGCGTACACCCGCAGCATTAGCCGCGCCGAGCTGAAAGAAAGCCTCGAAAAGGTCTACCACTACTTCCCGCGCCTCAAAGTGCGGCGCACCAGCCAAGCCGGTTATACCTCTGGCGGCGAACAACAAATGGTGGCGGTGGGGCGTGCCCTGATGGCCAAGCCTTCGATGATTTTGCTGGATGAGCCGTCTATGGGGCTGGCTCCGCAAATCGTCGAAGAGATTTTTGAAATCGTTAAAGACCTCAACCAGAAAGAGCGCGTAAGCTTTTTGCTGGCCGAACAAAACACCATGGTGGCACTGCGTTATGCCAACTTTGGCTATATTCTTGAAAATGGCCGCATCGTCATGGACGGCACGGCGCAAGACCTCTCCACCAACGAAGATGTGAAAGAGTTCTATCTTGGCTTGGGGGGTGAAGGCCGCAAGAGCTTCCGCGAAGTGAAGCACTACCGTCGCCGCAAACGCTGGCTGGCGTAAATTTTGACCCGGCGGGGTCGATTACCCCACCCCGCTGAATCCTTGTTCCCCCCTTGCAGGACTGCCCCATGCCGCATCTTGACGCACTCGAAACCCGACCCCACGCCGACCGATTGGCAGACCAACTGACGCGGTTGTCTGCCCAGCTTCAATGGGCGCACGACAGCAGCCCTGCCTATCGCGCCCTGCTGGCGGGCATCGACTTGGCGGCAGTCAATACCTTGGCGGCCTTGGCCACCCTGCCGGTCACCCGCAAATCTGCTCTGATTGCCGAGCAAGCCGCCCAGCCGCCGTTTGGGGGCTATGCCGCCCTCGCCACTGGCGCAGCGGCACGCGTGTTTGCCTCGCCTGGGCCGATTTACGAACCCCAAGGTCTCGGCGATGATTTTTGGCGGCTGAGTCGTGCGCTGTATGCCGCTGGTTTTCGGGCGGGGGATGTGGTGCATAACACCTTCTCTTACCACTTTACCCCTGGCGGTTTTATGCTGGACAGCGGCGCACGCGCCTTGGGCTGTGCGGTGTTTCCAGCCGGCGTGGGGCAGACCGAGCAGCAAGTGATGGCGATGCGCGACATCGGCGCAACCGCCTACACCGGCACGCCGTCCTTCCTCAAAATCATCCTCGAAAAAGCTGACAGCATGGGCGTTCCCCTGCCCGCACTCCGCAAGGCTTTGGTGACCGGCGAGGCTCTGCCAGCCAGCTTGCGTGATTGGTTTACCGCCCGTGGCATTGCCGTGCGCCAATGCTATGCCACGGCAGATTTGGGCTTGATTGCCTACGAAACCGAGCCCAACGCAGGGCTGATTATCGACGAAGGCATTCTGCTGGAAATCGTCACCCCAGGCAGCGGCGACCCCGTGGCCGAAGGGGCGGTGGGCGAAGTGCTGGTCACGTCTTTCAACACCGCTTACCCGTTGGTGCGCTTTGCCACCGGCGACCTCTCGGCCTTTGCCGTGGGCAGCTCGGCCTGTGGGCGCACCAATCGCCGTATCAAAGGCTGGATGGGACGCGCCGACCAAACCGCCAAAATCAAAGGCATGTTTGTCCACCCCGAACAGCTCCACGCCCTAACTCGCCGCTATCCGGCCTTGGGGCGAGTGCGTTTGGTGGTGGAGCGCGTCAACGATTTGGATGTGATGACCTTGCTGGCCGAATCCAACCACGACGACGCGACACTGGCCGCCTTGGTTGGCGAATCGCTGCGTGAGCTGACCAAGCTCAAAGGCAGCGTGACGCTAGTCGCCCCCACCAGCTTGCCCAACGATGGCAAGGTGATTGATGACCGCCGACCGATTGCCTAATCCCCCATTTTGACCCATGACCTATGGGGTGACAGCGTTTCACCCCACCCCTCGCGAGGATTGTATGGATTTTGCCCTGAACGACGATCAACGCGCCTTCCAAGACAGTGCGCGGGACTTTGCCCAAAACGAACTCGCCCCCTTTGCTGCCGAGTGGGATGCCGAAGCGCACTTTCCCATCGCGACGATTAAAAAGGCCGGTGAGCTCGGCTTTTGCGGGCTGTATACCGCAGAAGAATTTGGCGGGCTAGGCTTGAGCCGCCTAGATGCCGCCATCGTGTTTGAAGAGCTGGCCGCAGGCTGCACCGCTACCACCGCCTACCTCACCATTCACAATATGGTGACGTGGATGACCACGGCTTTTGGCTCACCAGAAATCGCCAACTATTGGGGGCCTCTGCTGACCTCCGGCGAAAAACTCGGCAGCTACTGCCTGACCGAGCCCGGCGCGGGCTCCGATGCCGCCGCACTCAAAACCCGTGCCGAAAAGCAGGGCGACAGCTATGTACTCAACGGCAGCAAAATGTTTATCTCCGGCGCGGGGTCTACCGACTTGCTGGTGGTGATGGCGCGTACCGGTGAAGCCGGTGCCAAGGGTGTTTCGGCCTTTGCCGTCCCCGCCGACACCCCAGGCATTCAGTACGGCAAAAACGAACACAAAATGGGCTGGAAAAGCCAACCAACCCGCACCATTACCTTCGACAACGTTACGATTCCCGCCAGCCACCTGCTGGGGCAAGAAGGGCAGGGCTTTATCTTTGCCATGAAAGGACTGGATGGCGGGCGTATCAATATCGCCACCTGTGCCATCGGCACCGCCCAAGCCGCACTGGAACGGGCGCAAGCCTATCTGCACGAACGCCAGCAGTTTGGCCGCCCCTTGGCACAGTTCCAAGCCTTGCAATTTAAGCTGGCCGATATGGTCACCACGCTGGTGGCCGCCCGCCAAATGGTGCGCCTTGCCGCATGGAAGCTCGACACCGGCAGCCCCGAAGTCACCACCTACTGCGCCATGGCCAAACGCTTTGCCACCGATGTCGCCTTTGACGTGGCGAACGAGGCTCTGCAAATCCACGGCGGCTACGGCTATATTCAGGAATACCCGCTAGAACGCTATGTGCGGGATAACCGTGTCCACCAAATTTTGGAAGGCACTAACGAAATTATGCGGGTGATTATTGCCCGTGCTGCCCTGCAAGAGGGCACTTTGGAGAACCTTAAATAATGACCACTTACGCCCACCTGAACGTCGAAAAACGCGGCCACACAGCCCTTGTCACTATAAGCAATCCCCCCGCCAATACCTGGAACAGCGACAGCTTGGCCGCGCTGGTCGATTTGGTGACCGACCTCAACGCCGACCGCGACATCTACGCCTTGGTGCTGACCGGCGAAGGCAGCAAATTTTTCTCCGCCGGTGCCGACCTCAAGCTGTTTGCCGATGGCGACAAAGCGATGGCGCGGCGGATGGCACGGCTATTTGGCCAAGCTTTCGAAGCCCTGACCGCTTTCCGTGGGGTCAGCATTGCCGCCATCAATGGCTTTGCCATGGGCGGCGGGCTAGAAGTTGCCCTCGCCTGCGACCTGCGGATTGCCGAAGCCCAAGCCCAAATGGCCTTGCCCGAAGCCAGCGTCGGCTTGTTGCCCTGTGCCGGTGGCACGCAAAACTTGGCTTGGCTGGTAGGCGAAGGCTGGGCGAAACGGATGATTTTGTGCGGCGAACGCATCGATGCCGCCACCGCCGAGCGCATTGGTTTGGTCGAACAAGTCGTCCCCACCGGCGAAGCTCTCACCGCCGCCTTGGCCTTGGCAGAAAAAGTCGCCCGCCAAAGCCCCTCCAGCACCAACGTGTGCAAACGCCTGATTCAAGCCGCCCGTCTCCAGCCGATGGCGCACGCCCTGCCGACCGAGCGCGAATGGTTTGTCGATTTGTTTGATACCCAAGACCAAAAAGAAGGGGTGAATGCCTTCTTGGAAAAACGCGCCCCAGTGTGGAAAAACGCATGATGCCAATCGGGTGATTAGGGTAGGCTGTGTGGGGCTGTTGCGGCCTATTGCCGACTGTTTCGCCGCCCCCACACCGTCACCCAACCCCCCTTTCATTCATTCTCTTGCTGGAACTGCTATGTCTGAAGACCTCTCCGCCTCGTGCGTTATTTTTACCGAGCAAGCTGCCACCAATGGCAAAAAAATCGGCTTTGCCACCCTTAACGCTGAAAAATCCCTCAATGCCCTGACGCTGGACATGATTCGGCGGCTGGATGCCCGTCTGCGCCAGTGGGCCGACGATGACAGCATTGCCTGTGTGGTGCTGCAAGGCGCGGGCGAAAAAGCCTTCTGTGCCGGGGGTGATGTGCGCAAACTGCGCGAAGCCATTGTGGCGCACCCCAAAGGCAGCCCCACCCCATTTGCCGCCGATTATTTTGCCGAAGAATACCGGCTCGACTACCGCATCCACACCTACGACAAGCCGATTTTGCTCTGGGGCAGCGGCATTGTGATGGGGGGCGGCTTGGGCTTGATGGCCGGTGCCAGCCACCGCATCGTCACCGAAACCTCGCGCATTGCCATGCCGGAAATCACCATCGGCCTGTATCCCGATGTCGGGGGCAGCTGGTTCTTGCCCCGTATGCCAGGGCGGGTGGGCTTATTTCTTGCCCTGACCGGTGCCCCACTCAACGCCCACGATGCCCGCGTGGTCAACTTGGCCGACTGGTTTGTGAAGAGCGACGACAAGCTGGCTATTTTTGCGGGCTTGGTCACCGTGCCTTGGGCAGAAAACCCCGCCGACAACCACGGCAAGCTGGCCAAACTGTTGCGCGGATTTGCTGCCCAAGCCGAATCTCACTTACCGGCTTCGATGGTGCGGGCGCACTTCGACACCATTCAACGGGTCACCGATGGCGACACCTTAGAAGAAGTCTCGGCCTTGATTGCCGACCACGCCAGCGACGATGTGTGGATGCAGCGGGCGGCCAAAGCCCTCGTGGTGGGATCGCCGACCTCTGCCGCCTTGAGCTGGGAACTCAACCGCTGCGCCCGTCATTTGGGGCTGGCCGACGTGTTCCGCCTAGAGTGGACGCTCTCGGTGCAGTGCTGCGCCCACCCTGACTTCCCCGAAGGCGTGCGGGCTTTGCTGGTGGACAAGGACGGCCTGCCGCATTGGTCGCCCGCCACCTTGGCCGACGTGACCTCTGCGTGGCTAGACGCGCATTTTGCCCAGCCGACGGTGACGCACCCACTGGCCGATTTGGGCGAATAAGCCGCCTTTACCACGCCCTTTATATCCCCCCCTCCTCACAAAAAGCGAGACACCCCATGCAGCACATTGCGTTTATTGGTTTAGGCAATATGGGCGGCCCAATGGCCCTGAATCTGGTACGGGCAGGCTATCGGCTGTCGGTGTTTGACCTTGTGCCCAGCGCGGTGCAAACCTTGGTTGAGGCGGGTGCAACCGCCGCTGCCACGGCCGCCGAGGCCGTGCGTGAAGCCGATGTGGTGGTGTCGATGCTGCCCGCCAGTCAGCATGTTAAAACGCTGTATTTGGCCGCCGGTGGGGTGTTGGACACCGCCCGTGCGGGCACGCTGCTGATTGATAGCAGCACCATTGCCAGCCAAGCCGCCATCGAAGTGGCCACCGCCGCCAAAGCGCGCGGCTTTACCATGCTGGACGCACCGGTTTCTGGCGGCACGGCAGGGGCAGCAGCCGGCACGCTGACGTTTATCGTCGGGGGGGAAGACGACACGCTGACCCAAGCGCGGCCTATTCTAGAAAAAATGGGCAAGAATATTTTCCACGCGGGCGGCAACGGGGCAGGGCAAACCGCCAAAATCTGCAACAACATGTTGCTGGGGATTTTGATGGCAGGCACGTCCGAAGCCATCGCCTTGGGCGTAGCCAATGGCCTCGACCCCAAGGTGCTGTCGGAAATCATGAGCAAAAGCTCGGGGCGTAACTGGGCGTTGGAGCTTTACAACCCGTGGCCAGGGGTCATGGACGGCACGCCCGCCTCGCGGGAATACAGTGGCGGCTTTGGCACGGACTTGATGCTGAAAGATTTGGGCTTGGCCGAAGAAACCGCGATGGCAGCACGGGCGGCCACGCCATTGGGCTCCGTCACCCGTCAGCTTTACCAGTTGCACAGCCAAGCAGGGCAGGGGCGGTTGGACTTCTCTAGTATTGTGCAGATGGTGAAAAAGCCGGTGTAGGCGAAACGGCGGATGAAGCCAAAGGGGCGAGACAGGCGACTGCTCGCCCCTTTGTTTTTTAATCAGCACATACAAACCAAGGATGTGTAGTATATCTTTTTTGATATAAAATTCAGACCATGCATGGGAAACAAATTATTGGGCAGCTCAAGGCCGCAGGTTGGCAGATATTGCGCCAAGAAGGTAGCCATGTCCGGCTCGGAAAAAACCAAGCCAGAACCTCTGTCCCCTTGCATGGCACAAAGGATATTAAGCCGGGTACGCTTGCCAGTATTGAGCGGCAAACGGGATTGAAATTTAAGTAATCAGCGGCTCACATACGCCTGGGCTTTGTTGCACAAATAAATCCTAAGTTCTTGTTTTTAATAGCCTGAATCAAATCATAAGCAAAATAATTAATAGCAAAATCAATGGCTTGGCGATTTATGCAACAAAGCCACACGCCTGCGCAAAGGAAAATATATGGCCATCATCAGCTACCCCGCCACCATAAAACCAGAGCCAGAAGGGGGGTTCATTGTTCAATTCATTGACCTTGACGAGGCTTTTACTGAGGGCGAAACGCTAGAGGAAGCCCTGTTTAATGCAGCTGAAGTGCTGACCCTAACGCTAGATGGTCGGATGGATGAAGGCCAAGACATCCCCGCGCCCAGCCAGAGCAGGGAAGCGGTCTATCTGGTGTCGCCTGATGCCAAAACACAGGCCGCGCTGTTGTTGCGCCAAGCGCGTGGCAACCGAACCTTGGCAGATTTAGCGCGGGCATTAGAGACAAGCTGGCCACAAGTCCAACGCCTAGAAGACCCTCATCACTGGCCTAGCCTCAAAACCCTAGACCGTGCAGCGCGTGTGCTGGGTAAGCGACTGGTGCTCAGTCTGGAATAATCTCAGTCTGGCGTAATAGCAGTAGCCTGCTGGTGTGGTGGTGTTGCTGTCACCCCGCTGTCACCTCCGCTTCATCTTGCGGTAAGGCGGGGCGGCTAAGATGCCTTCCATCCCAAGGCGGGTGGCATCAGGCGGGGAGTGCCAGAATTCCCTGCACCAGATAAACGCAAAAAAGCCCAGTTTTTACGCTGGGCTTTTTTGCGTCTGGCGGCGGGCTACACCGGCTTGGCTGGGGGCTTACATATTCGGGTAATTCGGCCCGCCACCGCCTTCGGGTGTCACCCAGTTGATATTTTGCGTGGGGTCTTTGATGTCGCAGGTTTTGCAATGCAGGCAGTTTTGCGCGTTGATTTGCA
>CALMOJ010000095.1 GCA_937871815.1 uncultured Neisseriales bacterium
GGCGGACAGCAGCCCTGCGTGGCGGGGGGGGAGGCCAAGGTTGTTTTGGGTCTGGGTTTGGTTCAGCGTGCCGCTGACGGACACGCTGTCCCGTAGGGTGGCCGCTAGGCTGGACGCGCCGCGCAGGGTGTGGGCATCGCGCAGTTGCCCCAGCGCGACGGGGCGGGCGGGGGCAGGGAGTGAGACGGGCAAGGCGGCGCGGCCTGGCGAGACGATGGCTCCCACTGGTGCCAGGGGGTTGGTGACCACTTTAAAGTCGGGATGCGCCGATGGGGTGCGGCGGTGGTTGGCGGCTAACCACATTGGGGCGTGCGGGGGGAGCTGCAAGGTACGGCAGGCCACGCGCTCCATGACTTGCCCCGCTGCGACGATGCCGCGCACGGTTTTGCTGGTGCGGGCGGCACCGCGCAGGACGACGGGGCGGTAATCCACCATCTGCGGCAAGCCGACGGCACGGGGGCCAGCGGTCAGCGGAACGGTGTCCACCATGACGGGTCGGAGCTGGGCAGAGACGGGCTTGACTGATGCCAGCGCGGGCAGTGCGGCTTTGAGGTTGGGGGCGTTTTTGGGCAAGACCAGCACGTCAAAGGTGCCAGCGGTGCGGGTGCCTGGGAGTGGGCTGGCTTGATGCCATTCGACCACTTCTGCGCTGTCGCCCAGCCCGAGCACGTCGAGCATTTTATCGACGGCGTAGCGGGTGCCTTTGTGCCGGTGGATGTCGATGCTGGCGGCAATCATGCCGCGCTTAATCGAGACCGGCCATGCATCATCCCACGCGTCAACGTGGACGGTCCACGCAAGCCAAGGCAGGAGATTTTCGGGGCAGGTTTGCGCGTCCCAGTTGCGCCGGATGCCGTGGGTCTGCAGGTCAGTTTGCAGGGTGTCCGCCAGCGCGATGTCTAGCGCGGTGCGGTTGGGCGGCAGGAGGCGGGACAGCGTGGTGGGAGTCATACGTCGGTTTTGTCAGACAGTGTGACGGTTTTGGCGGTGCAGCGGGCGACTTCGCCTTGTCCGATCACGATGTCGGCTGTGGGGGACAGCAGGGTAACGCGCTGCACCCCTGGCTGGTGCAGACAGGCATAAATGCCAGATAGGGTGATGTCATGGCCAAGCTTGTGGTGCTGGTGCAAGTAGTTGTCTAGGGCGGTGTGTGCGGCGGTAAACACGGGGGCGGGGGAGGGGCCAGGGTAGGCGGTCAGCTCGGCGGTGATGCTGTATTGGACGACGACCGGCGCGACCACGCGCACATCATCGGTCATGGGGCGGCGGGTGTCTGCGGACAGGTAGGCTTGTACGGTGTGGATTAAGTCTGCGTCGGGCACGCCGTCGTTATCTGTTGACAGGATGACCACGCGCACGACTTTGGGCTCGGGGCTGTCTACGGTGGCATCGGCTACGCGGCCCGAGGCTGACAGTGCGTGATACATGTACGCGCCGTGGCTGCCTGCCACGCTGGTGCCTTCCATCGACATTTGCGCCCGCATCCTCAGCCGCTCGTCGGACTCGAGTACGGCGGCGGTCGGTGGGCGGGTGCTGGGGTCGGCGGGGGTGATGATTTGTCGCTGGGTGTCGAGCAAGGCGGCGAGGTGGTCAAGGTCTGCGCCGGTGGCATAGGCCAGCATGGTGGCGCGGGCGGCATCGTTAATACGGGCGCGAAGCATCAGCTCGTCATACGCCGCCAGCTCTAATAATTTGACCACGGGGTCGGATTCTAGGGCGGCGGTATAGGCGGGGTAGAGGGCTTTAAACCGCGCTAACCGTGCGTGATAGAGGGTCTCAAAATCAAGCGTCTCGATGACGGTGGGGGCGGGGAGGGTGGCGAGGTCAATCATGAGGTGGCCCCTGCGGTAAGCGGGACGACAAGCGTGGTGTCTGTGTGCTGGGGGGTGCCCAGCACGGTCAGGGTAAGGGTGGCGGTGAGGGCAGGGCCATCGACGGTAATCCCTATTTTTTTGGCGAGGACGCGCGGCTCCCAGCGCAATAGAGCCATGACGGTGGCCGCGCGGATTTGCTGGATCAGCCGCTCGGTAATCGGCTGGTCGATCAGCTCTGGCAGCAGTGAGCCGTAGTCACGGCGCATGACGCGGGAGCCAATGGGGGTTGTCAAGATGTCGCGGATGGATTGGACCAAGTGGGCGGAGCCGGTCAGGGGCTGGCCGGTGCTGGCATCCATTCCGGACAGTCTGAGCAGCGCGGTCACGCGCCGACCCCGCCTGTGGTATCCGCAGGGACGGGGGGCTGGGTGTTGCTGCCGCCGGTGCGAACGCCTGCATGTGTGTGGCTGTGCAAGATGATGCCGTTGGAGTCGAGGCCGCCGCCGACGTGCTTAATATCACCGACAATTTCGGCGGCGAAACCGCCGCCGGCACCGGACATCCCTGCTAAGCCGCCCAAGTAGGTCAGCCGCTTTTTCACGGTCAGGTTGCCGGTGACGGTTACATTGCCATCGACGGTGGTTTCGGGGCAGGTGACGCGGCAGGTTTTGCTGGCGGTGACGTTGGCGGTTTTTACGCCGGTGGCGACCAGTGTGCCGTTTTTTTGGTTGTAGCTGATTTTTGCGCCGTCGGCGTATTCGGTGACGTGCTCGTCTGGGCTGTGTGAGGGGCTGCGGTGGGCATCTTGATACAGCCCACCGGCAATCACGGTGGCACTGGATATATCACCGGAGGGGGAAAGCAGGGTCACTTGTTCGCCTTTGGTCGGCGGTGACCATGACCGTGTTGTGCCCGCGCGTCCCGCGCTGTAGGGCAGCCAGTCGGACAAGATGCCGCCGCTGCGGACACGGATGCGGGGGTGTGATTTGCCCGCCGTGCCGTAGTCGATATCTTCGACGGTGCCGTGGCGGATGATGTTTTCGATGCGGCGGGCGTGGTCTGCGGTGGTATCCATGCGGCTAGATTTGCACGCGCACGCCAGCGGTGTCATGGGGGCTGGGGTGTAGGGCTGTGGTCTACGGCGGGTGGTTATTTGGCAAGGTGGCTGAAGACGAGGTCTTCCACTGTTTTGATGTCGGCATCGGTAAAGCCGAGCAATTGACGCTCTGGGTACGAGATGCTGTGGCCGGTGATTTTGGAGGGGCTATCTTGCAATCCGAATTGGTGGACAGCGGCAATCCGGTTGTCTCTCCCTGCAAAATGGATGAGGGCGCGGTCGGCGGTGGTGGTGGTTTTTAAGTGCGCGGGGGTACGGAGTTGGGCGAATAGGGTGCGGGGTCTGGATTTTTTGTCTTTTTGTTTTTTTCGGGGTTCGTAGCTGCTGCCGTCGGGGTTTTGCTGGGCGGCGATTCGGGATTTTTGGCTATCGCGCAGGGTTTTTGCAATCTCACGGCTTAATGCGCTGCGGGATTTTTTGTCTAGTCGGGACAACAGCGCGGTCAGCTCTACGTGCAGGGCATCGAGTCCGATGCTCATACGGTGGGCCAGCCCATAGGTTTGGTGGTCCATGTGGCCAATTTTTGGTCTTTTAGCCACATTTCCCAGCATTCGTCTTGGGGGAGTCGGTAGGGTTTGGGCGGGGTGACGGTTATCACGCGGGGGTTGTTGGGGTCTAGCGCGGCGACGATGGATTCGGTCAGGTTGAGTTTGATGCTGATGTCGCAGGTGGTGTTGGTCAGGGGGATGACGGAGTAGGTAATCCCGTGACTTTCGTTGTAGTTGGTGTATTCCATGTAATTGGCCAGCAGGTCGTCTTGGTACTGGCGCACCCATGCCATGACGGCGATAAACAGGTAATCCACATCGCCGGAAAAATCCTGTACGAGGACATCGACTAAATAGCGATACTCAAAAGATGCGCTATTGGCTTTGGTGGCGACAATCCGGCCATCGACGACGGCGACGGCCAGTTTGTCTGGATTTTGCCCCAGCCCGACCATGAGGGTGGCGATGGCATCGCGCAAACTGGCGGGTTTTCTCATGGCTTGCGCTCAATCAGGGTTTGACAGGTGACGCACCGCAGGCAGCCTTTGACGGCTTGGCGGCGAAGTTCTGGTATGGGGTCGCCACAATCTTGGCAATGCGAACGGGTGCTGTGCTCGATGGGGCGGTTGGCGTGGGCGGAGAGGGCGGCGGCGCGGTGCTGTTCTTCGAGCTGCTGGGCGCGGTCGAATTGGTCGGTCATTTATCGGCTTTCCCGTCGAGTTTTTGCTCGATGCGGTCGAGCTGTCTGGTGAGATGCGTCATCAGCGCGACGACATCGGCTTTGCGGATGAACTCGCGTTCGATTTGTAGGTTGATGATGTGGATGGAGTCGTCTTGTTCGACATTTTTACGGCGCAGCTCGTCTAAATTTTGCTGCAAGTGGCGTAGCCACCACCCCCCCATTGTAATGAGGCAAAAAATCAGCCCGTTGAAGGTATTGGTGACCGTCAAAATGTCGCCCATTTCTGTCGTCCTTATCCTTGGGTCGCTACGCCAATCACCCCTGCAATGGCGGTGCCTGCTGCGATTATTTGGTTGCTTAGATCGGGGGAGATTGAGACCCCGAGCGCGGTAAGAATAAAGACGAAGCCGCGCCATGTTGTCGGTTCGCGCAGGCGGTCAATCAGGTAGGTTTTCATGCTTTTTGCTCCGTTTCATGGGGTGGGCTTAAAAACAGGTCGTGCTCTTCGCGGCGGCGGGCGGTCAGCCCTGGCAGGGTGCGGTTGGCGGATTTATCCCAGCGCAAAAACTCTTGTGCCGCGCTGATAAAGTCTCCGGCGTTGAGCTTTTTCAGCAGGGTGCTGTGCAAAAACGCGCCGCCGCCGATGTTGAAGACCAAGCTCACCAGTGCATCAAACTGGTTTTGATTCAGCGGTAGGCATACGCGGTCATTGACTGTTTTTTCGGCAATCAGGCAGTCGCTTTTGAGCAAGGTCAGGGCTTGCGCTTCGGTCAGGGTGGCATCGCGTAGGTGTCGTTCGTTTTTGCTAATCACATGGCCGTAACCAATTGTTTCAAGCCCTGCTGGGCATCGGTAGCGGGTGGCGCGGAAGCCTTCCGATTTTGCGATAAGGGCTAAACCCGCTTGGCTTGTGGTGTGCTTAATCATCAATCAATCCCATAGTGATAGGGTGGGTTTTGGGGTGGGCGGTGGGGTGTCCGGCATCAGTACCGGCGTGCCGAGGGGTAGGGTGTTGCCGTAATTGGGTAGGTGCGGGTTGGCTTCAATAACGCGCTCCAAAACGCTTTGCGTGCGGCCATAAAAACGCCAGCACATCAGGTCGAGGGTGTCGTGCTGCTGGGCGATAAGCGGGGTCAAATCAGCTCTACCGTGGTATGGGTCACGCCCAAGATATTGCGGATGGAAAAACGGGCATCGCGGCGGAGGTCGTCAATCATGGTGTCTATGCTGACGAGGCGTGGGCCCGCTTGTGTGTCGTAGTTTTTGTAACGCTCGTTGATCATGGCGGTGGCGAGGCAATACACAGCGTGGGTGTAGTGGTGGACATTGACGCTTAGGCTGTCGATGGATTCGGCGGGCACTTCGCTGAGGCGGCTATGCCCTGCGTCTTGCTGGTCGGCACGCCATTTGTTGAGGTCGCAATTGATGCTGGCAATGGCTTCGACGAGGGCGAGCCGTAGCCGTGTGTCGGTGACGGTGCCATCGAGCCGCATGGCTTCCCGCGCGGCGGCGGGGTGGATTTCGGGGTAAAAATCGCGGTCGAGGATGGGTTCGGGCGGGGTGGTGGTGGCGGGGGGGGCAATGGCTAAAAGCATGACCTGTCCTGTCTTGTCGTCGGTGGAGGGGGTTTTGGCTGATTGCGGGTAGCAATGCCGCCACCCCCTGCCGACGGGTGCGGGGTGCGCTCGTTTAGGCGGGTGTCGCCGTGTTCTTTAGCTCGCGGTTGAGCTTTTCAATTTGTTTTTTGACCCCTGTTTTGTCGTTGAGCTGGGTTGCGCGTTGCAGGTGGCCCAGTGCGGCTTTGGGGTCGGTGTCGGGGTGTAAGCCCATTTCTCTGTGGAGTTTGGCGCGGACTTGATCGTGCATGTCGCATAGGGCGGTGAGGCAAAACGTCCGCTGTAGCACGTCGGCTGGGAAGGGTATTTGGCCGTCCCGCGCCCGTTTTGCGGCATCGGCCACTTCTTCGGCGATGACGGTGGCGGTGGTGCGCTGATAGCGGTCTGGCATCACCAGACTGTGTTGGAGGGCATAGTCTGCGATGTCTAACGCGCCTTCAAAATCCCCTGCATCCATGCGCCATACCATCACACTCATTAAGACTTCATCCTGGGCCCCCCGCCCTGCTGCCAGCACCCCGTCTATCCACGGGGCGTAATCCGGCAGCAGGCCGCGCTTGACCTCGGCTTTGCGTTCCATTGACTGCACGCTTTTTAGTCGACGGCGGTCTGCGGCAAGTTTCACCAGCATAAGCTCGTATTCGGTGCAGTTTTCAAGACCGCTCCCCGCTTGAGTATGGGCTTGTGCCATCTCTGCGCTGACGCGGAGGTAGTGGGCGCGGGCGGGAGTCATTAAGCCAGCACGATGTTTTCAACCAAGGCTGCGCCGTCGTAGTTTTCGACGACGTAGGCATCGTTGCTGGATTGATAGGTTTCGATGCGGTCGCGGCGGGGGTTGTCGATGACGCTGCGGCGCATCCCGCCGTCTTGATAGTAGATAGACAGATTGTCGAGTCGGGTAATCAAGATGGCGTTGGCGGGCATAAAGGGCACTTGCACGGCGGGCAGGTGGCCGATGCGGGATTGGCTGCAAATCATGTCGGCGGCGAGGATGTCTTCTGGCCGGTGGTTTTGGTTGACCAGCGGGAAGTATTTGTCGGCCATGAGTTCGCGTCCGACGATGGCGACTAGATTGGTGTCGTTGCGCAGCCACGGTTCGATTTTGCTGTTGACCACGTCGTAAACGAGGGCATCCAGATTGACGTATTCATGCCCCACGCCCACGGTGATTTTGCCTGGGGTGGCGGCCTGTTCTGACATGACGCGCTGGGGGGCCGCGGTGCGGATTTTTTCCAGCCAGCCGATGTTGATGTCTTCCAGATTTTTGTGGATGGTTGGGTTGCTGGTGTCGGCGCGGCTTTTGCCGTTAAAGCCGATCATGATGCGGTCTAGGGCGATGCGCTTGGTAATGGAGTCGCGCAGTTTTGTTTGGAAGTCGGGGAATTTTGCCCACGCATCCATCGTTTGATACTTGATGAGGGTGTCGTAGTTGGTTTGGACGCAGCGGTATTTGTTGGCGGTCAGCGTACTAACATCGCGCGGTTGACGTTCTGCTGTGTCGGTGTTTTGGGTGCTGGCGATGGGGCCTGATACGCCGAGCATCAGGGTTTCGCCTTCGGCTTCGCTGACTCCGATGATGTTGATGGACTTGAGAAAGTCGCTGGTGTCTTGGATGCGCTTCTCTAGTCTTTGCTGGACGCTGGGGGTCACCGCAAATTTGCTGGTGACTGCTTCGGCGGTCACGCCGTTCAGCGTGGCGAGGGTGTTGACGTAGTGGTTTAGCTTTTCGCGGGTGGTGGTTTTCATGGGGTCTCTCGAGTTAGCAATCGGTGGTTTCGTCTGCTTTCCCGTGGCCACTGCCGGTCGCAGTGGGGCGGGGAGTGGTCTGGCGGTCTGGGGTGGTAGACAGCGTGTGGGTGAGGGTTTCGAGTGCGCGAATAGCGTGATTTAGGGCGGCGACGGTGTCGATGGTTTCGCGTTGGCTGGCGGCGATGGCGACGATGGCGTGGCGGAGGTCGTCGAGCTCTTGCGTGGGGGGCACGGTGGGTTTATTCCCCTGCCCCGCTGTGGTCTCTGTTGTTTTTGCGGCCAGCAGTTTTTTGATTTTTTCAAGTAAGCCGTCGCCGGTTTCCGCGTCAAATTCGAGGGTGGTTTCTGTGGCCGCAGTAAAGACGGTGTGCGGGTTGAGCTTGCGGGAAAGCAAAGGGTTGACGGCGGCGGTGGCGGCAAAGGTCAGCATTTCGGTTCCGAGCGAGGCGGGGCTGTCTGTGACGGCAAGGCCGACGAGATAGGCTTCGCCAGAACCCGCAAATTGGGGGTCAATTTCAACGGAGGTATACACTTTTTGCCGCAGTTTGTTGACCATCATCACCAGTTCATCGGTGGGATTGATTTGGGCAAACAGGGCTTTTTTTCCGTCTTCCACGTCGCGGGATTCGGTGGCAATCACATCGCCAAAAGCGCGAAAGGCACTGTCTGGTGCGAGGCCGCGCAGATGCTCTAGATTGACGCGTGCGCCGTATTTTTTGGGGTCGTAGTTTTTTGCCGCTTGCTCAATCCATTCACGCTTGATGACGCGGCCATCGGTGGTTTGGCCTTCTGTTGCTACGCGGAAATACTTGCTGTTTGGCATAACGGCTCACTAATTTTGGTTTGATGTGAGCATGTTTGATTGGGCAGCGGCGGTGTGGCAACGGCGGTTTGTCGTAGCGTATTGGGCTACGGGCAGCGGGTGAGATGAGGGGGTTGGGTGTCTGACACACTAGCGGGATGGATACCGTACTGACACCTGCTGCTTTGCCCGTCGACCCCCGCCGCCAAGCCCGTGCGCTGTACTGGCAGGGCTGGCGCATTGCGCGGATTGCGGACGAACTGAAGTTGTCAGCGGCCACGGTCTATTCATGGAAGAAGCGCGATGATTGGGATGGATTTAATGCGGTTGACCGCATATCGACGACAATCGAATCGCGGATGCAAACGCTGATTGCGAAGCCGAAAAAAGAGGGGGCCGATTACAAGGAAATTGACCTGCT